>SOKP01000030.1 GCA_004375715.1 Promethearchaeota archaeon | reverse complement strand
ATTCAGGTCTCCCATCGTAGTAGATGGTAAGATTCTTGCTTGAGGGTTGATATTGAACGGGTGATTCAACAATTGTGGTATCTATATTTTTATCCAAATATGGTGCTAATTTTTCAATAAGTTTTTTCTCGACCAGTTCAAATCCTTCTTTTGGAATTGGATCAAGAAGTTGGCACACAATTTCACTTGTTTTAAGCATTTTTTCCATATTTTCGATTCTATCAAATTTAATAATTTCTCCGTTATTAATAAACGCAATTTTCTCGCATATTTCTGATATCTCACGAAGCATATGCGATGCTATAAAGATCGTTTTCTTTTGTTCTTTGAGGTTCTTCAAATATTGGCGAATTTTGATTCGTGCCTTTGGATCTAACCCCGTTTGAGGCTCGTCTAAGAATAAAATTTCTGGTTCGTGAATGATAGCTTGTATAAATCCTAGTTTTTGTTTCATACCTTTGGAAAATTTTTTTATTCTTTTTCTTTTCCAATTTGTTAAATCAAAAAAATGAAGTAATTCGTCAATTCGTTGGTCTATTTTATTTTTCGGGTAATTGTGAAGTTGAGCGTAATGTTTTAATAAAACGTACGGAGTTGAATCGTAAAACACAGGAATATCGATTAAAAAGCCCATTGAGATGAGATCCTGCGAATTTTCGAGTATATTTTGTAAATTTCCTCCCTCATTTTTTATTAAGATATTCCCAGAAGAGGGTTTTAAAAGTTTTGCGATTAATTTTATAGTTGTTGTTTTACCTGCTCCATTTGGGCCAACAAATCCCACTGTTTCCCCTCTGTTAATCTCAAGATTAACATTGTTAACTGCAAAAAATTGTTTAAATGTCTTACTTAAATTGTCTATTTTTAGTACAATTTCATTCAATTTATTGTCACTTAATATTTTGTTTCTAATTACATAAATACTTAAGTTTTCCCAAAGGAGTAGAATACGATGCTAAAAATGAAAGCGACGTAATTGAGGAGGGTACGAAAGAATATAATAATGTTAGTTTTTTGTTCAGATGTTCATTTATGAGCAATATAAATTGTAAAGATACTTATTAAGATCGCTTCCGTATCTAGCAGATTCTTCTGCCCAAATTCTTACTATGATGTCATGAGTAACATGTCTACCAATCAATTCTTTACTAACAATCCTCATTTGTCTTGCGGAATAATCCTGACTAAATAACCAAATAATTCTAGGTTTCCACCAATATTCATCTCTAGCCCGATAAAAATCCATGTTTAGTATTTCAGGAATCCAACGGGTTACATGGAAGTGATCCCATCCAAATAAGGATTCAATATCTTTTTTATCATATCCTAAACCAATTAATAGCTTCAATATTTCTTGGTCTATTTCTTTGACTGATAATCCCGCATTAACCCAGTCTTGTAATTTCGATTCATCAATTTCTTTTTTATTTAGTAATATCTTTTCAACTTCAGGATATAACCTATAAATTCTGTTAGCTTCTGATAAAGAAATACCAAAAACTTCATAAGATTTTTTATATAATGTTCTCTCTCCAATTTTAAGTTTGCTAGCCATATCAGTATAATGAAGTTGTTGTTGAATCAATTTGATAAATATACTTTCATCCACTTCTATCCATTGAGAATGAGTTTTCCCTTTACGCGCTTTCTTAATTCTTTTTTCACCCATTCTTTCATTATAGATGTCATTTACTCCAAATGCGTCTCTAGCTCCTGTGAATGTATTAAATCCTATAACTTTTAACATAGCATATAAAGTAGCATGTTCAATTTCCATCTCCATTTTAATTTCGGATGTGGAAAAACCTTCTTTTATTAGTTTTTCAAATCGTATTAGAGATTTTTGCTCAATCGTATCTATTTCAGATTTTGTTCTTAGAATAAAATGTCTAACTCTAGAGTTATAGATTTTTAGTCCACCAAAATAGTTCCTAGCATCATCAATTGAATATATACCAAGGTTCGCCCAAAATTCTTGAATTTTGGAATAGATAATTTGATCTGGTACTCGAAATTCCATTGCTATCTCCGATATAAATAAACCACGCCTTACTAAATGTTTAAGTTCTCCCTCTTGAATAAAACTAAATGCAGCTGCGTTTTTATCACTTAATATCAAACTTCTGTAAGTTCCTCCTCTTGTAACATTGTATCCATAAAGTGGAACAATTTCGTTATTTTTAATTGCAAAATAATCTAAGACACATGATTTTCTTTTCTTAATCTCTTCTATTTCCAGCTTATTTAATTCATCTTGATTCGTAGCATAACTTATTAATTTGATAGTAAATTCATCATTTCCAGTCCTTGCGTAGTCATCACTCACTTTTATAATTTTTAAATCAATATCTTTTTCTAAATAATACTTTATCGCCTTTCTGAGATATTGATTACATGGATCACGTAAATGCTCTGCAAATCTAACGAATATGTCTCGAATTGTTTGCCCAATATATACTTTATTTGTTCTATTATCAGTAAAAATGTATATTGCTCCATGGTTCTCGTCTTCATTAGTAAGCACATTGATAAAAGACTCTGTCTGAACTGATGTAAGTAAGTCTTCGATGTCAGGTTTGGTAAATTTCTTTGTAATTCCTTCCTTGAAAAAGTCAAGATAAGCAGAATAACGATCAAAAGCCGTAATTCGGTTTTTCCGGGTATTTTTTCCTTCAGGAGAAAGTCCGAGGAGACATCTACAAGTTCCCATATTAAGGATGTGGTCATACCATTTTTTCGTTTCAAAAAGTGATAATCTTCTCTCTTCTACTATTTCAGGTAGTTTAGTTGCCTCATCTGAATACAGTTTCTGCCAAGCTTGAAGGGAGTTCCTTAAATTCTGAGATAGTGGTTTTAACTGGTGGACATCCGTGAGGATTTCCGAATGAATTCTAAGATGTTTAAGGAGTCTAGTATATTGATTCGTGATTTCTTGCATTCCATCTCTTATAGTTTGATGAAGACTGTGTGTTTTCAAAAATTTTTCACCCTTTAATGTTTTTACTTGTTTTTTAGTCAATTTTTTTAGATAAGCATTAGAAAGAGAATCCATGTAACGAGAAATTATCGGGGCACCCCTTCCAATAGTTATACAGTATACCCAGCTATAAATGAACGAATGAAGTTCTTTAGGAAATTGTTTTTTAATTATTATGAGTAAATCTTCAGGAGGAAGTCCTGCTTTATCAAATAAACAGGAGAGCGCAGCGTCTATAAAAACACTAATCCTTTCATCTATATAAACTAAAGGAGTGCCATGTTTTTTGCATTTTGGATATTTGTTAAATCCTAAAAATCCAAATTTCAATGGTTTGACTCTTGTTAGCGCCTCACATCCAAACTTCGGACAGATTGCGATGCGATCTTCTTGTAAAGATTTCCGATTTACTTGAGAATGCGCTTTCATGACATTAACTCCTCGCTAAGTCGCTTAATTTTCCTTTTTTCGTTCTTGATCACTTTTTCCGGAACTATAGATATAAATTCTTTTTCTAAATTATGATAATTCTCCCCTAACTCAGCATAGAATTCAGAAAATGCATGATTCATATTTTTTCGTGTTTTACATGCTTGAATAGCAATTTGTATCAAGGTTTTGAGAAATGAAGGGTGATCATAGAGATCTTGTTCCGAGAAATAGTGGATTTTCATGAATACTTGAAATGTTAAATCTTCTAATTCTTTCAGGAGAAATTTAGAAGAATGGTTTCGTTTAATAGTCACGTGGTAGAAAAGGATTTGAATTTCTGCCTCTATGTCCCTTTTACTGATACCATTAATTTTATTAAGGAGTTTAATAAACCTTAGTGCTAACGATTCGAACTGTTTTTTATTTTCATAGAATGTTACATCTTTTAACTTCGCATGTATATTGGAATTGGAACTAAACCTATACCTTATCGTATTAGTTTTAAGATTTAACAAGGATCGAACTTGTCGTGAAAGTTCAGTTATTTTTCTTACTCCTTCAGTTTCATACAATCCAAGAACTAAATCATCAACTTCAATATCTAAGTAGGGATTTTCCAGATCAAATGACATTTCAATATCACTATTTTTTAATATTATACTACTCCATTGAAATAGTTCTATATAAAGAAAAAAATGAAATCTGATCTAAAAAAAAAGAAGAATTTATCTTAGTGCTTAATAAAAACTTACAAAAAAAAGGAAAAAAATAAGATTGAAATTAATTGTAACTCATTTCTTTTATTTATACTTGATCGACAATAGGAGATCGTTTTTGGTAATCTTTATAATATTTTTGCTTGAAATAAGCTTAGAAATTTTTACGATTTGCATGCATTGTGAAAGCTCGAGCTTGTTCAGTTAAACCAATAGCAGTCTTTTCAAGATGGTCAATTAAAAGATCTACTGCGTTTCTAGCTACGATGCTTGCACCTTGCTGCTTCATCAATCTCCTTATTGGCGACCAGGCAAAACTCCACTCAGAATCGAATTGATTCTTGATCTATGTTTCTTTTTAGCCATGGTCGTATTCCTCCACTATTAAAATTTTTAAAGTTTTGATTTTTAATTTTTTTTATGTTTATAATTAAAGTTTCTTAGATAGTAATATATCCGAAGAGTTATTTAAATCTTTTGGCAATATGAGAAGAACTTCAAGAATTTAGTGCATAAAAAATCACGACAAAAAAACTTGGTTTCAATATAACTGTTAGATTGTGTGATCATTCGATGGTTGATCAGTCGAAAAATTTGAATTAACTTTTTTAGAATCAAAATAGTTCAAATATCAAAATAGACTCATTAATGTCTTAAATCGCTTCTATTATCCTTGAATGAGTTACTAAAAAATTTTGAATTGAATCACATCATCCCCAATGAATGTTATGGTAAATTTTGAATGATCATACTAATTAAGTTATAATCGACCTAATTAGTAAAAATTAGTTCAAAATGAGAAATTCCATGATTGAATCTAATATGAAAAATCAATAAAATGTTTTCAAGGATAATAACCCTTTATTTTTAGGAAATTTCAATAAAATGTTATAATTTAAAACGAAAATTTTAATTAATTCTGAGTTTTTCTATATTTATAAGAAAGAACAATTAATTGTGTCTTAAACTTATATTTTTGAAAAAGGTAAAAATATGTCTCAACAAATTATGGTTCCAGGGGCAACAGCAGTAGGAATTAAGTGTAAAGATGGAGTAGTGTTAGGAAACGATCGCAGAGCGACATGGGGTTACACAGTTACTAATAAAACCACTCAAAAGCTATTCAAAATTACTGATAATGTCGGTCTGGCAGCGTATGGTTTAATTGGAGATTTTCAATTTGTTTCAAGAGTTTTGAAAGCTCAAGCTGTGTTATACGAGTTAGACGCTAACGACAAAATTAGTACAAAAAGCGTTGCTAAAATGCTTTCTAACATGCTATATGCTCGAAAGATGGCTCCCTTATATACCAGTTTAATAATCGGCGGAGTAGACAAGGAAGGTCCACAGATTTATACCTTAGATGGCCTGGGTTCTGTGATTCCCGAAGAATTTGGAGCTACAGGAACAGGAATGTTACTTTCAATGGGTATTTTGGAAGCAGATTACAAGCCAGATATGTCTATTGAAGATGGAGTAAAACTTGTTGAAAAAGCAATAAGAAATTCAATAAAAAGAGACGCTATGTCTGGGAATGGAATAGATTTGCTCATCATAACAAAAGATGGCTCCGAAGAAAGACGCATAGAAATTAAGGAATTAGGAGAGTAAACCCTACTATAGGAATTCTTTTTACACTCATTTTTGCTAAAAATTTTATGCAATGGCATATTTTTATAATTGTTGTTCAATATTTGATTAAGGTGATTATCTTTGCGTCTATTTAACAATACCTTTGAGGGTTCTAGAGAGGTAAAAGGGTATAGTAAAAACGAAATTTTAAGCGTGAAAAAAAAACTAACGACTATTAAATCTGAGCAAATAGACTCGGATGAAATAGATGAATTTCTTAAATCTGAATTTAAAATTGATGTTTTTAATTCGTATTCGGAGTATTATACCGAGATTAAGAAATTTAGTGAATCTTACTTATTTTCTGTCTCAAAAAGAGAGTATTTCTCATTGAAACAAGAAATCTTAAGCGAGTTGAAGTTGGTCTCAAGTAATTTAGCGAGTTTAAATTCTAATGGGAGGAACATTAAACGAATCATAAAGCATAACAAATTTCTAGATAATTTTTTAAAAATTAGCAAAGAATTACAAAATAACATTAATGAATTTACTCCTCTTCTGGAAAAAAATTTACAAAAGATAGAGAAATTCTACAACAACAATACACTCTGTTGGATTGAAGTAAATAAAATTAAAGATTTATCTTTCAAATTAAACGATATTCCGAGCAATTTAGGGATATGGGATGAATTACAAGAACTGGAAGCGTATTTACGAAGCTTAGTCGAAGCCAAATCCTCTAAAAAAATTAAATCCCGTAAAGACATTTTGCTATCCTTTCACTTTAACGAGTTAAATAGCTTTTTCTTAAGTAAATCAGACAGCAAGGTAGCAATATATGACGATCTCATATATTTGTTATATAATAATGGGGTATTTGAAGATTACGAAGGGGACAAGTTCGTAAACATCTTGGAAAGGAAAGAAACGGTTGAGAAATTAAAAATAAAAATGCGTCCGGTTGTTCTCGAGTTAGTTAAAGATTTACTAAGAGAAAATATATGGGAAATAGAAGAACTAGATCAAAAATACGATTTAAGCGGTCAAGGAATTGGAAAATTAAATTTAGAGAGTTTAATGTCCCAGAAATTTAGTGAAATTCTCCCTAAAATAGTTGATTTGTATTTTAAGGGTTTGGATAAACAATTTCAGGTAGTGACAAATAATATAAGCGATCCCAAAGAATTTGTAAAAATAATTAATTTAAATTACAAAAAAGTTGATGATTTCGCATTAAAAATAGACGATATCGACACTTGGATAATGAAATTTGATACGATTATAAAACCCTATACGAGCATTACCGTAAATCTAAAAAAAACGCTAGCAAATATCGTTTCTGAGGTATTTCGGCGTAAAGAAGAGTATTTAAATTATTTGAATAACATTAAAGATGAGAGTTTTCGGATAGATGTAAGAAGTTTCGTTGACACCAAGATTGCTGAAGTAAATAAAATGATCACATCTTACGAAAATGAGACTTCCTTGATAATTAAAGAAGAATTACCTCAATTAAAACAAATTAGAGACCTTCTAAGTAATTATAAATTAAAAATAGACGAAATCAAAACTGAAGTGTACAACAAATTAGATGCGTATAAAGAGAATAACGTTGATATTTATGCCACGATAAAACATTGGGAAGATAACTTTAATCGCAAGAAAAATCAGCTTTCCTTTTTATTAACTGTCTTAATGAATAAAATTTTTAAAAGCTTCAAGGACCTGATAGATACAGAATCTATTTTATTTGCAGAAATAACAGAAATAACTAAGCAGACTGAAAATTTCGAAGGATTACCCTTTAACTTTGCGCTATCATCCTTTTTAGCTAACAGATTATCAGAAGATGAACTGAAAGAAAGAATAACTGAGATTACCTCAAAAATAAATCAAATAACTTCAAGTTTAGGTCTATATGAACTCGAACGTTCAAAGTTAGAAGAAATTTTAACTAATAAAGTTAAAATAAGGCAAGGCATCTCAATATCTAACGTTCAGTGTACGGTTTGTCATAAAAATATAAACTTCGTTAAAGATAAGCTAATTACATGCCCTTTTTGTGGTTCAACTTATCATTATTTGTGCGTAGCAGACTGGTTATTTAAGTATAATTCTTGTCCTATGTGCCAAAACACTTTTTTAGATCCTAATATTGGACTTTTCGAAACTGAATAATTTAGATGCGATACTTAATTTTAACTCTAGCTTTCTTCGAACTTGATAAAATTAGATACCTCCTGACCTCGAACTGACTTATCTGAATCGTTGTATAAAATCAAGGTGTGTTTCGGGAATTGAATAATATTAAGCAATAACTTCCTTATAGAGATCGCTCAAAAACAGGCGAATTTGTTTAGTTGAGCTAGGGTCGTTATTGAAGTTGGTATAGAGGTAGTTACCTAAGTATGCTTTGATTTGATGTTCAAAATCTTCAAATTTTATGAATTTATATCCCTTTTCCAATTGTCCTTTATCGATGAGTGGTTGGATATGTTTTTTGAGTAGATGTAAAACAAATAGTACTAAAATGTTGTCAATATTATCTTCATCATCACTCGATAATTCATAATCTCCCTTTACAATACCATCTTTGATATTGTTAAGCTGTAGCATGGGTATCTCTATATCTTTTGGTAAATTTAACTTCTTTATTTTATTGGTCATGTTTTTGTCGTTTCCCATTCCCAATTTACCGTCGCAATAATTTTCTAAACTAGCAAAAAACCGCACGAGGAACTTAAAATTATCGTCAATTGCGTATAAGTCTTCCCATATGCTAAAATTCAAATCTTGAAGTTCAATCTCTATTTTATCTTTTACTTTAGTGATAATTTCCCTTAAGTGTTGGGAGTAATCCCCGTATGGAAATCCGTAGTAGTAGCTATTATATTTTTCGCTGAAATCCGATGGGCTCGAGTTTTGAGTAACGATTTTTTCTTTTCTTACAATTTCTTTAACAAAACGTAAAATGTAGTTACATGAAGGGCAGTAGGTTACCCAAGAGCTTACGATCACTTCTGGAGGTTTTATTGTCCTCGAACTAATGTATCCATTAAATCCTGATAGTTTTTTTCCATCGTGAGTAGAAAATATAGCTTCATCTGGGTAAAATGTTCTTGGGATAAATTTCATCTTACACACAGGACAGTTGATCATTTCTTTATCGCTCATTATTTATCCGGTGGTTACTCTTATAATTTAAATATTAATCATCAAAAAGCTATAGCAAGTAAAGCAGCTTTTTCTAAATTTGGAAGTTCTTTATCTATTTGAGCTCTTACTTTTCAGTTTCCAAGAAATCTCGAAATTTATTATTCTATGAGTAAGAAGATTCTAGAGAATTATTATATATATGTGATACTAGGATATTTTTACTTGCAAAATATGAATATGAATAACTACGGTTTTCAAATTGTAGGCGGATTGAAAATTATATTAAAGGTTAAGAAAATACCAAACCCAATCATAAAAACACCGCATCCTATCAAAATATATTTGTATATTCTCGGATTCAAGGATTTTCCGCCGTAATAAACGAAGATAGAAATAGGTAAATACCAGACTATATCTCCTAACTCGTGTCCTATAAAGAATAATAATATCTCTATGGGCATTAAAAGCGTGATATTAAAACTCACCATCAATGAGAGCCCAATCACAGCCCACCAAAACGTCCAAAAAGGATTCGACAAACTAACTAAAATCCCTCCTACATAACTATTCCCTTTATATCCTTTTACTAAATTTTCCTCGAGAGTGTAACTGGTTCCAAAATCAGTTTTTAAAACACCCCTTATTGCAAATATTCCATAGATAACCAAGAATATTCCTCCTATAGATCCAACCAAAGTTAAAAATATAATATTTTGAAAAATCAAGGAAGCTCCAGCAAGTAAAGCTATTATTAGAGTAAACTCGATTGTGGCATGTCCTAAGAGAATATAAATAGCTGCTAAATACCCTCTCTTTTGTTTTAGTGACTTATAAATTGTGAATGTCAATAACGGTCCTGGCGATAGCGCTCCAGTAAGAGCAACCAGAAAAGAAATGATAAATATCTCTAACATATTTCAATCGGGCTTTAATTAATAGTTTAATAATCAAATAATCTTTTATTTATCGTATTGCATAATAACCCAGAGAGTACCTCCTGCCCTTTCAAAAGTAGTTATACACTCTCCATTTGGTAGCAAGGCTAATTCTTCGTTAATGAGGTCTTCTAATTTATTTGCATTTTTAGTTTTAATAATTTTAACTTGTTTCATTCTTCTACTTCCTCCAAATATACGTTATATCGTTTGGTTGGATCTACAAGATCGTTTTTAATATAGGTTCTAGGTCATTATTATGAATCGTCTCCCATTTTTGCTAATTTCTTATTCTTTCTGCGCAACAATTTTGATGAATCCATAGATAGATAAAGACCTTTCATTTTAAAATATATTATCTTTTCAAATATAAATGGGTTTTCATTTTAATGATCATCAATTCCTTTCTTTATAATTTGGAATAGTTCATTTAGCTTTTTCTTAAGATTGGCTAAAGAAGTAAAAGGACCAGAAAAGCTCGGTTATCATTGTTTCTTAATGAAAAATCTCATATATAATTCCATAAATTTCTTTCACATTCATTTCTGTTCTGTGTTGTAGAAAGATTTCGTTGTAAATCCTACGATATAACGATTCCCAATGATAATTAAATATAATCCAAGTAGAGCAAGCATTATTACAAACCAGCCAGTTTCCATGAACCAGAGAGATAGGAATGTTAATAGATTATCTTCAGAAGAATTTAATTGATTAAACACCAGTGATAAAAAGGGCGAAAAAATCAATAAGTAGATACCAATAATTATGTAGATTATTCCTATTTTCTTTTTTCTCATATTAATTCATTTTATATTATTAGCAATACAAAATATTAAAGTAGAACAACTTCTATAAAAAAAAATGTTTTATTATTTTTTATTTGTTACATTGAAGATTTTTCTTAATTTCCAATAAATTCCAGAAAAAATAGCATCGGCTACAGGGTACAGAGAGTTCCTTGAATTATCAAGCGAATACGGTGGGCATGCGATAGCTTTGTAAGCAATTAATCCGCAAATTCTCCGTTTAGGCTTAATAAAAAGTAAGAGGAATAAAAGATATTATATAGCGATCTATTACGCCTAAGATGACCAAGATTACTATGTAAACTGTTAGACCAAGAAAATATACGCCGATAAACTTCTTATCTCGATTTAAAGTGATTTTATAAAACTTTGATATTATTCTGTACGTAAAGTAGAACGCTAATAGTAAAAAAGGCAAAAAAATGAAGAAAAGGACCCAGGGATCGTAATTAAATCTATTAACCATCGATAATACATCGCTTGAAAAGTTAACCAATTGAGGAAATGTAAAATACAAGGCGACACGATCAAAAAACAACATGATTATTGCGATTGATAAAAGCCAACCAAATTTATTTTTTTCTTTCTTTTTCAATAAAATAATTAGGGATACTAAAGCAAAAGCACTTTCAGTAATTAAACCCCCCAGAAGATGCATCGTATGCTGAACAAAAAATAACGGATTGCTCGGTTGTATATCAACGACACTAAATGACCCTCCTTGCAAGTAAATGTTCATAAAAATGTGATCGTAATATCCATCAAATAGTAGGGCGATCATGGCATGACCAAATTCGTGGATAAAGAGACTTAGGAAACCAACGATATAAAATACACAAAATAATAAGAAAAGTGATATAATTATATCAGTCTTTTTCTCAATTTTAAAAATATTATCCCTTGCTATAGTGAAAAAGGCTTGAACTTTTTGTACGATCCGATTTTCCTTAAATTCATACAAATATTTTATTAGTAATAGAACTACAACAATAAATATCGCATTGGTTAGTAAAAGATACCATACGTATTGATTTAATGGAAAAAAGGATAAATTTCGATTATAGTCTCTTCGAAACGAGTTTATAAGGTTAAAAATAGCATAAATATTGAATACACAGATTGTCCCCGAAAATAATAAGCAAACTCGTTCTTTTCCATTAATTAACGCAGCAATTAAAAAAATTACTATGGCAGGTATAATTGGAGCTATTATAACCCAATTAAAAACCATATCCTTTCACGCTTCTTGGTAAATGAAATTCATTATTCTTTTTTTTTATTACTTAGAATGATTACTACAACGGATAGAATGCCCAACAGAATGAATAGATTATATCCGGGAATTATTTCACCACAATCATTATTTTCAAAAACATTAGAATTAGAGGCTTCATCTTCATAAACACAAACATCATTTCCAACCAAATTATTTCGCGAAATGGTATTAGAATCGCTATCATAAAAACGAATCCCATATCTATTGTAATTTGCGGTGTTTCCCGAAATGGTGTTATAATCACTAAAACTTAAATGTATCCCTGCATCAAAATTGTTATTTGCGGTGTTTCCCGAGATTGCATTATTATTACTATCACCTAAAACTATCCCAAAAAGATTGTTGTAATTTACGGTGCTTCCCGAAACAGTGTTATAATCACTATTGGCTAAAGTAATCCCAACCTCATTGTTGTTATTTGCGGTGTTTACAGAGATCGTGTTATTATTACTTCTATTTAAAAATATCCCATCATGAACATTATTATTTGCGATATTTTCCGAAACGGTGTTATAATCACTAGAAAATAAAGATATCCCATGACGGTTGCTATTTGCGGTGTTTCCCGAGATGTTGTTGTGATTACAATAGTGTAATGATATTCCTATAGAACTGTCAGAAATATTCAAATTTGTTACTAATGAATCATTACAATTGACCAATATGACTTGCCCAGCATTCGTGAAATTGTCTGGTCCTAGGTGTACTTCATTGGTGTAATAATAGAGAGGTTTTCCATTCACTAAATTCGTGGTATCTATGTCGTATGAGGAGATTTCTTCGAGTGAACCATATATTCCTAATCCATAATGATTCATTATATTTCCCGAAACGGTAGTATTACCACTACCGAATATTAATATCCCATCATTATCGGTATTTCCTGAAATGGTGTTGTTATCACTATACTCTATTCGTATTCCATACCAATTACCTGAACAATTGTTATCAATTATGTAGGAATTATTAGCATGCGATAACTTAATTCCCGCATTTGAAGATAACCCAATTTCCGTATAATAATACCCTCCCGAATTGTAAACTGTACAATTTTCAATTTTAAAGAACACAGTCGAATTTTCAATCAGGATGCAACTTCCCGAACCTCCGCCATCTATTACCAAATCTTCTATAACATAAGGGTCGGAATAAGTCCCATTCCCAGTACAATTTCCAGCATTTCTAAAATCAACCCATCCGGAATTATTGATTATATGAATTTTTCCCGAAACTGCTGAGAGTTTCAAATTTTTATTATCTAAATCACTTCCATCGCGATAGTCCGAACTTTCGTTGCTATTGCCCGTTATGAAACTAAGATTAATGGCAACTATTGGTAATAGTGCAAATATGAGACCTATAGCGAGTAAAATTATAATTATTGCTTTTGCGTTTGATTTCATGGTATATTCGCCATAAAAGTAAAACATAATTTGTTCGTGGTTATTAATTAGACCGATTTCCTTTATATACGTTTCTGTCTATTAGGGCACGTGTCAATTAATTTTTGTGTCAATTTTTTTGGCGGGATAACACTTGACTCAAATAAATGCACTCCCAGTATAAATTTCTATTAAACTTGTTAAAGGGATGTAAACAAACATAGTTTGTAGATTAGAATTAAAACTTAAGAATTGTTCAAATATTAATCCTTCATTTCTTCCAAACCCATAATGATAACGATATTCTAGATTCACTTCAAATGAGAGATATTACTTAGTATTTCTAAATATTCTAAATCAATATTTGTTCCGCTAGTTATTTAGCTATTCATGGCTGAATTACACGGATTTTTACATATAGAAGCGTGCTATATATTGGAACTACAGAAAGTTCCAAGCTAATGATTAAATATATTGCATTTTCGTATGGATATGAAAAAACTTATATAATGGATTTACTCAATGTTATAATAATTTATACAAATCTGGAAAAAATTTATCTCTTTTTTAAATAAGTGAGAAAATTGTCAAAATTTGGTTTTTTTCTTAGTATGATTATGGGTTTTTGGTTTACTGTTGTGTACATTATTTTATTTGTTATTGAGTTTCATAGGTTTGGAGATTCATACATAGATGCGTATAAGATAAAAATAGTAGTTAGCATAATAATCGGTTTAGTAGCGATAATTGGAGCCGGAGTTGGATTTAAAAGAGTAGGAGTTGGCAGTATCATCTGTTTTGTTGTGGGACTATTCCTATTCATATTTGCCTGGGTATTATACGCTCCTTGGAACTCTAATTTTATATTTGCTCTATTGACTTTCTATGGTCTTGCTAGTGGGGCTCCCCCAGAATTACTTCTATTAATTGGTGGTATTATCTGTTTAATAGAGTGGCGAAAGGTAGATAAAGATATAAAAGCTTAGATGAATCACTAATACTTTTGCCAATTTAGTAAAGATAGTTTGCCCGTCTTCTTATTATTTTTACTCACTTCGCTTTTTTATGCTTCACCTTAAAATATTAAAATCTATTATACTTTAATATTTAGCCAAGCTGAGGATGTTATCTTGATAACTATTCCTTATCATTTCTATCAAAAAACAGGAGCAGATACTTATATTAAGGATTTCATAATATCCCAATTTGAACAACAAGTGAGGAATATTTTTGGATTACAAAGCTTTAAATTTGCTAAAAAAGCAGTATCGCCAAGTAGCTCTTCTTTGTTAAATTTTATAGGGAAAAAACCTTAAATTAATATTATTATTTTTATATTATCATTTTGATTATTACTATGAGTTATTTTGGTTGGATTCATCTAATTAGGTCCAAGGAACATGCAGATATATTTTGGAAAGCAATTTTTGACAGTGGGGGGTACATTTCCCTTTTTCATTATGGGATTTTAAATGGAGCTTTGCTAACCAAGAGTGGTAGATTATTCGGAGTTGAAGCTGATGATGATTTTATTGAAACAGACCAAGACGGTCTTTTAATTTGGAGCGTTAAATACATCTCACATGAAGATTTTTACAGAAAGCTAAGAAAAAGGAAAAAGAAATTAATCATTTAGAATTATATCAAGATCTCAAATTGAGTTGGGAAGCTAGAGCAATTTAATTAATTCTTCCAAACATGCTTTAACCATGAGATTAATAATCTAATAATCGAGTGATTAATGCAACGATTACAAAAACCACAATTAAGATTGGAATCATAAAAACTAAAAACATATAACTTCCCTTTATCATTTCGCGTCGGAAGCTTTTCAGTCCTTTTTCCCAATCTTTTTTCGTATTATCTTGCCAATTCTTTATATCTTCACCGATCTTCTTCTTTCTTGCCTCCCATTGTTCCTTAGTCTCTGTTTGTCTTTTTTCAAAATCAGCACTCCATTCTTTTAGTTTATTTTCCCAAGATCGTTGATTATTTTCAAAAAATTCTTTAACTTTTCCAAGATCAGCATTCCATAAATCTACATTTTCTTTATGGGTCTCTGCTATTTCGGTTCCCCATTCTTTCATAGTAGCATCCCAATTTTCCTTAGCACTTTCAAAAAATTTGTTAATCTTTTCTTGATTCTGATTCCACAATTCTGTATTCTTTTTAGTGCTTTCTTCAATACTTTTTTGGAACTTGTTGTATCCCTCTGTTATGTTTGAAACAAATTCATTCCAACCTTTAACTACGATGTTTTCTTTTACTTTTTTCTGTTCAGAATTTTCTTTATCAGACATTTTTAGATGCGACTACTCATTCTATTTTGATTATTTATATTAGATTATATATCTTCAGTTCTATTTAAATTCACTATTTAAGTCGTTCTTTAAGATTATTATTCACAATACTCTACATTCTTAAATGGTTAATAAAAACATATAGCATTCAGCTTAAAAACTTTTATTTGAGAAATAATTACATCAAACAACATGGAGTTTGAAATTATAAAAAAAACCCCTCTCTATAATGCCTTATCAGAACTAGGAAAACGTATTTATTTACCTCAGGGAGTTTTTCATTGGTCCGGAAGGGCAAAAAAAGAAGCCGAAATTATGGGCACTCTCGGATCTGCTTTTGGCTTCGAGGAAGATTTTATTGAGGGCGGCTCTCCCGAATGGGTTCCGTTGTATCTAGAAGATATAAAAAACTACACCAAGTTTAATGTGAACGATGTTGTAACATATTCTAAGATTTCTGGCTTGGTGGATTTAAAGAACTTATGGAAAAATTGGATAATCAAAAAATCATGTTATAAAACAGATTCTGAACAAGAGAAGCTAAATAGACTTGAAAACTTTATTACTACCCCAATCGTGACGGCGGGAATAACAAATGGTATATTCTTGTGCTGTTCACTATTCCTAAATCCAGGAGATTTTATTATATCGCCTAATAAGAGATGGGGAAATTACGATAACATCGTTGAGAAATTGATCGGGGCCAAAATCAAATCGTTTGATTTTTTTTCAGATGAAAAATTTAACGTCTATGGAATGAAAAACGCTATTTACGAAATTTCAAAGGTTCAAGAAAAAATCATTCTTATTCTGGGGTTCCCTAATAATCCTACGGGTTATATTCCTAATCAAGGAGAATTGGAAGAGATATTAGATGCTTTAAAGGAAGCACAAAAAACTATTTCCAAACCTATTGTAATTTTAGTAGACGATGCGTACGAACCTTATGTTTATTCTAAGGAAGTTATTAATCGCTCGATTTTTTATGCATTGCACGAACTAGAGGAGGATATAATTCCAATTAAGTTAGATGGAATTACTAAAGAGTTATTACTTTATGGGGGGCGCATTGGATTCATTACAGTTGGATTGAAACCTCACTGGGTCAAAAATACACAAGATTTAACAACTTTGAAAACTGAAATTGAAAACAAACTTTCTGGCTTACTTAGAACTACGATCTCAAACGCTAATCATTTTTACCAGAGCTTAATCCTTAAACTCTTTGACGATATCGGAATGGATGGCTTGATCCAAAAACGAGAAAAAGTTATTCATCTCCTTAAAGAAAGATATGAGAAAATCAACGCTGAGTTTAAGAAAATAAAAAATGAACACATATCGGTAGATCCAAACGCGGGTGGTTTCTTTATATTTGTTAACTTAAATCCAGAAGTAATCAAAGCGAATGCCTTTGCGGATCATCTTTTAAAAAAATATAAAGTAGGCGTAATTCCAATTGAAAAACAACACGATAACATTAATGGGATTAGAATCGCTTACTGCTCAATCGACATAAGAAAGATTCCAGAGTTCGTAAGTAGAATTGATCAAGCATTAAAAGATTTTTAATTTAATTCTTCTATTTCCTATAAATTATCCCATTTTCTTTTATATGTTTTTGCATGAAATTAAAAAGACTAATTCTTATCTTCTAAATATTAATTATAAAAATTTCTAAAAAAAATATCTATTTGAGGAATGTTTTATGAAATTATTTTTAGTTGATCAAGGTAATTTGAAAGAGATTTCAAAACCGATATTTTCTATGGGAGACGTTTACATTCTTGACGATGGCAATACAATATACGTATGGATTGGGAGTAAATGTAGCGTAGACGAAAAGACAGCGGGAGCTGCTCAAGCCCGAACTTTAGACCAGCAAAGAGGTGGGGCAGCTAAAATTATTACGGTGGATGAAAACCAAGAAACCCCCGGTTTCATGAAAGCTGTTAGTTCGATGGGTGCTATGAAGGTTGTTGAAAAGAATTACGCAAAGACACTGTTAAAAGACGTATCTACAGGAGATTGGGCGGGATTTGAAGAGTGGAGCAACATTCTTTACCGCGTTTCGGCCGAAGAATTTGATGGAATTAATTCCATGAAAATGGTTCAAGTTCCTTTTTCCAAAGACTCGTTAGACTCTGAAGATTGTTATGTTGCTGATTTAGGCAATAAAGTATATATATGGCAAGGAAAAACGTGTAATGTTAAAGAAAAAGTCAAAGCCGGTCAATGGGCACGTAATATTGACGCAGAGAGAGCGGGATCTCAAAACGAGAAAATTTTTGAAGAGGGAGACGACGCTGAATTCTTGGCAGCATTAGATCGTGGCGTAGATTATAAGGAATCTGACGCAGTTCAATTAAGAGCTGAATCCGAATTAGAACCTGAAACTGAAGCAGATAGAAGAGCCGCGGGAATCCAACCTGAATTTAAATCAGAGGTTGGAGAGGCAACTGTGGATGAAATAAAAGCAGATATTGCTAAAATTAAGGATGTGAGTGCCTCAAGTGCAGGTCCAGGGATCCCTGGTTCTAGAGACGACTCAATTTTAACTGTTGATAAACCTGAAGGCCGAAGAAGATGTCCTAAGTGTGCCGTAGAAGACAAAAATATGATCCACGAAACGATTGATAAGAGCAATATTATATTAGATTATCCACGCGTTTATGGGAAAAAATACAAGTGTGGAAGCTGTGGAATAGAATGGAGGGAGAAATAACCCCACATTAAGAATTAAATAAATATTTTTTATCTTTTTTTAAATTAAGCAAATACTAAGGATTATTACGATTTCTTAATATCTCTACGCATAATTTTGATTTTTTTCTTTAACTCGATTAGTTCCTTCTCTTGGTTTTCAAGTGCAGACTCAACTTTGAGTTTCTCATCTTTAACCTTTAGCATTTCCGTTAGAATTCGGTCTTCAATTTGGTCAGACTCTTCTAGTTTATTTTTCAGTACTTTATCATTTTCTCTTATTTCTTTGATTTCTGCTATTTGCTCGTCAATGACATTTCTTAAATTCATTATTTCTAATTCAAATTTTCCAGTTATGTTGCCAGATTTTTCTTGAGATTCTTCCAATCGAGCTTGAATTTGGTTAATAAAATCTTCATTCGTTATATTTTTTTGAGTTAATTTCTCAATTTCTAAAACCAAGTTTTTGATGCGTTCTTCTTTTTTTTCTACATCTTTTTTTACGAGACTAAAAGTTTCTAACTTCTGCTGTAAATCCTTTATTGATTGGTGTGCAGTTTGTAGCGAGTTTTCAAAATCGAACAGTTCTTTCTCTTTTTCTGTAATAATCTCATCTTTTTTTTCAAGTAATATCTGTTGCTTCTCGAATTTTGATTTTTGGATTGTGTCGTTCTCTAAATATTGAATTTGTTCCAGTAATTCTTTTATCTTATTTTCTTTTTCACCCAATTTTTCGGCTATTTCTTTGCTCTGTTGTTGTTCTGACCTTAGTTTCTCCGTGTCAGATGATGCAGCTTGAATTTTTTGTGTTTGATCTGCGACTATATTATTTAATCTCTCAAGCTCTCGAGATTGATCCTTGATCACTTGTTCTTTCTCTTTGTTCGAAGTTTTAAACTTTAAAATGTTGTTGTTTTTATCCTCTAACTGAAATTTTAGCGTTTCAATTTCCTTTTCTTTATTTTGAATTGAAAGGATACTCTCTGAATCATTTACTTGAGTTTCATTTAAGAAGTCAATTTTTGATTCGAGATCTTTAATTAGATCGTCTTTTTGAACAACCGTTTGCAGTAAATTCTCAATTGTCTCATTGTTTTCTTTTGATATTTGAATGGATTTTTCCTTATCGTGTTGAAAAGAACCTGTTACTGCTTTGAGGCTTTCATTTTCTTCTCTAAGGTTAGTAATTTCCTCAGTTAGTTGTTTGTTCTGTTCTACAAAGAGATTTAGCTGTTCTTTTAACGATTCTTCTTCGGTAACAGAGTGCTCTTCTTCTTCCTCTTTCTCTTCGATCCAACCAAGTGAACTTAATGCATCTACCATCGATGTGTCTTCTTCTTTTTGATCTCGCTGTTCATCTGGCATACTATTAAAGAATAAAAAATTATAGTATTAAAAATTATTGGAGTAAGATTCTGCTTTTTTTAAACCTATCAACCTATTTTTTAATAGACTCAATAATCATTAATGAAAACATATTTTCGGTCAAGAAAAAATTTAGTTACATAACCAATAGACAATGCGACGATAATACTTAGCTCTATCGGAGCATTAAAAAGGTTGGTTAAGATAAATTGGAGGCCAATATTTTCAATCGTAGTTAAAATAGCAAATCCAAAGTATTTGAAAAACTCTTGTGAAGTCTCTTTGATCTTTAGGCTGGTTTTTTTAAAGACCAGGTACTTATCTAAGAAAAACTTAATAACATAAGTTATTCCGACTGCTACGATAGAACCTATTAGTTCAGGCATATTTACAAGGCTTGTAGAACAATACAAAGCTTGAATAAAATCATTTCCTCCGAACACAGAGCAGATAAAGGGAGAAATCGCAAGTTCATTGATTTTTTGTATGATGTAATTTAAGAGGATCATACATGCCGCAAAAATAAAATAGAGGATCATCTGTTTCTTCATAACATTATTTTCTGCCATTTGTAATCAGATGAACTTAGTTTTTGATTAATTATTTTTTTATTCGATCTTTCCATGTATCGCTCTTAGGCTGCCCATAGCGATCCTCTTGCTCACCGTCAGCGTCAACAACAGGCGGGGATTTAATAGGAATTGGCCTTGTTAACTGGAGATTACCTTGCTGATCTCCTGATTCTGGAGATAGCATACCAAAATTTTCTTTTGATGCTTTTTTTCGCTTGTCTTCTTTACCAGTTAGTTTCCTATAAAGTCTTTTTGATCCATAGAGAATAAGACTAAAAGTAATAGAGAACAAGAAGTATACTCCAAACCAACCAGTACCAAAGAATAAAATTGGAAACGGAAGTAAATTTCCGTAAGGTGCGTAGATACCGCCTATCAACCCAAAAATCCCCCAAAAAATAGCACATCTTAAACATGAGGGGATCATTTGCTTTTTCATCATTACTTTCGTCAATGCTATTGATTCTTGCTGAAGTTCAATCATTTCTTGAGAACTTCCTGTAAGTCTGGCAGTTTTCATTCGTTCCTGTAAAATTCTTGAATTTTCTTTCATTTCTCTTGCAGTGTCCATGTTTAATCCGAAAACTTTGTTTAAAATCTCGCTTAAAGCAACCATTGCTAGAGTAATAAACATAATTTGGATAATAATTTCTAATTCGTTAACCATAAATCAATCACTACAAAGAGAAAAGTAAGATTAAAATTAAATTTTATTATTGGAAATTAGCAACTTCCAATTGGATTTTCATGGTTAAACCTAAAAGTACTATATTGAATTACTTTAAAATTCCTATTATGTGTTTTTAGAAAAAGTTAATGAAAATAATTTCCTTTGTAAATTACAAAGATTGGAAGTATTTATAAAAAGATAAAATTTGGTCTGTTCTTAATTAAGCTTCCGTTCCACAATTTTTACAAATATACCGTTTTGCGAAAATTTTCATTCCACCTTGCTGAAATAATACTTGAGATTTATCTTCTTCTGTGTTGAATGCTACTCCTCCACATGCAGGGCAAACTCTTCTTCCTTCAACGGGTGGTTTGATTTTCGTTTTTTCCTCTTCATCCTGTCTTTCAACAACAGCAGATGGTTTAACATATTCATCCTTTGGTGGAATTGCGGTTTTAGCCGATTCTGTTTCTAAACTGCTAGTACCTAAAAGCTTATCAAGTTTTTTGTCAATTTTTGTGAGCAGACTTAAAATTTCTTTTTCGAATTCAGGCATTTTAATTTCTCCTTGTCCTTTATTATCTGGAAATATTATAATTTATTAAATGATCTAAGC
>SOKP01000118.1 GCA_004375715.1 Promethearchaeota archaeon | reverse complement strand
GGAGATGCATGGGATGTTTACGTGAGCGGAGATTACGCTTACGTGGCTGATACTTCGGGTTTGGCTGTCATACAAGTCCGAAAGAGTGGAGGAGCAATTTCTTTCGAATTAATTATTATAGCTTCGGTTATTGGCGGAGGAACAGTAATAGGCGTTGCAATTGTAGTATTAGTGAGAAGAAAAAGGAAATAATAAACAAAACTTAAATCCTATAATTATTTCTAACATTTTTTTTAATTATTTTACATAAAATTTAGATATATCTCATTGTTTCTAATAATACTTTGTTCAGTAGACTGAACCGTCCATTTTTAAGTTTTGTCGGCTTAAAAATTAATAGGAAGGAGTTGTTTTATTATTTATTCAATTACTGATTAACAGAAAAAAGAGAAGCATTATGATTGAAGTTGAGATTAAAGTCAAAATTTCCGATCCAAACCTTATACGGAAAAAGTTTGATGTTAATGGCGTATACAAACTCTCTTTACATCATGAAGATACTTACTTTAACATGCCAAAAGGTTTAAGGGATTTTAAACAAACTGATGAAGCATTAAGATTAAGAAAGTCAATCGAATTTAACAGGGATAATAAACAGATAGCTCAAAAAATCAATTATTTTATAACCTATAAAGGAAAAAAAATTGATAAAACAACCAAAACAAGGGAAGAGATCGAAGTAAAAATTAATGAAATTGAAGATATGAAAAACCTTCTCAAACTATTAGGATTTCGAGAAGTATTTACTGTTATTAAAGAAAGAGAACTGTATGATTTTAAATTTAAGAATACCAGAATAGAAGCTTTAATCGATTATATTCCTATTTTAGAACAACATTTCGTCGAAGTAGAATTATTAACAGAATCATATGAAAAAGTAGATGAAAATAAAGAGCTATTATTTCAATTTTTAGAGAATTTCGGGATTAAAAAGCAAGAATCCGTTAGAATGTCTTATTTAGAGCTAATTGTCAATAAATTAGTGGGTAAGTAATAATTAAATTAAAAAAAAAGGATTTAAAAAATAAGTAGGAATTCTACTTCATTATTAATTTAATGAGTTCTGCTATTTCTTTCTCTAATTTTATTCGATATATCCTCAAATCATAATTCTGATAGACTTTTCTTATTGAATCTTTCTGTATAGATTGCGATTTTTTCGATATTTCGTGAATGACACTTAAAAATTCATAGTATTCAACATTATTTTCTACTATTTTATTCATTACTCTTCAATTCTCCATTTTAATTTATTTTTATGTTCTTACAATTACAAAATAGTTATAAACAATTAAAAATAATCTGGAGTCCAGTCTTTAGGGGTTCAGAATTCTAAGTACTACTAATTAATGTGATTCTGTATAACTTTTAAATGCCAAATGGGAATTGTATCCCATTATTAAAGCGATTAATATCATCAGGTTTTTATCTATTCTTCTTTTTTTTCTGAATCAATGTCGTAGAAGCTATATTGGATGCATAACTGATTATTTAAGATACTATTTATAATAAATTTAATTACTTCAGAGATTGTATAAAAAAGGCGTATTTACTTCGAGAATGAAATAGTTTTAAGAGGATTTTTTCTTTAACTCAGAATATTCTCCATCTAATATTTGAGAAAGATATCTCCTTCCTTTAATTATCCACATTATTTTATGACCCTCTCGGGCTTTTTTTCCCCATTCGGATTTTTTATTTTTATTCTGTTCTATAAAGCGATACCCAAATAAATCAACATATTTAATTCCGCTTGAAAATCTCTTTATTGGGTATTGAATCTCGTCAAGTTCGACAGATTTTTCTCCTTGAAAAATTGCGTTATATATTTTTAAACCCTTTTCTTTCAAATCTTCCATATTACATCCTCCTTAATATTTTAAGAGTTTTCTTTCGACTTTTTCTGTGAATACATAAATTTATCTATTGTATTATTTTTGAATTTAACCAGTTTTAACGACAAGAGATTTGGACATTTTTCGGGATATCTTTCTATTTTACAATTGGAGATTTCCAATTCCTGTAAATTTCTTAAGTTACATATTGAGGAAGGAATTTCATTAAGATCTGATAGAATTAAACTTAATATGAAACCTCTTTCAACTTTCTTAACTCTACCCAAGCCTTTATTACCGATTTCAGTATTTTCTTTAAGCAGAATTTGTTTATCTGCATCTGATAATTCGAACTTCTCGAGAAAATTGTTAAAATCGGCTTGAAATTTCATAAAATCAAGATATTCAATATCTAGAATGAATTTCGAGTCGACTGGGTTTAAGTTATACTTAGATGTAATTTTTTTATAAATTCTTTTCCGAATTTGTTCAAATTGAGGATATTCTTGAGTTTCTAATAAATCGATTAGATTTTTAAGAAAATATATTGAATTTTCATTATCTATTGCCCATAGTAAGGGTTTTACTACTCGTTCAGCAAAGTAATGGATTAATGTTTTCGCAGCACCTAATTTAACGATAGGGGATTCGTCAGAAATTAAGCAATTTTCAATAATATTAAAGGCTAATTCGTCATCAACAGTTAATTTACCGATGTAATCTAGAGTAGTGACTCTGATTTTCTCTTCGTCGCTCTTGTTAATAATGGATTCAAATAATTTTAGGGCGTGTTTCGTTCCTATCTTTTTATCAACATATTTAGAGTAGATACTCTCTGGTGTTGGATGGTCATTCATAACTTATTTCATACTTTCCTTTAAAACCTCGTGGTGACACACTGTTAACGAAATAGTTTTAGGCGCTAAAATTTCGAGATTTTTTAACACTTCCACATAGGAGGCTAAAATTACGAGGTTTTCATTGTTTCCCCTTAATGTTACATTTTCTTGAATGTGGCAATTATCGGCGATAATGGCTTTATCGATCTTAACATTGCTTGATATGTAAGATTCGTTATAGATTAGGCAATCTCTAAGTTCGACATTGTTATCAATAAATACATTGTCTCCTAATATTACATTTGGGCCGATATTACAATCACCATGAATTACTACTTTTTCACCTATGGTACACGGTGAATAAATTTTTGAGCTAGGGTGGATGTCAGCAGATTGGTCTATTAAATTCTTAACATTATCTTCTAAATTTTTCATTAAATCAACCATTAGAATCATATTGCCTTCAAGTAAATCGTATGGCTTTCCAATATCCTTCCATACACCACTTATTTGATGATAAAATAGTTGCTCTTTTTTTGCGACAATTGGGAATACTTGTCTCTCTATTGATACTTTTTTATGTGGTTCAATATAAGAAAAAATTTCGGGTTCTAATAGATAGACTCCTGCATTGATTGGCATGGGAATAATCTTGCCGTTGGGAGGAGAATATTCGTCTTTTTCTAGGAATTCCAATATCTGGTGAGTATCCTCATTTTCTATTAACACGCCATATCGTGAAGGATCGTCAACCACCTTTCCAGCAATAGTTCCAATACCTTTTTTAGCTGTATGAAATTTTAGCATTCCTTTTAGATCGCAGTTTAAGATCACATCTCCGTTTATCATGAAGAAATTTTCTTTTTCCAAATACGGCTCAGCTATTTTTACTGCTCCTGCAGTTCCCAAAGGATGTTTTTCCTCTGTATAATGTATTCTAACTCCTAGCTGGGAACCATCTTTAAAATAATTTTTTACAATATCATCCATTACGCTCACAGCCAGAACGATTTCTTTAACCCCTGCCGATTTTAAAAGGAGAATCTGTCGCTCCATAACAGGTTTATTGACGATTGGCATTAAAGATTTTGGTATAGTGCATGATAGTGGTCGTAAGCGAGTTCCGTATCCTCCCGATAGTATAATAGCTTTTGTCATCTTTTTTCAAAAAAAGTTAATATTGGAATGTATAAAATAATTAAAAAGACCTTTTTTAAAAACTATTTTAATTATTATTATTCTCATCTAATTTATCTAAGTCATCTAATTCATATATTCGATCGAAATTTGCGTTTCGTACATTAGAAACCAACCAAATAATTACTATAAATAGTATATTTAAAAAAGAACTTAACATGAAAAGAGTCTGGATACCCATTACCGCTGCTAATGGCCCTGAAATTATCATCGCTAAAGGTGATACCAAAGTAACAATCGTAATTACATTTGACATAACCCGACCTTGCTTGTCTGGAGGTATTACTGTCTGCAGAATTGTTAGAAACATGGTGTTAACAAAAGGAACAATAAACGCAAAGATAAAACCACCTATACTTATAACGATGAAATTTTGTGGTGGAGCAAAGGATAATATCAAATGTCCGATTTCTCCTACAAAGATACCAAGAAATATGATTAATATTTTTTTCTTCCAGACTTTTTTTATAACGACAATTATTGCTCCTACGAACATTCCTGCTTGGATTGAAGAAAGGACTATAGCCGTGTTCTCTACAGTTCCAAAATGTGTTACTTCTACATAATATACCATTAAAGTGCCATAAGGGTTTCCCAGAAAATTTAAAATTGTCGCTACAAAAAGGAGAGTAAGCAAACTTGGAACAATTTTGATCGCTTTCAATCCGTTCTTAAATTCGCCAAAATAAGATTTCTTAATTCTAATATTCTTTTTTTTAGGTAGTGGAGGTATTTTTATTAATAAAAGAGGTACAATAGCAAATACAAAAGTTAGAATGTCAACCCAGAAAATTTGATCTATTGGTAGGATTAGGAGGAAAGTACCGGCAATAACGGGTCCCATAGTAGTAACTAAACCTGTGAAAATATAGTTAATAGCGTTCATTCTGCTTAAATGTTCCTTTGGTATCATTAAAGGAATGATAGCGTTAACTGCAGGCCAATGAAATCCTTGAAATAATCCTCTAAAACTGTTTATTAAAATAATAAGCCATACTTCTTGAATATCAAAAAAAAACAATAGTACTAGGCTTAAAGTAGTGATAGCCTGAAAAAAATCAGAGAGTCCTATTAAGATTTTTCTATTCCACCTATCGGTAAACACACCTGCTAGTGGTCCAAAAAGGAATTGAGGGAGAAACGAAAAGAAAGCTGCCACTGAGATAATTGTTAGATCCTCAGTTTCAATTGTGATCCACCAAATTATTACAAATTGTACAATTGTAGAACCTAGCAACGAAAAAAGCTGACCTGACCAAAAGAAAAGATAACTTTTAAATGATTGTGATGAAGCGGTTGATTCCATGTTTCCTAATGACTGAGAAGAATTAAATGATATTTACGCATAATTAATGATAATACCTTAAGTTTTCTAATCAATTCCCTTTTTTTCTGCGATCTTGTAAAACAGCAGTTGGAGAACAACTATTTCCATAATAGGTGCGAGATGTGGATCTTTAATTCCATGCCGGTAAGTAAAAATCTTTGAGTTATCGTGTAATTTTTTTACTTTATCATCAAACTCTTGATTAGTAATGTGTAGTAATCTCCCAAATGCCCATTTTTCCACTAGATTTTCAATAAACTGAACATTCAAATCAAAATTGGCTTTGTCAGAAGAAAGAATTACGATTTTTGTATTCTCGTTTAAGCATTCTATACCTCCCTGCCTAAAAGTCGATATAGAATTTGCTTCCGAATAAGATTTAACAATTTCCTTAAAATATAAAGCTGCCTGGTGAGCCGTTGTAAGTGAAGAACCTCTCGAGAGAAATTCTATAAAATCAATCTTTTCTCCAAAAGTAGGTACAATATCTTTCCATATTTTGTTAATTTGTTTTTGGTTCTGCAATAAATCCCTAATTTGCCTTAAAACATCTTCTACTCCGTGTTTTTCTTCTTCGGAGGTAAAAAATTCGCCTATAATTGTTTTGGCCATGATGTAAAGCATTAGAAGAGTACACACGTAACTTTTGGATGTAACTGAAACTTCTTTATCAAAATTCATAAAAATTTGCAATTCGGTCATATAGGCTAGATAACTGTCGGGATTATTAGTGATACCAATTGTTAATGGTTTGTTTTCTATGGATATAGCATTAATATCCCTTAGAAGCTCCCGGATTTCTTCAGATTCACCAGATTGAGATATAATTATGATTCCTGTATCTTTAAAGCAAGTTTGCTTAACACGTGGAAAAGTATTAAACAAGAATTCTCCGGCCTCCCGTATTTCAACAGCAATTCCGTATTGGTTCAATATATAATAAGGTAGATATGAACTGATGTAATTTGAACCCATACCTGTGAAAATTAATTTAGTTATCCCTCCTTTTTTTATAAAGTCTCTAATTTTTAAAAATTGAGGCTTACCTTCGCCTACGATATAATGTAAGGTATCCTCTAACGCTTGAGGTTGAGATTTAATTTCTTTAAGAAAATTATCGGTCATTACTATCCCCATAAAATTTATTCATGTTTTATTATATATTATAAAAAAAAATATAAGATAAAATTAATTTAAATAATTCAGTAGTTAAATTAATAATTGTGATTAAATATGTCATGTATACACGGTTTGGATAATAATAACTGCCCCATTTGTCGAATATCGAAATCTACTATCCCAAATACTCCAATAGCTAAAAATTCTGTTAAAATCGTAAACTTAAGACCCGAAAATCCATTCTTTAAGAATTATCTTGAAAAAAAAAGACAAAGTGAAGAATATCTTACTAAAATTAATACAATATTAAAGCCAAATCTCATAAATCCATTACCTGTGCCAAACCTCATAAATCCATTACCTGTGCCAAACCTCATAACTAAAATTCCTACTTTTGAAAATAAAGATTTTATGAAAAAATTAGATGAATTAAATCTTAAAGGATTGGATCCTCACGGAATTTCAAAGAAAATTAATCTTGAAAATCCAACTGTAAAACTTGACGAAGGATAGCTATGATTTAAAGCCATTTTATTATTTTCACGACAATCCCTGATTTTGAGCTGAGCCTAAATTTATTCATATTAAATTGAAACTTCCATATTAATTGTTTTAACATAAAATTTTAAAACAAGAGTTTTAAAAATAATATAGATAGTATTAAATTGAAGAAATCGCAATTCTAATTCAAAACCTAGAAGAGAAATGATGAATTATGGAAGTTGACAAAGACTTAAAAAATAGCACTCAAGTTGCATATATTTCCATGGAAATCGCTGTAGATTCAAACATTCCAACTTATAGTGGCGGATTGGGAGTATTATCTGGTGATACCGTTAGATCGGCAGCAGATTTAGAACTTCCTATGGTAGGATTATGTTTGTGTTATAGTTCTGGTTATTTTTATCAGTTCTTCAATGAATATGGAGAGCAAAAAGAAAAAGAAATTGAGTGGAACTTTTTTTATGAGTTTGAAAAAGTTGAAAAGCCAATAAAGATAAAAATTGAAGATAAAGAAGTTTTAGTATCAGCTTGGCTATACAGAGTAATAGGTCAATCAGGACATATTATCCCGATTTATTTATTAACTACAGATATTGAAGGCAACGAAGATTGGATGAAAAAAATGACAGGATCGTTATACGATTCCACATCTCGTTGGAATAGAATTGTACAAGAAATGATACTCGGAATTGGTGGCGTGAAACTTTTAAATTCTCAGGGATACAACAACATAGAAACCTACCATCTAAACGAAGGACATGGTTCTTTTTCTATTGTGGAACTATATGATATGTTAAAAGGAGATCTTGACAAAGTAAGGAATAAGGTTGTATTCACCACTCACACTCCTGTACCAGCAGGACACGATAGATTTGATCAAGATTTGGTTAATAAAGTATTTGAACATCGGATGCCTTCGGAAATAAGCAAAATTGCTGATGATAATGGTAGTTTTAATATGACTTATCTAGGGATGGGACTTTCTCGTTATAGGAATGGAGTCGCAAAAAAACACGGTGATATTTCCAGAAAAATGTTTCCTCAATATGAAGTCGATTCAATTACAAACGGGATTCATTTAGGGTATTGGGTTAGTCGACCATTTCGTCAAATCTTTGATAAAAAATGGCCTAATTGGAAGGCAAATCCGTCGATTCTTCAAAATGCAATTGAACTTGATGACTTGGACATATTTGACGCACATATCGAAAATAAATTTAATTTAATTAGCTATCAGAAGGGACACAGTTGGAATCTTTTAGACGAAGAACGCATTACTATAGGATTTGCTCGACGATTCGCTACGTATAAAAGAGCTACTTTAATATTTAAAGATATTGATAAACTTGGGAGTATTTGTAAAGACAAAATTCAATTCATATTTGCTGGAAAAGCACACCCTGAGGACACAATGGGAAAGGATTACATTAAGGAAATCTATAATTCTGGTCAATACATCTATGATAATTACGGAGTGAAGGTTGTAATGATGGAAAATTATAATATAGATTTATCTCATATGTTAGTATCTGGATGTGACATATGGCTCAATACTCCTGAAAGATATCGAGAAGCAAGTGGTACTAGTGGTATGAAAGCAGCATTGAATGGTGTTTTAAACTTTAGCATTCAAGATGGTTGGTGGTTAGAAGGGTATCATAAGAATCCTATGGCAGGCTGGGCAATTGGTCCTGATGACTCAAATCCGAAAGATCCTGGAGTTTCTAATGATTGGGATATTGATTCGAAGGCAATTTATGAGATTCTCGAAAATGAAATTATACCAACTTATTTAAACCACGAAGAATGGTTGTTCAGAAGTAAGAATGCTATAGCTTTGGCAGCTTTTTTCAACACTAATCGGATGATGAAAGAATACGCTAAAAGAGCGTATAACCTCAGAAGACAAAAACCGTGGAAATTTGTAAAATAATTACCTTTTTTTATTAAATTTCTTAGATTTAGTGAGCAGATTATTCAATACAATTGAAAAGCTTAAATGATCTAATTTTTACATAATCATCAGTATTTCTCTGAGTGTAATAATCTTCAAAAGTTTGATAGAAGATATCTTCCATCGTAACAACTCCAGACTTTATCCCGCCTAAATCTTTTGCAAGTAAAAGAATATACTCAGATGTCGATTCTAGATAATAACATCCTTTTTTTAATTCGAGATGACTATGAGGTTCAATAATCTCATTAGCTTTTCTCACAACATCGTGAGTAGTAAAAACAATGATATAGTAGTTCTCTGAAAACTCTTCCTTTAAATATGAATCTCGTATTCCAGAAGCTTGCAGCGCGATTTTTGTATATTCTTTAAATATATTTTGTAATTGAGTAATTTCCTTTCTAAATTTTATTTTATTATGAAAGAAAATAAAATCTTTATTTAATTCTAATGGCTCTTTATCCTGATACGTAATTTCGGTTGGCTTTACCTTAAAAACGTACTCCTTTAAGTTTTTTGACATTTTAAGCAATTATTCGAGAATGTGATATAGTTCTTTATTGATAGAGATTAATCTTATTCTTTCTAAATTAGATAAATTGAAGTCTCTTAAAAAATTCTTGTTTATGGAAAGTAAAAGATAAGAAAATAATGCTTTACAAATAAAATGAAATTAGGAACGCTCTTTTTAGAAAATAACTTAATTTTAGCGCCAATGCTACAAGTATCTACAGCACCATTTAGGCGATTTTGTAGGAAGTTCGGTAAGATCGGGTTAGTAAGCGTTCCAATGCTTTATACAAAAAGGATTGAAACTCATTCCAGAAGCGTCTTGAGATATTTACACAAAATCGAGGAAGAAAGACCGGTAAGCGTCCAATTAATTGGTTCAGATTTAGACGCTTTAAAAAGTTCCATCGACTTTCTGGAAAGCTATAAATTTGATGTTTTAGATATCAATACTGGTTGTCCTTCCAGAAGAGCGATAAAAGCTAAAGAAGGTGGCTATCTCCTCAAGAATCTCGATGTATTGGAAACTTTGCTCAAAACTACAGTAAAATATTCTTCGCGACCAGTTTCGCTTAAAATGAGAACTGGCTTTAATAATACAAATAATATCGAAAAAATAGCTGATATTGTAAATCGTTCAGGTATTGACTTCCTAACAATTCATGGAAGAACAGTAAAAGGCCGATACCTTGACTCAACCCTTGACCTTAATACTATAAAGAAAATAAAATCTTTAATCAAGATTCCTGTGATTGGAAATGGAAATATAGATGGAGGGTTAACAGCAGAAAAATTCTTAGAATTTACTAATGTTGATGCCCTTATGATTGGAAGAGCATCAATGGGGAATCCAGAAATCTTTCAACAAATAAATCAATATTTTGCAAAGGGAATAGAGCCTAAACACGAAAATAGTTTTTTTAAAGTGAGAAAATTCTTCAAGTTGTACGAGGAATGCGTTGATGAGTTTTTAGATGATACGATCGATATGTCTTTTTCCCATGAGAAATTTAAGCTTATGGAATTGAGAAGAAATGCAATATGGTTTACAAAAAATATTCAAGACTCAACTAATTTAAGAACTCAAATTTCTAAAGTAAAAAACTTAGAGGGATTAAGAGCTCTAATTGCTTTTGATTAGCCTTTTAGTAAAAGAATTAAAAAAATTACGATGTATACAAACAAGATTACTCCATTAATAAGGAGAACGAGTTTGAGAATTTGAATGAAAGTACCAGTTAAAGATGATGTTAGCCTTTCAACTGTCCAGGTAAAATCGCCTGAAATCGCAGATATAACCAAATAGAGAATAAAACATAAGAGTTGGATCGCTCCAATAATAAAAATTTTAATAATTGTATCCTTTTGTTTTTCATTAAGCTTCATTTCTATATCATTCCGAGTTAAATTACAGATTTTATTCTAATTTTTTTATACCTTGTACTTTTTTAATAATTCTTCTGGTGAGAAAATGCCATCTTCTGTAATTACGCCAGTCACTAATTTAAAGGGCGTTATATCAAACGCATAATTTAAACACTCAACACCTTCAGGAACGATTTGCACTTTTCCTAATACACTACATACTTCATTACTGTCTCTTTGTTCAATTGTAACGTCTTTAATTGTTTCGTGAAGTGAGAGTGTAGAAGTTGGAGCAGCAACATAGAAAGGAATTTTATTATCCATCGCAGCTAATGCAACTAGATATGTCCCAATCTTATTAAACACCGCATCTGATGTAATTCTGTCGGTCCCTACAATTACCTTATCCACTTTTCCAAGCATCATCAACAATCCTGACGATGTGTCCGAAATTACCTTTACAGGAATATTATCGTATTGTAGTTCATAAGCCGTTAATCTCGCACCTTGTAGTCTTGGTCTCGTTTCGTCTGCGATAACGCTGATATTTTTTCCCTCTTCAATTGCTGCTCTGATGGGTGCTAATGCAGTTCCATATTGAACAGTAGCTAAAGATCCCGCGTTACAATGAGTTAAAACGACATCTCCATCTTTTAACAGGGAAGCACCATTTTTACCGATATTCTTATTAACATTAATATCTTCTTGTGCCATTAACTTTACCTCTTCAATGACAAGATCAGATATATTAGATGGATTATCGGGGAATTCTTTGATTATCTTCCAGATTCGATTTACCGCCCAAAAAAGGTTAGACGCTGTAGGTCTTGTACTGCGTATTATATCAGCAGCTTCCTCCATTTTAATGAGAAAATTGTCTTTTACTAATTCTTTAAATTCTATTGTTGCTAACGCCATACCCATTGCTGCTGCTACTCCTATTGCCGGAGCACCTCTGATATTCATGACTTTGATAGATTTTGCGACAGATCTAAAATCGTTAAACTCTAAAAACTCAAGTTTATGCGGCAGTAGAGTTTGATCAATCATCTTAACTTTGTTATCGACGGTCCATTCAATTGAAGGAATCATATTAATCTTAAATATTACAAGATTTAAATAATTAAATTAGTAATACTTTTAGTTATAACAATTAATTCAATCTTGATGAATTCTTTAATTCTAAGTAAATTAATTTTTAAGATTGAAAGAATTATTTAGAGATATTACTTACCATGAAGCAAATTTCTCTAATCAAAGACCTTCAAAATCGTTTACCCTGGGATAAGTTTGTAAATAATATGGAAAAGGAAGGTTTTTTCAAACTAACAAATATCAAAACCTCTAAAGTATCAGAGAGTAAATTCAATTATCAGTCTATGCAATCGGGGCATGTGATGCTTGTAGGAGATCCAATTCAAGCAAGTGCTATAAGAGATACTTCACATCTACATATTAGACCTTATGTTTTGTTTAGACCAAAGGTAGAAAGCCAATTACGAGTTATATTAAGGAATTCACAGAAATTTAATATCCCAATTACATTTGCCGGAGGAAAAACAGGGCTTTCTGGAGGATATAGTAATTATGGTATAATCATTGATATGATCGATTTTCAATCTTATAAAGAACCAATGCGATTTGATTTTAAAATTAATACCGTTCGGGTCAATCAAAATGTGTTAGTATCAGATTTAATTAAATACACACTACTAAGAAGCGATAATAAATTAATCTTTCCCGTCCAACCCGCAAGTTCTTATAAGTTACCCGTAAGAGTGGGTGGTCTTATAGCTTCAAATGCCAGTGGAATTACTTCTGGAAAACTTGGCTCTGTCGAAAACTGGGTAGATACAATTCGGATTATGAAACCAGACGGAGAGATGGCTGAAATTGATAGAAATGATCCGCTCTTTTTAAAAATTATAGGAGGAAATGGTTATTTTGGTCTGATATTGAGCGCAACTTTCAAATTATACGCTCCAGAAACTGACTTAAAACAAGTTATTTTGTATGGTTATGATATAATCCACGCTTTTAATGGATTGCAATCTGTTTTAGATTCAAAAATTTTTCCTTTGGTAAGTGAATTTGTAATATCGGCCCAAGAACTTCCTGGAAAATTTAACGAACTTGGAGAAAAAAATACAAAGGGTAAACACATCAAATGGGCAACTCTCATTAAAGGCTCTGCAAATTTAGTTGACAAATTTATTGATTCTATGAAGATCGAAGCCCATTGTGAATGGAAGATATTAAGTGAAGAAGAATTCCAAGAATTTCTCCAAGAACGATCAGCTTTTGCTCTATTAATCCAGTCAAAAGATAGAACATCAGACTTTATCGCATTTCCCGGGTTTGAAGATATTCTAAGCGAACCAAAAAACTTACCTGAAGTTATTGAGATGATAAATGATATATTTACTAAGGACGGTTTTGATGAAGTTATTTTTGGATACGGTCATATAAACTTTCGGAAGGGTCAAGGATTACTATTACATATGCGCCTACCAGTCCCAATTCAATATTTCTACAAAGAAAATGAAAGTAATTTGAAACTAATATGCGAAACTGTCTTTGATGTTATTATTAATCTTAAAAGTGAATTCAACATAAAACATAAAGCAGAACATAGCCCTGGTCCTTTTAGAATCTGGCTAGACCCTAAATTTAGAAAATTACTCCGAAAAGAAACAGAAAGCGGCGAAGCATTTTCAAATCCTCATTTAATGATCTTTGATGAATTACTCCTCAGAAAATTCAAAGTTTCACTTGTTGGTTTGCAGAGCATAGATGAGCAATTATCTATGAGCGAGAAAAAGGATTTATTCGTTTCAGCCATGATTTTATATCTATCGGGAGAATAGTGCCTAATTTATAAAAAATTACATAAAGATTTATTTTTGTTTTTAGGATCATAAAAATAATCGAAATTTGAGAAATTATTGAGAAATTTATTATGATCAATGAAAAAATCAAAGGATTCTTGAAGTTAATAAGAATTGAATTGTGTGTGTTTGGAACGATCGGCTTTTTTGTATCTGGCATCCTTGCGGGAGATTTAGTTGGGTTTCAACCAGAATATCTCTTAGGTTTTTTAATAATTTTTTTATCAGAAGCAGGAGCTTTTGCCATTAACGATTATTTCGATTATGAAATAGATAAAAACAACAATAGGCGTGATAGACCTTTAGTTTTAGGTTTAATATCTCGAAGAACTGCACTAATAACAGCAATTGTATTATTATTAATCGTAGTGATATTATCTCTATTTTTAAACAGTATAGCAACCATTATTGCCCTAATTAGCGTCCCCATTTTTTATATTTATTCTATGGGGTTAAAGAAAAAATTATTAATAAAGAACCTCTTAATTGCTTATTCTTATACCGTTACAATTTTATTTGGATCCTTAGTAGCAGACGCCCTATTGGAACCTATTATTGTGTATTTTGCTATTATGGGTTTTATAGTGGGTTTAGGTTCAGAAATCATGTTCGATATTGCTGATGTTGAAGGCGATAAAAAATTAGGCATTAACACTATACCAATTAAATTTGGGCTAAAATTTGCAGCTATAATTTCAGTAATACTTTATTCCATTATTATCGTTATAGATCCTTTGCCTTTTCTCATTTTTATTGATTCCCGTCTCCATTTTGATCTATTATTTCTTGTACTTATTTTAATACCAGTGATTTCCTATATATTCTTATCAATTTCACTATTAAAAAACCAAACAAAAGAAAATACCTTAAAGTTACGAAAACTTATCTTTGTGATAATGCAAATAGGAGTATTGTCTTACCTTATAGGAGTACTAGTCTAATAACGATAGTATAAGTGAAGAATGGATAGTAAATCAAACAATTTCGGTAAAATTATACAATCCCCAATAATATCGTGCTCTCGTAGAACAGATATACCTGCGTTCTTGATGGATTGGGTAATTGAAAAAATTCACAACGGCTATGTGGATGTAATTAATCCGTTCAATCGAAAGCAAGTATCCAGAGTATCATTATTACCAGAAGATGTAAAATGTTGGGTGTGGTGGAGTAAGAACTTTAAAGAATGGATAAAAACCTATAAAAAAAACACTCAAATCTTTAGATCGTATAAAGGGCATTATTTTCAATTTACGATTAACTCACCTTCTGAATTAGAGCAAAATCTTAAGATTTCCTTAGAAGAGAGATTTTCTCAGTTAGATTGGTTGATTAATGAGTTTGGTTTAACTTCGATTAGTTTTAGATTCGATCCTATCATTTTATATAAGAATCAGGGTGAAGATAGGGTATATAGTAATTTAGATCAATTTGAATATATCTTAGAAAAAGTTTCTGCGCTTGGATTAACACAAATGATATTTTCTTTCGCAACAATCTATAATAAAGTGAATGTCCGAATGAGAAAGAGAGGTTTTATACCCATTGATCCACCCTTTAACAAAAAGAAAGAGATTGTCAACTCTTTCTTAAAAATATGTAACAAACATAACATACAAGTTAAAGCTTGTTGCCAACCAGAGTTATTATCAATTGAAGGAATAGAACAAGCACACTGTATTGATGCTAATGTAATCGAAAAATTAGCTGGAGAAAAAATTCAAAATATTAAAGATACGGGACAAAGAAAGGGTTGTGGATGCTCTAAATCTAAAGATATAGGAGGATATACAGGTATTTTTCAATGTAGACATAACTGTGCTTATTGCTATGCTTCTCCTGCTAAAAAGTGATTTATGACTCGAAGTTTAATATTTATGAACTTATCATAATCACGAAGAAAACCTATAAATAACATGTAGATGGAATTAAGTATAATTAAAGCAAAAATTGGTGATAAAAATCGCAAAAATTTTAAGAATAGATTTAGAAACAAAAAACATTGACCATGAAGATTACACTGAGGAAGACGAAATACCTTTAATCGGTGGAATGGGTTTAGCAACTGCGATCTTCACACGAGAAGTAGATCCCGAAGTTGATCCGTTTGATGGGGATAATCTTTTGATTTTCTCAGTTGGTCCATTTTGCGGCACAGCAATTCCTTTCTGTGGTCGATACTTTATTACAGCAAAATCGCCGCTAACTAAAATTCTCGGGGAATCATCTTCAGGAGGGTTTTTTGGTAAGGAGCTTAAATCTGCGGGTTATGATATAGTAATCATTAAGGGTAAAAGCCAAAGTCCGGTTTATCTATGGATAAATGACGGAGTAGTAGAAATCAAGGACGCTTCTGAATTGTGGGGAAAAGGAACTCAAGAAACTGATGAAAAAATAAAAGATTTGCTTGGAAACAATAAAATAAAAGTAACTGCTATTGGTCCTGCTGGAGAAAATTTAGTCAAATATGCGTGCATAATCAATGATAAGCATCACGCAGCTGGACGTTGCGGAATGGGAGCTGTAATGGGTAGCAAGAACTTAAAAGCTATTGCAGTTTATGGCACAGGTAAAGTTCCCGTCCAAGATAAAGATAAAGTAAATGCTGCAGCTAAAGAACTTAGAGAATTATTAAAGAAATCCGGATTAGGAATGGTAATAGCAGATTCAGGTACACCAGTCCACATAGATTCCATGGCTAGTGTAGGAGATATTATTATTAAGAACTATACAATGGGAAGATGGGTTGGGATTAAAAAAATTGGGGCAAAAGCATTAAATGCAAGAGGAGAGGTTAAAATGCATGGTTGTTTTAATTGTCCAACGGCTTGTAGGGGTTTCGTGGAATACGAAGGAGAATGGGTAACTCGCCCAGAATATGAAACTTTAGGAATGCTAGGCTCTAATTTATTAGTTAACGACTTAGAGGCGTTAATCAAATGGAATTTAATAGTCAATGATCTTGGTCTGGACTCAATTAGTCTTGGAGCAGTAATAGGATGTTTTCTTGAATCCATTGATAGAAAGCTAATTGATGTTAATTTAGATGAATTCGGATTTACTGAGGAAAATATTTGGGGTGCTATTGGACCTATAGAAAAACTCTTTACTAAAATTGCCTATCGAGATGGGATTGGTGATGATTTAGCTGAAGGAGTAAGATCTTTTTGTGAGATAAAGGGATTACCAGAAGAACTCTCCATGCATGGAAAAGGACTCGAAATTCCTGCCCATGAACCACGAACAAATAATCTCACGGCATTAGATTATGCTACAACACCTCGAGGTGCGTATCATTGTTATGAACCAATGCATTTATCTTCCTATATGAATCAAAAAGAAGAAATCGGTTTAACCGAACAAGTAGATCGTTTTGAAACGGGGGACGCTGTTGCAGAAGCGGTAGTAAAGATTCAAGATGCCAGTGAGGCGTATTCTGCCTGTGGTGGCTGCATATTTGGATTCTGGTTTATCCATAAACTTACACCTTGGATAAACGGACTTAATGGAATTACTGGAAGAGTGTATACAGTTGATGATTTCATGAAAGCAGGACAAACAATTATTAGAATGAAAAGAGTCTTTAATGTTAAATGTGGAATTACAAAAGCGGATGATAATTTTGGGAAGAGGTTTTATACTCCTCTTGAAAAAGGTGGAACTAAAAAAAATATCCCTCCATTAGAAGGATTATTAGAAAAATATTACCAAATTAGAGGGTGGGATGCTCAGGGTAAACCGATGTAAAAATCTTTAAATTTAATTTCTAATTTATTTAATGAGTTTACACAAAATTAATAAAATGATGTTAAGAATGAGTAAAACCGATATTGGTGTTTAGTTATGACTTTAGAACAAGATATTGAAGATATGCTAATCGAGGGAGGAGCAATAAAAGTCGGATTTGCTACGCTCGAAACTATGGCTGGCGGACCAACAGGGGCGGATATCACCTATTTACTTCCCGAAGCTCAATCAGCAATAAGTTTTTACATACCCTTTGATAAAGAGATGATTTTGAAATATTTAGGAAAAGAAGATCCTAGCATTCGTGGAATTCACGAAGAAGAAAATATAGGAATTCATTATACAATTTGGAAAGCGGCTCAACGCGTTAAACATTGGTTAATTGAACAAGGTTATAAAGCAATATCCGTTATTCCCAATAATCACTATAGAACCGATGTCCCGGGATGGCAAATCAATTTACCCCCCGAGCTTTCGTTGAGATATCTGGCTGTTCGAACTGGAGTGGCATCGTTTGGTTGGTCTGGGAATGTTGGAACAAAGGAGCATGGGACCGCTATTATTCTAGGAGGTATCGTTACTGATGCAAAACTTAAACCAACAGACCCTATCCCTGAATCAGAATCATTTTGCGACGAGTGTAAAATGTGTACAAAAGTATGTGCTTATCAAATGTTTTCACCTTCAGAAGAAACTGTTGTTTCAATGGGGGGAACCACATTTAAATATTCTAAGAGGATGAATAAAATGCGATGTTTTCTTACTTGTGGTGGATCTAATGGATTACATCCCTCAGGCAAGTTTTCTACATGGTCTCCTGGACGTTACGATTACCCCGAAAACGATAAAGAAGTAGCGAGGCTTATGTCGCTTGCAATGACTAGTCAAAAAAAGAGACCCCCCATTAAAGATTGCTCGAGTGGATATCAACCAGCGTCTTATAGTGGAGAAGGATCTGTCCAACTCACATGTGCGAATTGCCAACTTATCTGTGCCGGTAATCCGAAAGAAACGGCTCAACGATACAAAATATTGGTTAAGTCTGGGTGCGTTATTCAAAAAGAAGATGGAAGCCTTGAAGTATTCCCTCCAGATAAAGCAAAAGAGGTGTTTGAGTCGATGCCTTTCAAACATCAACGACTATATCATAAAGAATATAAGAATAAAATGAGAAAATCTAGCGAGAAAATTCAATAAGTCTAAGATTATTTTATCAATTTAACCTTAAAAATTATAAAAATCAAATAAAAATGGTGTAAAATAATGAAAATATTGGTGTGTTATTTCTCTAATACGGGAAATACAGAAAAAGTAGCTAAAAGTATCGCAGATGGGTTAGAAGGTGAAGATCTAGAGCTTCTAAAAATCGAGGACGCAGATCCTTCAAAGTTAAAGAATTACGATCTTGTCGTATTAGGTTCAGGGATATACGGTGGAAAACTAAACAAAAAAGTGATAAATTTTATGAAGGAAGTAATTGAGTATCCGCCAAATTTTGCGTTTTTCAATACTCATCAGAGTGCTGTTTCTTATCAGAAAGCCTTCAAAAGAATAAGGACCAAACTTGAGGAAAATAAGGCGATTGTAATTGGAGAATTTGACTGCGTAGGAGAAAACCTCGGCATGCCAAAGGAAACTATCCTCGGTATGTTAGAAAAACTCCCTCCTGAGGAGAAGAAAAGGCAAGAAGCTATGCTAGAAAAAACAGTAGGGCATCCTAATGCACAAGATCTTGAAAACGCAAAAGCTTTTGGAAAATCCCTAATTAAATAATTAACAATACTTATTTTATTCCTTTTTTTTAGGATATAAAAGGCTCTAAAAAGGTAGACTGAAGAAATAGAGGTGAAATTTAAAATGAATAGTACAAATAAGAATTTAGAGGATTATCAAGAAGCGGGTGTTGAAATATTCCATAAATTACATCTTAATTCGTATCCATTATCGTTAAAATACATAAGAGATATTGAAAATGAAATTCCCGCAGGAGTTAGAAGACCAATTGATAGCGGAGAAAAAATGTCTATTTGTCAAGCGTTTACTTATGCACGCAGGTTTAGGCATAAATTGTGCATTACTTCAGCTGATAATTTTTGCACGCCATCATCCGTTGGGCATGGATGGGTTCCTCTCTCAATGGAAGAATTCACAGAGTCTCAGATGCGTCAAAAATGGTCAAAAGATGTTCAAGCTGAGAAAAGAAGAGCTGAACACATATATGCGAATAATTTTAAGAATGTTATTGAATTAGCGTATCGTGGAGTAATTGTTTCACCATTAATGGAAACCCCCGTCATTCCAGATACTATTATGATTTATTGCGATGGTCCGAAGCTAACTTATATTATTAACGCATTGAATTATGAACATAAAAGAAAGTATAGAATACAATCAATATTCGAAGGTTTTGGCGAAAGTTGCTCAAAGGGGGGATTCATACCGTTCGTTACTCGAAAAGCCCAGATTGTCATTCCAGGAACGGGAGATCGGTCATTTGCAGGAATTCAAGATCACGAATTGGGAATTGGAATGCCTGCTAGTTTTATTTTTTATGTATTGGAGAATTTATTCCAAACAGGGTCAGGTCAAGGTTTAAAGTTTCCATTAAGACAATTAATTCCAAAATTGGACGAAAATTTAACACCGGGTTTTCGTTACATGCGAGAAGTAATAGATAAAAAGCTGAATGAAAAAAATAACTAATAACAATTTTTTTACATATAAGAATAAAAAGATTGAAATGCCTTAAAAATCATTAAGAGAAATGATATAAAATGAGTAAAAACATGAATGTTTTATTCATAATGACAGATCAGCATCGAGCTGATCATATGAGCTGTTCAGGGAATCCTGTTGTGAAAACCCCTAACCTTGATAGGCTAGCTAAAGATGGGATTAGATTTACAAATGCTTTTTGCGCTAATCCAATGTGCATGCCAAATAGATCGTCTATTTTTACGGGAGTTTATCCTAACGTTCATGGTTGCCGAAGCAATGGTATAAATTTACCAGATACCGTGGAAACATTTGTTGAAGCTATGCGAAAGAGCGGATATATTACTCATAATGTAGGTAAAATGCATCTACAATTTTATATACCCCCTTTTAAACGAAAAACAAAATCTACCGAAATGATAGCAGACTGGTTGAGTAAAGAAACATCAAAGGAGGTAAAAGATAATTTTCCTAAGCCATATTATGGATTTGAAGAATGTGAAATTACTTTAGGTCATGGTGATTTATGTTGTGGACATTATTTAGATTGGTTAGAAGAATTACGTCCAGGAGCAACAGCATGGATGCGTAGAAGACTATCATTGAAATTCTTTGACCAAGTCTATTATGAAAGTGATATGGCTGTCGAACATTATCCTACAACCTATTGCCAAGAGAAAACAATTAAATTTTTAGAAAAACATTCAAAAGGAGAATTTGGAGACAAACCATTCTTTCTCTGCTGTTCTATTCCAGATCCTCATCATCCAGTCTGTCCTCCGGGTAAATATAAAAATATGTATAAAACTGATGAGATTAGTCTTCCTTCTACCTTTTCTGATATTAAAAATATTTATAACCATAAGTTTTTAGGTCCATTAATAAAAAATCCGCTTTTTCGTGGAGCTATGCTTCGAGAATCTGATGAAAACGAAGTAAAGGAATTTATCCGCTTAACTTATGGCTCAATTTCGTTATTTGATAATGCTATTGGAAAAATACTCGCAAGTTTAGAAAAATTAGGATATGCAGAAAACACAATTGTAATTTATACTAGTGATCATGGGGATTTAATGGGAGATCATGGCATGATTTATAAAGGACCTTCACCCTTTATTGGTGTGTTGAATGTTCCCTTAATTATGAGAGTTCCAGGAATAACTAAACCGGGAAGTGTCTCAAATTCTTTAGTTAGCTCTATTGATTTTGCAAAAACAATCTTAAACTTAACAAAAATTCGTACTCGACTTCATCCCCCATTTATTCAAGGCGTTGATCTTACACCAGTACTGAAAGATTCCGATGCGAAAGTAAGAGATTGCGCGTTTGTAGAGGAAGATGAAGAATTTGGATCAATAACGGTAAGATTAAGGCATTTAATTACGGAAACTCATAAAATCACAGTTTATGCAGGTTTAGAAGATGCTGGCGATATTTATGACCGTATAAATGACCCCGATGAATTAAATAATTTGTGGGATAAGGATAGAGATTTAAAAGAAAGACTCGTAACGAAGATA
>SOKP01000306.1 GCA_004375715.1 Promethearchaeota archaeon | reverse complement strand
AACAATGTTTAAAGGGTACTAAAGCAGTATTATTTCTTAATGGAATCTGTCAGAACCCAAAACATTGTTGGTGGTATTGTCCGATTTCTGAAAAACGAAAAGGTAAGAAAGATACATATATAAATGAAATTCAAATATCTTCTAAAGAGCAGATACTACACGAACTTAAAGCTATTAATGCGAAAGGTATGAGTATTACGGGTGGAGACCCATTATATGAACCCAACTTAAAAATAACGCTTGAATATATCAAATATATCAAAGAAATTAAAGGAAAAAAATTTCATATTCATCTTTATACCAACGGTCTTAATTTTAGCGAAGAAATTGCGACAAAACTCGCACGAGCAGGACTAGACGAAATTAGATTCAACCCATCAAAAGAAAATTGGAATGTGATGAAATACGCATTAAACAAGGGTATGGCTGTAGGAGCTGAAGTACCTGTGATTCCAGAAGTGGAGTATATAGAAAATTTGAAAAAATTCATTTTTTATTTAAATAAAATAGGCGCAGAATTTATCAATTTGAATGAATTTGAGTATAGTTTACCCAATAGCCAAAATTTAATAGAACGAAATTTCAAATTGGAAGCAGGTACAATAGCTTCTGTAAGGAATAGTAAAGAATGTGCAATGAAGCTCATCCATGATATCGTTCCAAAAGTTACAATAAAAATTCATTTTTGTACGATTATTGCTAAGGATTATTGGCAATTGAGAGAAAGGTACTTAAGACGCGCAAAAACTATAAAATTAAAATACGAAGAAATCACGAGAGAAGGGTTGCTATTATACGCTCTAATAGAAGGTAAGGAGAAAGACATTAAAGAGTTTTGTACTCTTTTATTAAATGAACTAAAAGTCCCTCAAAACTTCTTATCTTATGAAGCAACTACTATCAAATTACCCATAAAGTTTGCTATGGAAGATAGATTACTGGATTTACTGATTCAACATAATTTACAAGGATACATAATAGAAATGACTCCCTTTCGAGAAGAAAAATATCAACAAATAACGGAAAAAACACCTATCAAGTTATTCAAAGAAGAGATGCGACTAAATGATTATTGATACAGTCACTCTTAAGGATTTAGATGAAATTTACAATTTAGAAAGAAAATCTTTTAAGAGGGACTCATTTTCTAAAGAATTAATCCTTAATTTGATAACAAAGAACACATGTTTTTTTAAGCTCATCGATGACGAATCATCGAATAGTATTGTAGGGTTCATAATTATTATTCAAGATCGAGAAGAGAGAGTAAATTTAATTAACTTATTAATTAGAAAGGTTGAAAGAAAAAGAGGTTATGGGAGTTTTCTCTTAAAACACACCCTTAAGAAAGTAAAAACTATAGATAAGATTAAAACAATTGTATTGAATGTAAACTCCAAAAATAAAGCTGCCATAAGCTTGTATCAAAATTTTGATTTTCGAATTGTTAAAAGAATAGAAAATTATTATCGGGACAAGCAAAGCGCTTACTTAATGATATTGAACATATAATCATTTTCTAAAAACCAAGACTTATAAATAAATTCTTTTATAAATTTTGTATAGAACGCATTGATAATGTGCTCAAAAAAGGAAATAAAACGAAAAGGTTTGAATTATTATGTCGTTAGGAAACGAATTAAAAGATGAAATTAAAAAAGGTGTTGCTCTCCAAAAGGTTGACGAGGACGATATGAAAAAACGTGAAGAAGAGAAAAAGAAACGAATGGAAGAATTAGAAAAAGTCAAACAAGCCTTAGGAGCAACAGATTAAATTTTACGTTTTTTTTGTATTTTTATATTTTTTTTCCTTATTCTTAGTTAACTCACAAATCCCCGAGTAAGATGCAAATTAAGTGTGCTAAACTTAATTGTTAGGGTTAATTATAAAAATTAAGGAATTTTGAGTTTGAAGTGGCTAATGAAAATTCTGGAAATTGATGAGAAAAAGAAAACTATTTCATTAAGGATCGAAGATTTAAACGATCTATGGACGCTCTATAACACTATTGCCAAAAACGATCAAGTAACTTCACGAACAAACCGTAGAATTGTTTTAAAAGAAGGTTCTAAAGGAGAAAGAAAACAAATGAAATTGAAACTAAAAGTCGATTCAATCTCATTCCATGAATTTTCAAATCGGTTAAGAGTGAAAGGAACTATCTTAGAAGGACCAGAGGATTTTGTTTCGTATGGGACATATCATACATTTAACATAGAACCAGGGCAAACATTAACAATTGAAAAACCCATGTGGTTAAAAAACGAGATTAAACGTCTAAGGAAATCGCCTAGATTTCAAACTGATTTTGTCATGTTAATAGTAGCGATCGAAACAGGGTTAGCAACAATCGCTCTCATTACAAATTATAGTCATAATAGAATAGCCACGGTAAAAAAAAACATCCCGGGTAAAAGATACGAGCAATCACATCGAAATAAAGCGTATGAAGAATTTTTTAGTGATATTAGCAGCATAATTAAAGAAAAAACAGAAAGTGTTGACTTAAAAATCATTATAATATGTGGTCCGGGGAGCACTAAGGATCACTTAACACAATTTATCAAAGAAAAAGCCCAAATAACGAAATTACCCAAAATCGTTAGCATTCAAGCTAGCTCTGGAACTGAAAGCGCTATTTTAGAAACTCTTAAATCAAAAGAACTCAAACTCCTAAAGAAAAATGTTAAAATTTTCCTTGAAACTGAGAAAATTGAGGAAATTTTTCAGCTGTTCAGCACCAATTCAGATTTAATTGCAATTGGATTCGATGAAATCTCGAACGCTATTGAAAAAAGAGCAGTAAAAGAACTTTTTTGTGCTGATATTCTCATAAGGGGTGCATCAAAAAAACAGAAATTAAGAATAGAACAATTATTAAACGGTGTAGAATCTCTTGGTGGAGAAATTCATATTTTAAGTAGCGAACACCCAACAGGGCAACAAATAATTGATTTGGGATCTATCGTTGCTATTTTAAGATTTAAAATTTAAGAATCGCAAAATCATACTATTTATTCTAACATGAATGATAAAATACAATATGTAGACAAAACATCGAATGTCCCTCTAATGGGAATAGATTTCTTAGGGATCATTGATAGAGGGACAAATGTAATCGAACTTAAACCAATTACTCTTTGTAATCTCAAATGCAAGTACTGTTTTGTAAGTTCTGGTAATTACAACACAAACTTCATCGTAGATTCCAACTACTTAATCGAAAAAGTTTTAGACATCATCAGAATAAAAGGAGACTACAATCTTGAAATTCACTTTTCGCCTTATGGAGAGATATTACTTTACAAAGAACTTGAATACCTATTAAAAAAGCTCTCAGATATCAAAGGAATCTCAGTTATATCGACGCAATCTAATGGTTTATTACTTTCGAAACCAGTTATTAAAAAATTAAAAAAATCCAACCTCACCCGGATTAACATAAGCCTAAATAGTTTAAAAGAGGAGACGGATTGTTATCTATGTAACTGTACTAAGTATGACGTCGATAAGCTTATTAAAAATATTTATACGCTGATGAACTCCAACATACAGGTATTGATCGCACCGGTATGGTTTCCCGGAGAAAACGACGAGGATATTGAAGAAATTATAGAATTTGTTCTTAACGCGAGGAATGAGGGATATTCAAAGAGTCAATTACAAATAGGTATCCAGAAATATTTAATTTACAAGACTGGCAGAACCCTTAAAAAAGTACAACCAAAATCTTGGGGGTATTTTTATTTATATTTATCCAAGTTAGAGAAAAAATTCAAGATAAAATTAAAACTGGGACCTCACGATTTTGGAATTCATAAACGTAAACGCGTATCAACCTTGAATCTTCAGAAAAATGACTTAATTAAAATAGAAATAGTCTCTAGGGGAAGGTGGGATAATGAGTGCATTGGCAAAATCAATAATTCTATTGGAATTAAAGTATTATTGAAAAAGCCACTTGTTTTCTCTGAAGAACTAATCGGAAAAGTTATTGAGGTTAAGGTAATAAAAGCAAACTATAAAGATAATATACTCACTGCCTTATTTCCTCATAAATTGTAACATAATAAAAAGACTAAAAATTATAATTATTAATTTATATAAGAATAGTATCGCAATTTAACATTAATCAATATTTTTTAAGTATGATTATAATGAGTCCAATTATAACGCATGAAGATGAACTTGAACTATCAAGTCTAGAAAAAGAATTGGTGTCCCAAATAAAGAAACTAGCGAAAGCTCAGAGTACATTAATTGATTCTCAAAAAAAATACGCCGATAATTTAAAAAAAGCAACACTTACTCGAGAAACACTCAATAGAACATTTAGAGACGTATTGAAACACATGCAGACTTTAGTACGAGAGAAAAGGTCAAATATTAAAGAGGAAGAAGTGAAATTATTCCAAGATATTATCCACAAAAACGATGAATACATAGAAGTCAACAATAAATATGTTGATTCGATTAAGGACCTCGCCGTAAAAAAAGACTACTTAGTCGAAAAAAAAATTGAATTTGCTTCGGCATTAAACGAAGTAGCAAACAAAAGAAGCATAGTCATCAAAAAAGCATTATCTGTTGAGAAAAAAAAAAACGCTCTAATCGAAGGAGAAAAAATGAAACTTTTAGAGTCTGAATTAAACGATTTGCAGAGAGACTTTGATCGTGCTCGAGATATTTTAATAAAAAAAATCGACCAATTTTTACAGGTTAAGAACGAAGTAGATGAATTGTGGGTAAATTTGAAAAATAATGTCAACAAAGCAAGCTGACTTTAAACTTTTTTTATTTTATTTTTATACAATTATCAAGTATGAACTTAAATTTATTAAATAGTTCAGATATATAATTATTAGAAAAAATACTTGGATAAATCGTTATTATTAAATTCGAGAGAATAAAATGGCAGAAGAATTCGCAAATTTCATGGCAGAAACAAAAAAGGCCCCATTAGAAGAAAAACTAAACGCCTTTGGAGACATTATTGAAAGAATGATGTCTGTAATTCTAAAAATACCCGACTTAGTAGATCAGTCTTTAGCTACTGTAAATCAAAAAATAACCACATTGGAATCGCGATTTAATACGATTAACAATGAAGTATCATCATTAAGGACCAAAGGCATTGGGACATCCCCCGTAATCGCTTCACCTACATCCCCAAGCAGCGCACCACCACCTTCTGGAGGTCCGCCTGGAGGTCCGCCTGGAGGTCCGCCCGTAGTTCCACCACCACCTGGAGGTCCAGGAGCTGCTCGTCCAGCTAGTCCGGTGAGCCTAAGAGGTGCGATAATGGGCGAATTAAAGCAGCTTTTTTCTAAGAGAAACCAATCGTGATAGTTAATTTATGAATTATTTTTCCATAATAAATTCGCTTCAAACCTTCACTATATTGAAGAAATTTTTCCTCTATTATTTAAATGCAGTTCAACTTGAAGACGATTTATTTTCAGTCGTTCATTATTAAGTATAATTTAAGTGTTTTTAAAATCAATTAAAATTAAAACTAAAAAATAAATATATTACCATAAGAAGTATTCTGTTTTGATTTGATTTCTTTGGTGTAAGAATTATCAATAATGGTTTAGAAGTAAACAGGGTAAATGTTGTTCACGATTTACAAAGACAAATCCTAGAAATTACATCCTTAGTGAGGGTTTTAAATAATTATTATTATAAAAAAGCAAAGATAGAAAAAAAACTAAAACCTCTCGCACGAAAAAGATTTAAAGACGAGTTAAAAAATATAGAACAAGATGGAGATTGGCTTCACACCGTTCCGCTAGCTATAAACTCGTTAAGTGACGATTTAATCGTTGTAAAAGATTCTTTCAAATTTCCCGATAGCATAATTTTGTTTGAGGCGTGGATGAATTTAGGTTTTGGAGCCCTTTTTCCTAGATTAGCGCTTCATTACAAATTTCCTGGATTTTTAAAAGGAGAAAAAACGAGGAATGTTTTCCAATTCACATATTCAACTTCTAGAGGATTCGGATTCCCCATATATTTCGGTCCAGAATTCTATGGGTATATGTTAACGATAGGTAAATTGCTAGAACCTTTGTTTAAATGGAGCCACACTATCTGTCACAGAGCAAATCAAGTCATTTATCTTGTTGGAAAAAAATATGATATAAAAAGACATCACCCTGGAGAATTTGAATCTGTAATTATATCGGAGTATAATGACAATGTGTTTAAAGGAATTGACACCCTTTTACACGGATATTATACGCAAGATCCAAAGACACTTGGTGTGTTCTCAAGTTTAGAAAATGCTCTAGATAATGTTACATTTTCTTATTCTGTAGGAGATCACGCTATGTCTGCCGAAAGAGAAAAATCAAAGAAAACAATTAGCGTACCATTAATTACGCACGATACTATCGTTCGTAAGTACAATGTGAATTTTTACGATTATTTAAATGACTTAATTGCAACAGAAAAGTTGATAAAAAGAAAGATCATCCACTTTAAACAGTTAAGGAAAGAGTTTATTAGTAATCTAAAGAGAATTGATAGAATTAAATTCAGAATCGATCAATCTAAATCATTTTCAGTTCCAAGTTTGAAAATTTCTCAAAAATTTTCTCAAATTCAAGAATGTTCCCTTCATGTTCGACTTATGGAAATAATTATAAAAATGCTGTGGACAACTCCCCTTTATACCCATACGATTCATAAAACTATCGACAACGAAGTAAATCTTCAAAAACAGAAACGAAATGATATTATTGCTGATTTTAGCAAAAAGTCAATAGATTCAATTTTTTTACTTTATATAAAGAAATTCGAAGAAAAAAACTCGTTTTCTTTCAAAGAAATGGATGTTATCAATGAATTGGTTAATCTTAAGGATAAAATTGGAACCATGTGGCTTAATTTTAAGGAGAAACATTTTAATTTTGCTTTGAAAAAACTAAACGATCTTTCTACTTTATCGTTGGATGACATTAGTTATAGGAAGGTTGTAAACGAACACATTGACAACCTTATTCCAATTTTTTCAATTTATGAAATTTTTAATAGAGCTCTTTCAGAATCAGTTTATCCAGAATCAGTTCCTCAAACAAAACGGTTGGGGGGGTATTTAGCTAGTATATTAACTTCAAGGTTTAATCCTTTCGGAGTAAATCTAATGAATCTTTTTAATAAATTAGCGTTTAATAACTGGAGCTATCTAATAATAAACCGAAAATTAAATCGAAAACAGTTTTTCAAATTGATAATGAAACTTCCAATATGGAAAAATATTCCTAAAACTATTAAAAACGAAATACTGAACTCAAATTTTTAACTATTCAGGTAGGAGTCGATTTTAACGAGATTAGAACTCAAGAAAGCCTGGATCGTCAAAAATATCTTCGATTTTTTTTGCCTTCTTCATGTCACTCTCGTCGTGCTCTGTAAATAAAGACTCGTCATCTGTTTTAATTCCTTTCTCTAACTCAAGAGAGTCTAGTTGAAGTAATGCATCCTTTCCTAACCTTTTATATTCTTCTGATCTAATTTTCCATTTATTAACTACATCAAGGTTGACATTATCTTCATCTTCTAAGGCCTCAGCAGCTTTAGCTTTGCAAATATCCGATAAAATAGAATAAACTAGAACCAATTCCCCCCATTCATTTTTCTTTTTAAGTTTCCCTATCCGTTTTTCTAATCTCTGAAGTTCTTGATCAGCGTAATGAATATCGATAAAATCTCCAAAGGCATCAACAGGTTCTGATATGGAATTAATTAAAACATCCTTTGTTAAGCCACAATGACCACACTTCACTGTAGCAATTGCGCTTTTCCGAATATTCTTAACCTTGATAGATTTTTCACCGCAATCCATATCAAATGGGATATCCATTTAGTTATTTGGGCATGTGAAAATCTTTGGAACTCTCTTAACTCTTTTATATGATTGTTGTTTACGTTTCCTTCTTCCCATTATTCAAACACTAATTATTGTATATACTAAATAAGAAAAACATAACAAAAAAGTTTTGTTACAATATTTTATAGTAATCATAAAAAACATTTTAATTCCTTGAGTTCCTAAATTGAGCTTTAATTTGATTATTGGTCTTATTGTTTAACGAGCCCTTAATTAGGATTAATATTTTTAAAATTCAATTTTCGCTAGTAAACTTATTCTCTATATTATTATTTATAAGAAAAAAGAGTCATAAGAATTTTAAAAACAGATTAGAGCCGAGTTTTAATGCAAATCGAAAAATTTTTTAGGAATGATACTTTCCTCTAATTACTCTTTTTCACAGAATTGTCTTAACAGTTTAAAAAAAACGAGTGGAATTTAGGTATGGAACATACGAATTTGTCATTAGAATATGATAAGAGCCTGATAGAAAGGGTTCTGGACGATCTCGATATGAGATACATTATTATGTTTTTGTATATTATCAGAAATGACTTGTTTAAAGACTTAAAGGATCGAAAAATTATAGAGTCCTATGAGAGAGTCATCATCTTAGACGAAATATTTAAAAATAACATACTTAACTTTTGGGAAGAAAATTTTATTGAAATAGCTACTGATCTTGGCTTGTTTAAAAATATTCGTAGTATTAGAGAATTTAATCACAAAGATGGGGATTTCACAATACGATTAGGAGAAGAAACAATTACAATCGAGAACGACAAAATATCCGTACCAGATCATACTCTTTTCTTAATGATAAATAAAAAATTTAAGTTTCTTACCAAAAGAAATTATAATTTAGCCTTGATTAAATTAAAAGGAGTAAAATGTCAGAATAGTAATATTATTCATCAATTTATATCTCAAATAGGAGAAAACGATTTTGCAATATCTGATGACATATACTACATATTAGATCAATTTGGCAATGTTTATCAAGCAATTAAAATTGAGATCACAATCGAAGGGGTTCACCAGAAATACTTAGATATGAAAGAAAAAATTAACGAGTATATAGATATCTTTGAACCAAAATTAAGGAGTAAATCCGTGTTAAAAAAAATATTTAAAGCGATTAAGAGTGAGAAAGATGTTTTTAAATATCTGAGGGATGAAAAAATTGAACTTCCTGATAAGTTCAACTTTGATGAAGATACAGAGAAGAATGAAATTGGCAATGACTGGTATTTAAGAGTGATAGCATTATTGAACACTCGGTTTAAGATGGAACAACTCGACGAGAAAATATTAGAAACCAAAAAATATTATTCCGGAAAAGATAAAATGTTTAATTATCTTGAATTTATTGAAAAAGTGTCGTTTAACGAAGATAGCATAGTAAATAAAATTCAAAACATTCTACTTAAACTTAGAGAGGATTTAATAAAAATTAATAAAGAACTTGGAGTATTAACGAAAAAAAAATTAAAATTATTAAATTTAGATTATGAACGGTATTTAATTACAAGAAGTGATGATTAAATTTGAAGTGTTCAGCTTGTAAGATCGAAATGGAACCTTTGGTTTCTGGAATTTACCAATGTCCTCAATGTAGAAAAATATTAAAGCAGAAAGACGAAAAAGCTGAAGCTGAAGCTATGAAAGAGGTAGATAAAGGAGAATTTCTCGAAGGAGAATATTTCCATAATAATGTAAGTATAAACAAAAAATACGAAGTGTGCGAACAAGGAATTATTATAAACAAGACCGAATCTCGTTTATTTGCTGCGTTAATCTGTCATAGCGCTTATCTAAGAGACGAAAAATATGTGAGACTCTCATGGTGGAAAAGTTTTCAGCATGCTGGCATGTTTAAAATCTATGAAAAAGCCGTTCTAAACAACACTATTATCACATTAGAAAATTTTAATAAAAGTTTTGACGATATTTGGACTTGGGGCGGAAAATACGGAGAACAAGAACCTAAAGCCAAAGATGCAAAAGAGAAAGAAAAATATTTAGACCTAATAAAATTCAGGATTTTAGAACACCGAACTTGCCCAAAATGTCAAAAAAAAATGTCAAAAAAGAAATCTCATTACGAATGCCAACATTGTGGTGAAATAGTTATACTGGAAGGGTATAATCAACCAATTTTTAACATACAATCATCAGAGTTGGATTTAGATTTTCAATCTAATTTCCCCATCAATTATTACTTGCCAGTAAGCGGTATAACTGTGAAGTGGTTAATGGGAGAGTGGAAAGCACTAGTAGTTATTCACGATAAAGATAACCCTAATAAGCAATGGCTAAGATTTTATTGGTGGATGCGTGACTTAAGCAGCCTATTAAAATACGGAAGGAGAGAAATAGGTGAAGGAATCCAAATGGGCTGGAAAGCCCAAAGAGGAGTTGCGTCCCCTAACATCTATGAAAAAAAACTTATCACGCCTTTAATCAAAGCATTAAAGAGAATAAAACAGGAGTTAGATTGGTGAAATTAAAAAAAGACATACAATTAAGGTGAACAAAATGGAAAGTAATCAAGAGAGCACTTGGCATGAACTACTTCAAGACTTTGAGAAGGGTTTAGATAAAGCTATTGTTGAGCTCGATAAACGAGATGTGGAAAACATACCTGGTGCAAAGGAAGCTTTAAAACAGAGGTTAAAGAATATGAGGCTTCATTTTGCTAAAAATAATGGTGAAATTTTTTTAAAATCCATTGACGATAAAATTCAAAATGCGTTTTTCCCTAATACAAAAGATTTTTCTGAAGCATTTCAAAAAATAATAAAATCTCGTACTCACGAACAAGATTTTATCATAAACGAGCTGTTAAACGGATTCGTGGCCTCAAAAGCCAAAGCTGTTGCTACGGGAACTCAAGGACCTGTAATTGATAGAATGGTCGAAGCTTTTAGTAAAAGAAATGATTTTCATATTATTGATCATCAATTTTATGCTATGTTTGGCGACCCAAATAAACCTCGACACTATATTAAAAGTCAACTTGAAGAGTTGGTTAAATTATTTGGTCTCGTGTCAAAAGAATTAATTATAGAAAAGGATGTTAGAAAAAGTGAAGTAAAAATATTCACCTTTTACACTTTTCCGGAAAAGATTATTAAAATACTAGAAGAAAAATATTTAATACTCGACGAAAAATTAGAATATACGTATGTTTCTGAAGCATTTGATAGAAATGTATTTATATGTATGTTCTTAGCGAATGTGGCCATTAATAGAGATGATTTAGATAAGATTGGAGGATCTTATACTTTGAATGGTATCTCGGCCATTTTTGCATTAATTCTGCTGTTAAGTTTTTTGCCTAAATTATCGGTAGATGAAACAAACCCCATCCTTAACGATCCTAATTACAATGCAGATACAATGAGTGTAATTCCTAAATCTTGGATGATGAGACAAGTTTTAGAACCATTGTTCGAACCTTTAATTAAAATCATTGCTTACAGATTAGGGGGCGGTTTATGGTTGTCTAAAATAATAGCTTCAGATATTAATAAAAAAATCCATAATCAAATACGTTTTTTGCTTAAAGACGTCAATAAATGGGTTCTCGGTCAACTCGTAAGAGTAGAAATACCAATTTTTGTAGAAATTTCGAATATTTTCACAGAAATCGTAGTGGGCTATGATGAAAGTTAATAGCAATGATAAATTGAGTGAGAAATATGAGTTATAAAAAAAAAACAACAAGGAATGTTAGGCCTGGGAGAAAAAGGGAGAAGTGGACAGATATTTTACCAAGATACCTTACATTTTTAACTCATATGCGCCCAATACTAAGAGAAACAAGAAGGATAATAATTGATTTGGATGCCGACCTTCTTTTAGATACAGAAATTCTAGACAAAATCCGAGAAGAAGAGGAAAAGCGAAATTTTAGAAAAGTGAGAGCTTTATCAGAATTTTCCGCAATGTACAGGTCAAATATCTATGAAATTATAAAAGACTTCTTAGTTAAATATAGAAATCAAATACCTATCATTGATATTAAAGATTACATTATTGAATTCTTATACGAATCAGTCGGGGCTCTGAATGTTTTGTCACACATCACTAACCCAGACGAAGCAAATTTAGAAAACACATATCTATATGTTTTAACTAAGTTCATTGAAGAACGACTTTTCTCCCGGGGTAGAAATTTAAGTATTATCTATAGTAAATTATTAGGTTATTCTTCAGATTTGTACGATTGTCAGAGACATATGCTCCAACCACATACTTATTATCGTGAAAAATTAGAATCCTCTGATTTATTTGAAATTCCTGGAATTTCCCCTAAAGTTTATAATATCATCAATAATGTAACCTCACTTTTTAATTTGGACCCGAATTTCGGAGAATTCCCTGAACGAGAAAATCAAGAACTGCCAATGATATTAAAATCTGAAGTATTCGATCCTTATATTGATTCTATAGCAAATGCAGAAGAAGAAGCTATTGAACAAATTTCTGAACGATTTGGATTGCGAATAATAGACGGAATCTTCCTTGTTCCAAGAGAGGACCTAGTAGATTTACTAGCAGAGAATAATTTTTTACGAAAAAATTCACAATCAGATGGAAAAGTACGGTTAATACCTCAACTAAGTAATGAAAGCTTGTTTCTCTATTATTTAGCTTTTGCATCCCAGAGAAGAGGTTTTTTATCGAAGGAATTAATAAATTGGATTTCAATGAATTTCGCTTTTTTGATTTATATGGGTATTTTGAAGTGGAAATTGTCAGATCAAAATATTTTCTATCCTATTTTTAAGGATTTACAGACAAATGAGAAGATTTTACCTTATTTAATGAAACTTCTCTGTTTTCCTAACTATCTAGGTATTGATAAAATGAAAATACGGGATTCTCCACAATATAGAAAAGAAATTTTTAACTTTATTGGTTCTCAAATCGATAATCTTAAAGATTTTATCTCAGAAATAGCAGAGTTTTGTGAAAAGTTTGATAAAGAAAGAAAAAATAACTAAAGTAGAATAAAAAGAGATGAGAAAAATGAGCAATTCAAAAGATGATGGAGACGGGAAGATAACTTTCACCGAAGATGTCATTAAAAGTAGGTTAGGTAAATATGGAGCGGTGTATTTTCCTTCCGCCATACAAGAATCAATCGATGATATTCTAGGTAATGAGAATATAAAAGAAATTTTACACGATTTCTTTAAAGCTTTGAAGAAATACTATGAGTTTAGTAAACGATTAAAGGGAGCAAAACTCAACCCGAGTTTAACTGTTCTCTTATATGGTCCACCTGGTACAGGTAAAACTTCTCTAACGAGAGGGTTTGCAAAGCATTACGATATTCCATTATGCGTAGTAGAAACTGATAGGTTAGTCTCTCCATTGTTAGGAGATACTATTAAACAAATCAGGAATGTCGTGGATTTAGCAGCAGAGATAGCAAAGGAACGCGGTAGTTTTATTCTTTTCTTTGACGAAATAGATGCTATAGGCTCCGAAAGATCTAATATTCATGAAGTAGGTGAGATCAAACGAGCCGTTATTTCATTTTTACAAGTAATTGATCGAATAAATTATGAGGGAGTACCCTTAGCAATTTTTGGGGCGACCAATCATCAAAATCAATTGGACTCAGCGATTTGGAGGCGGTTCACGTTTCACTTTAGCTTTGAATTCCCAGAATATCCTCTGAGAAAAAAAATAATTGAATCATTCCTTGCTAAAGTTAAAAATGCGAAAATAGGCGTTGATAACTCAATATACACAAATTTAGCCGAAGAATACGAAATGATTCAAAAGATACATAGTAATCTTACAAGTAAACTAGGATACGAAATCTCAGAGTTTAGTGATACTCTACTTTGGGATGAAATTAATAAAAACAACAAAAACCAAGGATTGTTAGAGCTTACAATAGGATATTCAGGTTCAGATATTGAAAGAGGAACGAAAGTATCACTCTTAAAAGCTATTAATACAGAACGCTTAACTTACGATTTATTTTACAATTCTCTAAAATTAGTGGGAGGGACCGCTATACATGTTGAAAGACAAGATATTTTAACCGATTCAAAACAAAGATTTATAAAATCTTCGAAAAATAAGCAGGAAAAACGCTATATGAAAAGTCCTCCAGAAATCTAATATTTTTTTTTAAAAAATTCGAATAAAAAATTAAATATACTTGAAAAAATGGAAATAGAATTATTTAACCTTGAAAAGATAAGGGGATTAACCTCCCCCATTAAAGCTTTACAGGGAAAGGTCAACCACGTATCAAATCTCGTAAAAAATATAGAACCTGACCAACAATTAGCTTCATTGTATTACGGTAACGATTTAGTTTTTAAAGAACTCGCACAATTAACAAAGTTAGTAGATAAAATCAATGAAAATTTAAAGGTCATCTCAAACAATAACATTAACAAATTTTTACAATTAAAAAACTACTTAATCAATAAATATAAGCAATCAATTAAAGATAGACTGAAAACAATTGATTTGGACAATGAAAATTTTACACAGATTGGCCTATCATTAATTGAAAATAAAGCAATTAGTAAAATAATTGAAAGAATAACGTATATTCCCTCTGTTACAGTTAAACAGTGGCTTGATTTATTAGATGCTTTGAATCAGAACACAATTTTCCTAAAATCAGTTAACAATCTAAGAGAACACTATAAAATAATTTTACAAGACAAATTAAAAAAGGAACTAGCAAAAATACCCAGTAATGTAGAATCTTTCACAATCGAAGATTTTAAAAGACAATTTCATATCACACCCGAGTTAACCTATGATAAATTCATTCAATCGATTGAACATAAACTTACTGAAGAAGAATTAAAATCGAAGAAAGAACTCTTGGAAAAAAGAAAAGAAAAGAAAAAGATTGAAGAACTAAAAAAACAACAGGAAGAGCAAACGGAATCTTATGATAGTTATTTAAAATTCTCAAATAAAGAATTCGAAAGAAGATTGCGAAAACAGAAACGCGAAAAATTGACTGATATTAACGTTACGGAAAACAAGAAAGACCTTGAAATAACAGAGGAAATCTCCCAAAAAATCGAGATGTTTAAAAAACAAATGGATAAAAGATCAAGAGAACAATACATTAATCTCGGTGATCCTAGCGCAGACCCAATAAAATTAATTAGGGAAAGAAAAAGAAAAAAAAAGGAAGAGTATAACAAGTTTAAGGATCATTTTGAAAGCGATTAAATATTAAAGTGGAGTGATTTTACGCATTAATAAAAATAGGACTGAGATTATTGTAGGAGAAAAAAAGATCTTTATAGAAGATCGATATACTTTAGTACAAGGAAAATTTAAGCTTAATCAATTTCATGAATATTATAATGACGATTATCTTAAGATTCAAGAAAATTTGGATTTAATTCCAGTAGAGAAATTTATCAGAGTAATTTCAAACGAATCAAATAGCTTATCTGGCTTAACAAATTTTACTAAAATACTAGATATCTTATCTGGTTATAGTAAGATTGTTGAAAATAATCTAGAAATCTACATAAAATTTAGTGAAAATATAGAAATTTTACATACCCTCTTTAAGTTAATCTATTTCTCAACAAAAAAGAAGACCCTGTATAAAGAGTTAGAATTATCAAAAATTCAAAAATTTTCGAGCGATATCTTAGCCACTGCAGATTTAATGAAAAGCTTGGCAGAATCTATAATCACTAACAAGGTTAAATTGTCCTACATCAAAGAAGATTATTTTCAACGGAAAAATCAAATTGACAAAATCAAGAAAGATCAAACAACTTATGAAACACTAATTCAAGATCAATCTCAAATTAAAAAAAATTGTTTTGATCAAATAAATAAAATCACTAGGCAATTAGAAGGCTCAAAAACAGAAAATGAATCAGAATCGTTTTTACGGTTAGGCATTGATACAAATTTAACGAATTCAGAGAAGATTAGAGCCCTTCAAAAAAGAGCAAAAGATACACAATATGAAATTAACAAGATTAGGCTAAGATCAAAACAATCACAAGCAGAATTCGAAGAGCTATCACCAAATTATGAAATTTACAGAATTGATTATGAAGAAATTTTAGAAGCCATAAACGAAGACGAGAAAAAATTGAGACAAGTTCAAAAGGACTATGAAAAAAAACTTAGGGAAAACAAAGAGTTTCAATTTGAAGAGACTAAAGAGTTACTCTCACGTCCTATTAGGCAATCTTTAGAGATTGAACAAGAACTAAAAAATGTTGAATCTGAATTAGAAAATTTATCGTATCCTGCCAATTTAAATAAGAAAAACTTTCCAAGTAATATACCTATAATAACAGAGAAGTTTAAAGAAATAGATGCAATCCTTAGAAATAACGATGAAAAAATAAATATTAACGCAAATGAAGAAGAAATCGAAGAATTTTTTGAAAATTTTCGTATTTTTGAGAATCTTCTTAAGAACTTTGAAAATATTGCGAATAAGTTTCTAAAAACAATTCACCTCCAAGTACAGTTTAACCTCGTTACAAACCAAATGAACAATGCTTTTTTGATAAAGACGGATTTCACAAGAAATTTCAAAATTAAAGTAAGCTATGAGAATTTAACTACTCCTGAAAAAATTTTTTTCATAATTAGTTTTTTTATCTCGTTTAAAGTTTTGTTAAATTCAAAAAATATTGTTTTCTCTAATTTATTCATTCTTCCAGTATATAATAAAGGTGGTTCAATATATAGAACCATCAGGAAAATTATACCATTATTTGAAACTGACGAAAATTTATCTGACGTGAGTATTATATTGCTTATGTCTAATCTAACGTTGAAAAAAAATATCGAAAAATTGAAAATTATAAAAGTAAATGAGAGATGATGAGAGATCAAATGGAAACTGTGAATTTTGAAGAAATAGTGAAAAATATCGCTAAAATTGTTATAACAAGCCCACAAAAAATGATTAGAGAAGAAGATCTTCTGATTTTAACTAAGAACTTGGATTTTGAACAGGTGATAAGCGCTGTTTATTCAAATTTAAAAAATGTAGGGTTTGAATTTATCAAATCGAGGTTCTTAGATCAAACTTATTACATTTTAACTTCTGAAGGAAAAGATGATAGAGTTACTCCATCACAATACGGAACTCTAGCCCTAATCCTTGCGCTTAGCAAAGAATTGGATGAAAATTTAGACCTAGATGATCTAAAAGATATTTTTAAAGAAGTATGGAATACCGATATGAAATTTTTAATCGAAAATGATTATTTAAGGAAAATCGAAAATCAAAACATATTAAAAATAACACCTTTAGGAAAAGCGCTTTTAAAAAATATAATTAAAGATATTGAATTAAAAAACTTGTTGGAAGCCTTTAAAAGAAAAAAAGAAACAGCATAAAGTTAAAAAAATAATAGATTTACTTAATCCTTGTCTAAATCGATATTAAATTGGTCGTAAATTTTTTTCACGCGATCAGCAGAAGGGCCAGTGCCTCTCACACCGTCTTCATTTACGATAATTTTCCCATTTAAAATTGAAATAATGTTTTGATCTTCTATGTAATTTACATGCCCTTTGGAAAAAATTGTTGCAATTCTGTCTGCTAACGCGGCCATAGGAAACGGTTCTTCTTCAACAGTTACATAACGATAATACGAACTTCTAACCATTAGTTTTGGGAAAACTTTACCTTTTTCATTTTTAACATTTGTAAGGATGAGATTACTGTCCTCTGAAACTCCTTTGAGTTGTCCCACGAAGAATTTATCATCATCAAGATAAACTTTAACAATTTTATCAATCAATAAACCTAATTCGGTATTATATTGCCTTAAACTGATATTTCAACACCTTCAATAAATAATAATTTGTACTATATTATTATATTCATTTACTTTTATTTTTAATTTAATTTCTACATCATAAATTTATGCATTTTAATTGGAAAATAATTCCTTTATTAATTCGGGTATATTCTCTTCAGTATTAGCACTGGTTGTAATCACTTTAATATTCGGGTTTATTTCAATAGCATCCCTAATCATCTCATTGAGATTAACATCTATAACATCAATTAAATCTATTTTATTTATGATTGCTATATCAGAAAATTTAAACAGCATAGGGTGTTTACGAATTACCCATGGGCCTTCAGTAATTGAGACTACTACAATCCGCTTATCGGTTCCTAAAATAAAATCTGAGGGACATATTAGATTACCCACATTTTCTATAAAAACAACGTCAAAATTATTTAAATCATAATTTTTTATTACTTGAGAGATATGATATGAATTTAAGGCACATTCTCTACCTGTGTTAATCTGAACGGTCTTAACGCCATATTTTTCAATGCGATCAGCATCTATTCGAGTGACAACATCCCCATTAATAACTAAAACTCGCTTATTTCTTGAAATATTTTTCGAAATTGACTCCAATAAAGCAGTTTTTCCTGCACCTATAGCTCCAACAATATCAAAAGACATAATATTATGTTTTTTGAATATTTCTTTATTTTGAGCCGCTAGATTCTCATTGTGTTCAATTAAATCCTCGTTTAATTCAATAACTCTTGATAATCCATCTTCAGGCATATCGATTTAATGATTTAATTAAATTAAGATAAAAAAAATAAGAATTAATCGTTGATATTTTTTACTAATAAAAAAAATATTCACATAAACATTCTATACTTATAGACTAAATACGATCCTAATACTCCACCTAATTCGGGTAGATAGTAAAGAAAATATAGGAATGAACCACTTAACCCATATATTAATCCGAGAATTAATCTAAATAGAATAATCATAAGTAAGAAACTCTTTCCACTCATCCTGATTGGAATTATTACTACACGTGCTGTTAATCTTTGATTCATTGCAGGGAAAATTGTAAAAGTAAACAAACCAAATAGTCCCCCCCAAACTAATCCAACACTATCAAAATTAGAGAGACTATCTAAAGGATAATAAAATGCTATCCCCAGTCTTAGTATAATATAAAAAATTATAGAAACAAACCCGGAAAATAAGAATAATTTCACTAAGAATTTCGTTCCAAAAGCTGATTCAATCATTTTCCCCATTAAATAAGCGAAGTAAAAGATTATAAATATAAGAATCATGGAAAAGAAGAAGAAATAATCGAAGGGATTAATTGAATAAATAAAAAGAGACGTAATAAAAGTATGATACGTAAATTTGAAAATTATCGCATTCAAGCTTAAAAAAACATACTCTTCCATACCCAAACTTCTAAATATTATCGCTACTGTTGAAAAGGAGATAATTAGTAAAAGCATCACCTTAATACCTTGATATTGTGATCTCTTAGACGAGTATCTGCGCATTTGCTTTATAGATTTTTTCTCCTGCTTTTCTTGTCTTCTAATATATTTACTAACATTTATTGTTCCTTTATTTGAATCACTATGGTTAAGCTTAGATTCTTTTAGAGCTGAGGTTATAATAGGAATATGCTTTGATTCAAAACTACATTCGTGATTCTCAGGTAAACGATGTTCTTTACAATAAGCTCCTCCGCAATACTTACATTTAAATGGTAAGAAGGGTATTTTTTCCCCACAATGTTCGCAAAATGTCATGAAATATTCCTTATAGGCTACAAATCGTTTTACTAATTATCAAGTATTTCTATTTAAGTTTAATTTTACTTTCTTACATTTTTAAAATTTCGATCCTTGATAATTTTTCTTATAAATTTCTTCGTGATTCTTCATATCCTAAACAAGGCATAGAAAATTAAATGTATAGTCCTACTGGTGAATTAATAAGAAGTAAGGTCAATATTAACATAACAACCAACGAACTTGTTAAGCCGATGTAGACTCTTTTATTCCATTTCCATATATTTTGTCCATCTAATATCCCAATAGGAATCATATTAAATGCTCCAAGCATGAAATTGAAGTAGGATGCATAACCAATGAAAAAATTCAAAGGATAGAGTGTATTAGGAATAAGTAGAGATATAATTAATAAAATTGAACCGTAAATCAAATTAACTACTGGTCCTGCTGCTTTACATAGTCCTGTTTTTCTGTTTATTTTATCTAATCCTAATACCACGACTGCACCAGGGAGAGCTAGCATTGGAAATGTGCTAGATGAACTTATTAAACTAATAAAGCCCATAACAAGGCTTAAAGTCGTTAAAAGCATCCCAAATGTAAGTAAGCGAAATTTGGTTTGAAGCCCAAAACGAATCGCTACTTGACGATGGCCAAATTCGTGGAAAAGAAATGCAGTCATATATAAGCCAGCAAGCATAAAAAGAGCCCATATATAACCCGAATCGATAATCTGATTATAGAATGAAATTATTCCAATCAAGAAAATTAAACTACATCCAATTATAAAATGAAGTAATTCAGATTTATGCGCCAATAATATTCCTTTAAAATTAATGCCAGAATCAGGATCAAAAGCGTTTTCCGGTACTGCTTGCTCTTGACGATACCATGTATAAGTTCCGTCAGTTGTTCCTCGCGTGGTAGTTTCTATTAAACTACTTTGTTCTGTAAATGACGAAGTGGTTTGTGATGGAGCTGCATATTGAGGAGTTAATTGTGGTGTCGTATGAGAAGTATAATTCAAGCTCTCTATGACAATATTACATTCGTGGTCAATAGGTTGTTTATGAAGAAAACAATAAGATTGACCACATTTAGAACAACCAAACAATTCGCTTTTCTCTTCTCCACAATGATAACATTTCGGCATTTTTTATGAGTTCACTTTTCTTAATTATTTAGGAAGAACTTATATATGTTATAAAGTTCAACATTAATAATTTTTTCTCCCACATTTACCATAAAATAATTAATTAAATAACAATTTACCTCCTTAATTAAACGAAAAAACAGTTGATTATTACGGGGAAAAAAACAGTTTATTGCCCAACATGCGAACAAAATGTCATTCTTAGAAGGAAGAATTTTGACCATATCTACCACGAAATACTTTGCTTCTCCGTCATCCTAACAGCTGGCTTAGGCTTTATACTTTATTTAATCTTGAAATACAGCAAACCAAAAAACAGATGCCCAAATTGCGAGACACAATTCGATCTTAACAATCTTTCAGATAGCAAAATTCTTGAAAAAGATGTTACTAATTAGAATTTACTGAACTTTCATTACGTTTTTGCATCGAGGGCAAGTGCGATCTTTTTCTGATAATTCTTTTTTCATGATTGTCTTTTTGTATTTACATTTTGGTTTAGAGCAGATAAGAACAAATTTCGTTAATTTTATTGGTTCTTTTTTACCTATCTTTTCTATCGGCTGGTTCTTAGGTTTTCTTGTTGATCTTGCGTCTTCTTTTTTCTCAGATTTTTTCACAGTTTCTTCTGGTTTTATCCACTTATCCAATCCCAATTCTGAGTCACTTCATCATCTTTAACTGTTTAATTCTCTCAAGATAAAAATAAAGTAATTGCTCACAATATATAATTCTCTGTAATTAATATAAAATAAATAAAAAAAAATGTTACTAATCGACACTAAAAATTAATAGGTTTGAACTTTTCCCTCAATTAAACGCTTCCGTAAGTCAATAAAGTACTCCTTGCTTAACATCTCTTCAGAAACTTCTTTAGCTATTTTATCAATGCTCGCAAAGTTTACATTTTCAGCAGG
>SOKP01000165.1 GCA_004375715.1 Promethearchaeota archaeon | reverse complement strand
ATAATAATTTCAAATAAAACTATTAAATTAATTTTTTTTTTTTCCATTTAGCTGGGGGTATGATTCATAATTATTAGTTCTTTATTTTATTTTCTCTAATAGGTTTGGTGAAATTATAATGGGGCATTTCAACAGATTGGAGATTCTCATTCGAATATTCTTGATCGTGCGCATGCCACACTGCGTCCGATACAATTTTTTCACGAGCTTGTTACAGGATTCGTTCACGACTTTAATGGATTTAGAGGGCTTGATTTTGGGGAATAATTCGGGAACGCGTTGAAATCGGAACACGCTCTCTTCGTTATCAATTAAGGTTTGAACGGCACTCTTCAACCAAGGATGGGAAGTATCGGTAATCAGGCGTGATAAAAAGGAGAGCGGCGACCTTTTATCTGGAGGTAAGCGAAATTGATAATAAAATCTTACAAGAAGTTGCCTGTAAGAGCGTAGCCATGGGAACTCTTTTAAGTACTTTCGAAGCTTCCTGCGGTGATATAATTCCATATTACTTGGATTCATTAAAACGAGATATTTAATTTTATTGAAATGAGATTTTAAGTCTTCTAATTCCTTGCGTAGTTCTCTAATCGCCGCCCTGAACGCTTTATAGATTTGAGGAACGATATATTCAATTCCTTTTATACTGTATGTGAGATTCCTTTTGCTAAAGACATCGTCGTATTTAGATAAGAACACATGCTTACCATACCATTTAATAAATTGAGAAGACGAGAAAAAAGTTTGTAGCTTCCGTTCTATTTGTCTGGGGTCGTTACGAGATAGGCACTCTCTTAATTGAGCGTAAATCTCCCACGCCAATTCCACATCGTAGAACTTAAATGGAGATACATCAGTCGTTTGCTCGCCTTTTTCTAATGAGAGTGTGCGCCTGCGTAAAGATATCCACTCGTCTATGTGATCAAGGAGGTGCTCCTTTTTTATTTTTGTAAATTCTTTCTTAAGCCCTCTCGTGAGCAATTGAATGGCGTGAAACACGCATTTCTGAACGATCATGTTAGGAAATACCTCGTTCACGCCCGATTCAAGTCGAGTAGAAAAATCGATGGTCATGAAGTTCACAGGATTGGGAAGCCATTTTTTCAGCTCATCTAATAAAAAAGCGGTCTCTTCTTCGCTCTCTCCCGAAACTAAAGCGCCTGCAATTGGTTTATTCTCTAAAGAGTCCGTAGCAATTAATAATCCCTGTTTTAATGTACCAAATTGTGGTCGTTTTTTTTTACTTTCACGGATTTAAACGTCCCATCCAAGGAGAGAAACCCCGAAAAATTTTCGGGCGGGGCTTCATCGCTCAAATCGGTAGGAAGGTACTCTTTTTTTCCTTGCTCGTTTATCCATCTCTGAACAGTGGTCTCCGATACTTTTACCAGATGGAGCTCGTTAAGGTCTTGCGTTACTCTGCGAATGGAGTCTCCTTTTTCCAGTACCCTAACCACCGCATATTTAATCACGCCTGGCACGTATCTAGCATTAATGGGAACGAGGGGATGTTCTATGGTAAAGACTTCTCCGCATTCATTACATTTAAAGTATACACGCTCGTAATGGATTCGACGGCAAATGAGGGGCGTGCCTAAATCTTGAACCTCTCTGAGATGATACGTGAATCTCTTTATGTTGCTCGACTTACAAGAAGGACACGCTTCTGGAAAGAAATCCGCATCGGAATGCTCGCGAATTTCTAATTCAATCTCGTTTTCTTTTTGTTCTTTCATGTAATTAATTTGTTTTTTACGAATTTAAAGTTTGAGGTGAAATGTAATAGTAGAATAGATAAGAGGAAGAAAAGAACGAATAAAGGAATGAAAAGAGGCAAGAAATGGTGATAATCTCTGGGAATGCCAAAGGGAGATGAACTATTCACAAATTCTGTCGATGTAGATGAAATATATTTAATATAGAGCTAACATTTTAGAATCATACTCATTAGTTAATGAAAAACAAAACAGAACTCTCAAATTAACTTTTTTAACGGATAAATATAAAAATGTCACAAACATTAATTGAATATTAAGAAAGCGTATTGCTTTCTTTTTATTCTGGTATAAGGATAGTGTTTAGTAGGCTTTTTAAAAATCAGTTGCATTAATTTAATCCTTTGGTGGAGAATTTAACTTATGGAAAAAATGAAATTAGCCTTCAAAATGTGCATATTTGGAGATTCAGGTGTTGGTAAATCAACATTGATCAACCGTTATATTACTGCTAAGTTTGATCATGACCAAAAGTCGACTTTAGGAGCAGCAATTTTGATGAAATTCATAGAAACGGAAACTATGAGAATAACACTACAAATTTGGGATTTTGCTGGTGAAGAGAAGTTTAGTCTACTGTTACCTAGCTATGCTAAAGGATCGTCTGCAGCCATTTTTATGTGCGACATTTCTAAGCGTGATAGCATTACGAATATAGATAAATGGTTTTTGAAATTTAACGAGGGATCGAATATTAGGAACACAAAATTTCCTGTGCTAATTGTTGGTGGAAAGTTAGACTTAGAAGAACAAAGATCTTTGAGTAAAAAGGATATAGAAATTTTTCTTACAGTCATAGAAGAATTCGATTACCTCGAATGCTCTTCAAAAACCGGAGAAAATGTGGATTTGCTATTTCAAATTATAGTCGATAAGATGTTAATTTATGCAGATATTCATCCACCTACGAGCTAGAATATAATCTTAATTTTCCTTTTAGTCTTAAATTAACTTTTTTAGTGTTGTATCTTTTTATTTTATAAGATGGAAGGAGTAAACATTTGGGAAAATGCCGAATGGACCGTACAAACGCGCAATATTATTAAAGCTCTCAAGAAATTCCCCGAAAACTCTAAAATAATTCTGCTTCTGCGACATTCGCACAGAAATAATCCTACAGCGTCTGAAAAGATGTATGAATTAAAATTAACGCCTCAAGGTCATCAAATCGCTACAATTTTTGGTCAAAAGTTACCCATATCAAGATCAATTAGATTGTTTCATAGTGTTGTCGAGCGCTGTCAGGAAACCGCAGAAGACATTTTGACGGGATTTGAAAGTGTTGGAGGAAAGGGGACAATAAATGGAACGCTAACTCCACTATTCCATGCTGGAACCGCTCCAAAGTTCTTTTTAAATATTTTTAAAAATGAAAATCCCCTTGAATTTTTGTATCGTTGGGCAGTTGGTTTTTATTCTCCTGATAAAATAACCCCCTTTCAATCATACTGTCAAAATGCAGCAAATGTTATCTGGAATGGAATCAACGATGTTCAAGAAAATGGTATAGATATCCATATCACGCACGATATCTTTCTAATAGCGTTAAAATACGGGTGGTTTGGGTTACCTCCTGACAAAGATTGGGTTCCTTTCTTGGGTGGTGTTGCTTTTGTTTTAACCGAAAAAGAAATAAAGTTATTTGATAGAGATCGATTTCACTCTATCCCTATCCCTTATTGGTGGAAAAATAAAAATTCACCAAGTATAAAGGCATATTCTTCGTTAATAAGGAAATAAAGGACTTAGAACTCAAATCTGCACTTGGTACAGACTTTCTTTTTCATGTAAATTTTACTTGGGACGTAAGTAATAATACGAGTTTTATCGTCTACTTCTTTAATGGAAAAACCCGATGCTCCACATTTTGGACATTTTCTTTTATTTTGTCTGATGTTTGTATCAGAAGGAGAAACAATAGCAATATTTTCTTTAGGTACTCTAATGGTTTCAACTTGATGGCTTTTAATTTGAACTGGTTTTGATTGTTGTTGCAATATCTGGATTTGAGATTTAAGTTGGAAATTTTCATCTTTTAACAGTTCTATTTGAATTTCACTTTTCTCCAGAAGTGTGAATAATTCTGAAATCTGTGTCTCTAATTGGCTAAGTTCCTCCTCGTTGTCTTGCGGTGAGTCATCTAGATTATTATACATCATTTATTCGTATACCTCGCGTTTTTTCCAAAATTTTAATTCTACAGCTAAATAAAACTTACGCTAGATTAGAATTTATAGTTTATTCGTCCTTGAAAAAAAATTGTTTATAAATGAGAAATCAAACTATAGAATTATGAAGAAAAAATATTATTTCCTCATATATTTAATTCTTAGCATCGTTGCGATACTCGTAATTTACCTCTCTACATGGACGCAAGTAGTCAAAATTCTAATTGTAATAAATATTATCATTTACATAATACGGAAACCTCTCGGCAGCATTACAGCGGCTATTAGTAAAAAACGATCTTACCGAATGATTGTATCTCTTAGTGTAAATATAATTTGGAGTATATTTTTATTCTGGTTTCTGATAGAGTTTGATCCTACACTGTTTTTTGCCATAGTGCCGTTCTTAGTAGTAGCTGTTTCATTAAATTTTAAAAATATTATTAATAATATGGTTTCAGGAGCGTTATTATTATCATCGGACCAATTTGAAATTGGAGATCTAATCGAGACGAACGAAATTCAAGGAATTGTAAAAGAAATCAATTTAAATTATACTAAAATACGAGAGTTTGATGGAGTAGACATAATTATACCCAACAGTAATGTATATGGTTCTACCACAGTTAAATTTACTCATGATAAATTTAAAATATATGAACCGTTAACAAGGGAAGAATTTCGTAAAAAACGTCATTATAAAGAATATATTAAGCTTATTAATAGAATTCTATCTGCTAGAATAAAAACAACAATATATGTTAAGAAGTTAGAACTCTTGGGGAGTTTGGATCCTAACTTTCTTGAAGAAATGTTAATGAATGTCTTTAAAGTGTATGAACAAATATTCGGGATTATGCCCGATTATGCAATTGACACTACTAGATTTGGACGCGTTCGTATTCGCCTTCACGTGAAATCAAGTAATCCTACGATCATTTTGAATTATATAGATTCCCTATTGAGGGACATTCTATTCACTTTATACCCTGATAGAATCTATAAAGACTGGGAAGAATACCAAAAAAATCTCCCAGAAACAAAATTAGAGCGCGAGGGTGATGAAAAATAGAGTCTCTTTTTGAAAATGATATTCTCGCTTTTATTATTGTAGTGTTAATTGCTTTTTTGTTGTACACTTTTAACAGGCTTCTCTCAATTCTATTTAGCCGGATAGGAAGAATCCCAATAGCAAGGAAGAATAAAATCTTATTCGCTTTCAGAATAATATCAATTTTAGTTTTATTATATTTCACAATCAATGGATTTCCTTCTTTTACTACCCTTCCTACAGAGTATACCGCAATAATAACTGGGGCTGTAAGCACAGCGTTAGCATTTATCTTCAGCGGAGTTTTTTCTAATTTTGTAGCCGGATTGCTAATATGGATTGTGGATCCTTTCGATATTGGCGATGTGGTTAAAATAAGTGGCCATAAAGGCATAATAAAATCTATAACACTTACAAAAGTAATTATTGAAACTATGGATCGTATCATTGTCGAAATTTCTAATTCTGATGTTGTATCCTCAATAGTTTTAAACTATACAATAAAGCTATCATCGAGGAAGAAATACATCCATTTCAAAAGACAAACTCGATCTCCTCAAGATATAGGAAATGCAAGGTTAGATATCGATGTATACAACGAAGAGATGAGAAAGCAAGAAGAAACGGATACTAAAAACTTCTTTACGTCGTTCTCTGAGAACAACCAAGATATCGTACACACCTATAATTTTAAAATGCGAGTACCTTATGCTCGCTTCCGCATTATAATTGATAAATTTAACGAACTTTGCGCGAAGTACGCTGATATTTTTGGTACTCGGCCAAGATTTCACGTTCAAGAATACAGCAATGAAATTATTGTAAAATTTCGAATCTTAACCTTGGATTCTAACAAAATACTGAAACATCAACCAGAATTTGCTAACGATCTTTATAAAGCTATTTTAAGTAAAATAGATTTATAGTATAGGTAAAACTTCTACATTCCTCCCTTTTTTTTATTTATTATTTTTTAGGAAAATGTTCATAAAGAAATATGAATTGTATA
>SOKP01000071.1 GCA_004375715.1 Promethearchaeota archaeon | reverse complement strand
TTTATTCCATCAGAGCAGATTATCCTTACAGATTTAGGAAAAAATAAGAAGGCGGAATCGTATGGAATTGTATCATTTATTAGGGGTGTAGCATTTATTCCAACGGGTATAATAGGGGCTCTTTTAATAGAAAATGTCCATTATTTAGCCCCATTTATTATAACATCCATAGGGATTCTTGTTGAAATCTGGTTTCTATTCAAATTCTTCCACGATTAGTGTTTCTGCTTTTCTTATTACCTATCGTAGAAGTGTAAAAAAACTATTAAAAAGAGAAAGAATAAGAAATAAAATAATTCGAAAATTTAATTTAATAGTTTTAAAAATAATAAATAATAATTAACTAAAGGTAGAAAAAATGGGAAAATTAGCACGACGCGTTGCGATTGTTGGAGCGGGAATGTCACAATTTGGAAGATTATTCCCTTTAAAGCGAAATCCGGATTTATGGGTAGATGCTTGGCTTAACGCTGTTAATAATGTAGATAACGGAATTGAACCTAAAGATGTAGACGCGTGTTACATCGGAAATTATTCTTCAGATCTTTTTAATCATCAAGGACATCTCGCACCCCAAATGGCAAACTTCGTAGGATTATCTCCAAAACCAGCATCTCGATTTGAAGGTGCTTGTGCCAGTAGTGGTGTTGCTCTTAGACAAGGTGTCATTGCAATAGCTTCAGGTATACATGATGTGATCGCTGTTGGTGGATGTGAAACAATGAATGAGATATCAACAACCTTGGTAACAGATACTTTAGCTACGGCATCAGATAATTTATTTGAGTACCCCGCTGGTGCAACATTTCCGGGATTGTATGCTGCTGTTGCTTCGGCACATTTCCACAAATACGGAACTACTGCCGAAGATTTAATGAGAATTGGAATTAAAAACCATGAAAATGGAACACAAAATCCATTTGCTCATATGCAACTTTCAATAAAAAATCTAATGGATAAAAAATTGGCTAAATTGGAAAAACAAGGTAAAGAAATTCCAGATTGGAAAGATGAGTTTGATTTCCTAAAGAGTTCTTCCAATCCTATGATTGCGAGCCCTCTCCGCCTTTTCGATTGCTCTCTCGTAACTGACGGAGCCGCTTGTGTATTTTTAGCTGCAGAGAATGTCGCCAAACAATTTACTGACACTCCAATTTGGATTGTGGGAACAGGTCAAGGTAGTGCCGCATTATCTTTACACGATCGAGAGTCTTTAACGAGTTTTGTAGCAACAAAAGAAGCAGCAAGACAAGCTTATCAGATGGCAAACCTTACTCCAAAGGACATTCAAATAGCGGAATTACACGATTGTTTTACTATTGCTGAGTTAGTAGCTATGGAAGATTTAGATTTTTATGAAAAAGGTAAAGCTGTTGATGCTGTACGTGATGGAGAATCAAAACTAGATGGTTGCTTACCTTTGAATACATCTGGCGGGCTTAAATCAAAAGGACATCCAGTAGGGGCTACGGGAGCTGCTCAGGCAGTAGAAATATTCAAACAAATGAGGGGAATTGCTGAGAGAAATCGACAAGTAAAATTTGATGTGGAGAAAGCGCTCTCTCACAATCTAGGTGGGAGTGGAGCTACATGTGTAGTAACAATTTATCAAAAATGAGGTGAAAAAAGTGTCAGAAAATGAAAAAGAATTTACTATGGAAAGTTATCT
>SOKP01000157.1 GCA_004375715.1 Promethearchaeota archaeon | reverse complement strand
TGGTGCATTTGGGACAATATTTTCTTACTATCGGGTGAACGGATATTTTATCTGCTTGAGAGACTATAATTAAATTCTTGTTTAAAGCCTCTTCTTTCAATTTAGCAGCTTTTTTTACGTCTTCTGCATTTAGGGATAAATCCTTTTGAAAGCCGCACCTACAAACTAATGTTTTGTTTTCGCCAATCACTTGTCTTCGTAAGAGATTTGAGCATTCTGGGCAAAATTCAACCATTTTTATAACTTTAGAATATACTATTTTTCCTTAATAGTAAAAAATAAGAGCATCTAATAAATTTTTTCGTTATATTTAATATAAATTTCAATATTTCAAGAAATAGCATAATCTACTGCATCAGTTTAAGTTAAATGATTAAAGATGTAATAAGTTTAAGATTTAGAGCTTGTTTTTACCTTTAAACTAAGTTTAACTCTTTTTTAATTTCGTACAATTTCAAGTAATAATCAAAGTTCAGATTTTTTTTATCCTGTATAATTTCTGCTTCTATTTCTTTTTCACCAGCCATATTGATGTTTAATTCACCAATAACATTGATTAAATCATCTTTTTGAAAGGGAAAATCAACTTTTTTAATGTCAATTTTTATATCATTAACCTTATCTTTGAGAATTATATGGTCATCATCAACGAGATCCTTAATGAAACCAATTATTTGAACTCGACTGTCGGAACTTTTTATATCTTGAATAATCCTTTGAGCTGCGTGTTCGCGAGACATAATAACAACTTTTTTTTATTTATATAGTTTAAAAAATTTAAGATGACTATAAATAATTAATTCAAAAATTACAAATAGGTATTATTAAACCTCTAATACTGAATTTTATAAATATTGCCAATAAAACTATATTAATATAAATTAGTAATCAATTAAAGTGCTGATAAATAATGAGCTTTACACTTAAGCTGGATAATAGTAGGATATTAAAGGGAATAGTCGAAACTCTTTCAAGCATCATCGATGAGACAGAATTCAAAGTATCTCCTAAAGAATTTGTCATTACTGCAATGGATCCCAGTCGAATCTGTTTGTTAAAATTGTCGATTAAAAAAGAGAATTTTGACGATTACAAGTGTAGTAAAGAATCAAAAATTGGTTTAAACTTGGACGATTTGGATAAAATACTCAGAAGAAGCTCCATGAACGACAATATTGAAATTGACTTTAAAGAATCGGAACAAAAAATCAAAATCACTATGCAAAGAGAAGGAAACACGCGTAAACGAACGTTTAGTTTAGCTTTGATCGATCTGGAAAGAGAAGAAATTCCAATGGATAATTTGTTAAAAATTGAATATCCTTCTAATTGGGTGATCGATACCGACTTTCTAGTAGAGGCTATAAAGGACGCAGAAATATATTCTGAAATCTTGAACATGAAGGCGGTTGCTAACGAAGGATTAGTCTTTAGTTCTACTGGCCAAATTGGAGAGATGGAATATAATTTAAGCATAGATGACCTAATTGAGAGCGATATTAAGGAAACATGTACGGGTGCCTACAGTCTAACGTTTCTAAAAGCAATCTTAAAAATCGCTTCAATCACCGAAAAGTTAGAAATTTCATTAAAAACAGATCACCCTCTTAAAATGATATTTAACCTATTAGAGGGCGGCGAATTAAACTACTTTTTAGCTCCTCGGGTTGAAGAAGCTGAATTTGA
>SOKP01000254.1 GCA_004375715.1 Promethearchaeota archaeon | reverse complement strand
AAAGACATTTAGGATGTAAAGTTATTGTTCCTAAATATAATGTATTGATGGGAGCTCTAGGTATGGCTATCCTTGTGCGAGATTACTATATCGAACACGAACATGAGACAGAATTCAGAGGTCTTGAGGTAGCCGAGATAGAATTCACCACTTCAGCGTTTAATTGCGGGGATTGTCCAAATAACTGTGAGATTGTCCAAGTTAAAATGCCGGAGTATGGAAATAAAGTTATCGCTCGATGGGGTTCTAGATGTGGAAAATGGGATCAATTAACTTAATGAGTATAGAGGAATAAGAGAAATGGCAGAATTTTTTAATCAATTGAAGCACTTAGGAGAGGAATTTCTTGAGTCTCTTCAACATAAAACTAAATTATCAACAATTTTTGATATTTATTTAGAAAAAGTAATTCCTTCGTTTGTTTCTGAGAAAGAGTTAAAGGAATATTACGAGAGACGGATGGAGGAAGTTAGCAATTTTATAGACAAATTATAAAGGAGAGAAAAAAATGGTTGAAACATCAACAGAAGAAAAGGAAACAAAAGGAAAAGATAAACTAAACAGTAAGAATCTTATGAAAGATATTTTATACGCAGCAGTAAAAGGTATTGGAGGCTTTGGTTTAGAAACATTTGCCGATTTAAAGATAGAAGGTAAAGAAAACGTACCAATTATAGGGAAAGCAATTTTAACGACAGTAAGCGATAATGCTATGAGAGATATGGCAATTATTAGCCAGGTTTCTGGACGAAGAATTCATTTTATGGTTTATCATAAATTAATGAAACACCAATTGTATGGACCCGTTCTTAAAACGTTAGGTATGTTCCGTAGCACGCTTGATAAAGACGATACAGTACCAATAGATAAAGTATTCCATTATCTCAACGAAGTCGGAGATCTTGTTGCCATGACGCCAGAATCGAAACTTACTCCTGAGGTTCAAGTGAAAGCTATGGCAGGAATTATTAAGTTCGCTGTTGCGGCGATGGCACCTATAATCCCAATAGCAATATACACGGAAAAGGCAAAAATTCTAAATTTGATTGACACAACAGGGATAAGAGTGAAAATCGGAACTCCACTTCGGGTAGAAAAACGATTATCTCGCCCAAAATACCGAGATGAGAGATACGAACTTGCTGCGGATATAATTAAGATTATTGATTCTCTTAAAGTGCACCCTGAAACAGAACAAGAATAAAAATGAGGTAAAAAAAAAGTGGAAAATAACCAAAATCAAGAAATGGATGATATCGAAACCAGCTTTGAAGATCTCACTAAGGAGCTTAAGCAAAAAAAGGTTGATCTCATAAAAGAATTGAATGATGTTGGAGATTCTGAAGTTGGCATGGAACCAGATAAAAAGATGAGCGAATTTATCGGCGACATCTTTTATAAATCTATGAAAAACCTATTTGACACGAGCGCTAAGCTTGCTAAGAGTTTGACCGGTGAAATCTTTACTAAAAATAGGGACAAATAGAATTAATCAACAAGTAAGCATTTAAGGAAACATAAATTCAATAAGGTCTCGTACCTTTCAAGTTACCTTATTCCAATTTACATAGATCAGAAATTTAAATGTTTTTCCCTTATACTCACCGTCGCTAACAGCTTCGAGTATAAATCCATTACGCTCGTGCCAATAAATGGACGCTTTATTTTTTAAGGGTACTTCTACGATAAAAGCAA
>SOKP01000054.1 GCA_004375715.1 Promethearchaeota archaeon | reverse complement strand
ATGATGATGCAAATGCTTGTGTAGAAGCCGTTAAAAAACTTCCTGGTGTAGGTGAAGCTACACTCAAAAAATTGATCAAAGCCGGTTTTGGGAGCCTTGAATCTATAGCTTATACACCTCCAAGCATTATTCAAAAAGAATCAGGATTAGGAGATAAAACAACAGCAAAGTTAATCAAAGCTTCAATGGATAAACTAAACATCGGTTTCAAATCTGCTGAAGATGTTTGGGAATATAGAAAAAATATTAGCAGAATAACTACAGGTAGTCAAGAACTTGATAATTTATTCCATGGTGGTATCGAAACAGGGTGTGTAGTTGAATTTTTTGGGGAATTTAGAACTGGAAAAACACAAATAGCTCATCAATTATGTGTTAATGTCCAATTACCTAAGGAAGATGGAGGATTAAACGGAAATGCTCTATATATCGATACTGAGGGAACATTCAGACCAGAAAGAATAATACAGATGGCTGAAGGGCATGATCTAGACTATAAAAAAGTTCTAAAAAATATAGTGTTTGGGCGCGCATATAATTCCGATCATCAAATAATGCTAATTAAAGAAGCCACTAATATTATTAAAGAAAAAAATATAAAGCTTATTATCGTTGATTCGTTAATTGGTCATTTTAGAAGCGAATATGTTGGACGAGGGACACTTGCTAATAGACAGCAGACCATTAATGTTCATCTCCACGATTTGCTAAGGCTAACAGATATATTTCCTGATTTATGTGTAATTGTAACTAATCAGGTTCAATCAAAACCAGATGTTTTTTATGGAAATCCAACGGTAGCAGCAGGGGGAAATATTGTGGCGCATGGGTCAACAATTAGAGTTTACTTAAGAAAAGGAAAAGGTGAACAACGAGTAGCAAAAATGATTGATGCCCCTCACTTACCTGAAGGAGAAGCTGTTTTTTCTATAACCGAAAATGGAATTACAGACTAAATAAATAAAAAGCGTATAACAAAAAATAAGATTAAAAAAAAAGGTAATAAAATAACTAATTTATTTCATTTTCTCATATTCATTTGCTTTATTGGTTAATTTTTTGACTTCTTTTGTCATTTCAGTTCCTCCTAGTTTAAAGATTTCAGATGCCATTTTGGAAGCATATTTGTACTTCGTAGCCGCTTCTAGGTATTTTTTCGCTTTAACCGCACTTTTTGCCTCATTTTCTAGATTCGTTTTTTTAATTTTTAGATCTTCAATCCTCGTTTTTCGAATGATCTCTTGTATTTTAAGAAAATCAGTTGATAACTCCCAATTCGAGGCCAACATGGCAGCACCTTGATAAATTTCAACAGCTTTTATGTAAGATTTCTTACTCTGGGCAATTTTGGCTCTTTTGAGTAATTCTTTTATTCCTTTCTTAGCTGCTTTCTGATTTTCAACTGATAAATCGCCTATTGTTGTTTTTATTGGAGCGGTGACTATTTCTTGTTGCTTTGTTAAGCTCGATAAGTACGCTTCTCGTTCAATTGGGCCTAATTGAGCCAGATCATTCACAAGTTTCTGTTTCTCCTCGTTCGTTAGATTGGGTAAAGCTATAACTTTTTGATTTATGAGGTTAATCTCTTGTTGAGATACTGGTTGTTCTCCTATAGCTGATATTTCTATAGGAATTAATATTTTCTTATCTCTTAGTTCCTTTATTCCCATAAATATTTCTGCTGTATCTTTATTAGTTCTATCAGCTACTTCTTT
>SOKP01000182.1 GCA_004375715.1 Promethearchaeota archaeon | reverse complement strand
TGTAACGAGCTAAAATGAAAAAAATAAAGATTAGATTAAAAATATATGTTTTTTTAGCGATTTTATTCAATATCCCAATTTGGAACTAATTCTTCCAATTTCTATTGATAAAAATATCTTCTCAATTGATCAACCTCTTGATCTAAAAAAAGCAAAAGAAAATATTAATGATTTGATTAAAAACTATACGAATTTTAATACAGATACTCTTGTTGAACTATGGATACGTTTTCTAAAGGTTATCATTTTTCAGGCCGAATCCATAGATACATATAAGGCTTTTCTAGAAGATATTTTAAATAAGTGGAATCTCAGAAATTTAGGGACTAATATTACTAATTTTATTTCCTCCAATTCACCTTTTTTAACAAGATCTTTTGTAAGTGACTTTTGGAAGAGTATAATAAAACAATTCTATTTGCGTCTTTGTATAAAGGATCAAATTACACCTAATACAATAATGGGTGAGATTAGATTTCATGCGATCTATAATCCATTCCCAAATGAAGAATTTGATAATCTTCAACTTCCGGGTGTTAGTAAGGAACTAAGAGAGATTTTTAAAACAGATGAAAAGAAAGCCATAATCGCTATAGGTTTCATCTATTTTGTTATTCTTGTTATTGCAAATACTAAAAATGTGGAACCTTCAGAAGAACTAGATGGAAGAGAAATTATTTGTCATTACTATTCAGAATTAACTAAACAGCATATCATTCCTGTTCATCCCTCTTATAAAATAATTTTTAATTCCGGAATAATAATGCTTGAAGGAAGATGTTTGAATTGTCAACATGTAAATAGAGTCGGTATTATAAATTATAATAAAAACTGGAGAATTATCAGAAGAATTACTAAGGAAAAGAGTGAAGAAGAATTTATTAATCTTATAAGGGATTTTGATTGTGATGCGTGTAATAAAATGAGAGAAATTGAGGAAGCCCAGCATCCCGGTGCTGAGGAATACTGGGAACAACAGGAGATAGAGCGTGCTGAATTTATCGTAAAAAATAAAGTGGATATAGAAAAATCGTTAAAATCTCTTCCAAATTTATTTTCCCTTTTTCTTATTTTAAATTGGATAGATCATGAAGTATATAATGCTTTAGATGAAAAATTACTATTAGAAACGATTGAGAAATTTCTTCCTGATAAGATAGATGATAGGGAATTTGAAATGTTACTCCATCCTCAAATTCTTTCTATTTCTGAAATAGAAGAATTGATTACTAAAACTATAAAAAAAGTAGATATAGAGGTAACAAAAAGAAGGTTTTTGCAAATTATTGAAGAGGGTTTTTCTTATTACGATATCGAGGATAAGGAATATTATCCATCATTTTATAAGATCTTTCTAAACGACAAACTAGTTGATGTTATTTCTTCGAAAATTGATTCTTTCACAATTCAAGATCTTTTAGTTTTGATTAAATATTGCTCACAGGTGCCTAAAATAAGAAATTTCAAGTTTTTTAGGTTTTTCAAAAAACATATTATTAAGAAATTTTATCCGATAATTGAAGATCCTGATGCGAACATAGCAGATTTCAATTATATTAAAGAAAACTTTAAAGATTTTGAGTTATTAAGAAATTTTGGAAACCCATTTGATATATATGTGATTCATTTAAGAAGATATATAAGAAGATTTAGGTTATAATTTGATTTTTAAATACCTTTCATAATTTCCCGAATTAGACTTCTTAACTTTATCTCAAAATTGGGAATAACCGTGAGATATCTTTCTGAAAATGAGGAAAAGAATATTTCTATATTTTCATTAAGAAATACATTTAATATCTGAGCTTCAGTAGAACTATTATTCTTATAGTATTTTAAAATATTCTCAAATTAAGTCAACTATTATTTTTCTATCTGAGGAGATTGAAAAGAAAATAAAAAAATAATTTTTAAAAAAAAAATCAGTATTTTAAGAAATACTTTAAAGGAGTATTCATAAAAGCTTCGTTATCGTAGTTAAGGAACAATACGTTACATTTCTCGTCTCTTGCTAGAATATCTTCAAACGGAATAACATTTCTCTCTGGTTTTGACATTTTATATATTCACCCCATGTATTTTATCTTTAGTTTCTCTAACACCTAGATACATATAGAGTTGTCCTTTCATGTCATTAACGGATTCCATTTTCTTCTTTGCGACACTAAATTCATCTCTTGTAACATCTCTTCCCCCTAGTCCTACAATAAAACATCTAAATAGAGTTTTAAGCGGATACAACGCCGTTGCTATTGATGTGGAAAATGGTGGTAGAAGATTATTAAGTGCATCTGATTTCTCAAAGATGATTAATTTTTCAATATTATGCTCTTGGACAATCTTTTGTAACTCCTCGTAAGGGAAAGGTCTGTACGCTCTGATTTTGATTAACCCGATATCTTTATTTTTCGTCATCCAACTAATAATGTTTCCACACATCGACCCCATCGTAATAAACGCAGTTTTTGAGGAATTATCCAAATTATAAGTCTCAATTAGTTTATAATGGCGACCAGTTGCTTTTCCAAATTCAGCAAAGGAATTTTTCATCACATCTAATACGGATTTTTTAGCGATATCTAATCCCATTCTTCCCTCCATGAAAAATCCGGGGGTAACAATTCCACCCCATACTCCTGGGCGTTCAGTTGTGATTGTGTGTCGAGGTATCCTTGGCGTTAATTTACGTACAACCTCATCGGGAATTAGCCATAGTTTTTGAACTGAATGAGAAATGATAAATCCATCGTGCACAAACATAGTTGGAAATAACGAATTGTCAGACATCATGACTGACAAAATTGCGGCATCATAGGTCTCTTGAACATTTTCTGAAACGATACAATTCCACCCATAATCAGTAATAACAAATTCCCAACTATTCCAAATGGATAGATTTGGAGCGTTGAAAGCTCGGGCGGAGATCATCATCGTTAAAGGAACTCGCCACCCTACGGCCATCGGTAAAGCCTCCGACATTAATAAATAGCCTTGAGACGCAGTTGCTGTAAAGGTTCTAGCTCCAGCTGCACAAGCTGCAGTAGAGTAGCTAATAGCTGCTAATTCAGATTCGACATTAACGAAGGCTGCTTTCAACCTTCCTTGATGAACTACATCGGATAATCCCTCAACAGATTGCGTTTGAGGCGTAATCGGGAAAGCACATATCACGTCGGGATCCGTCTGTGTGACGCCCCCTGCTACAGCGTAATTACCAATCATAGCGGTTTCAATTGGTTCTTTAATTTCCTTAAAAAATAATTTCATTGGTTCTACTGACATTTTAATTACCTCCTTCTTCTGGTGCTGCACAAGCAGCAGGACCTTGTTTTAGTCGTTTGCTTATGGCTTGAACGGGACAAATGTTAAGACAATTTTGACAAGCTTTACAGTGAAACACATCGATCCCAGACATGTGATATTTACCGTCATCTCCTAATTTTCTCAGAGTGGCAAAGTCAGGGCAAATAAACCAACATTGGGCGCAATTAGTGCATGTTTCTTCGTCCCATAGTATTTCCCATTCACCCCACGACCCAGTGTTTACTTGATCGCTTCCAACAGGGATTACATCTTCATCGCAATACCAAACACCAGCTTTATCTAAATCTTTGTATCCTGGCAACCCTAAAGATACTTGTTGCCATGGGACTTTACTGTCGACAGTGAAATCAGGATCGATCCCCATGTCATAGATACATGTTTCTTCAATTGCTTGTTTAATAGCCTGAATATTTTTTCCAGCAACTTCTCCTTTAAATCGCTTCATTATAGCGTCAGATAATTCTTCAAGCGTAAATAGATGAGACACACGAATTAAAGCTCCCAATATGATAGTATTCGTAATATTTCTTCCTAAAATATCGAGAGCGATTCGAGTTGCATCAATAGTCGCAATATTTATATCTTTACGTTTTACTGCATCTTGAATTGTTAATTGATCCATTTCTGTATTCACTATTAACCAACCTCCTCTCGGAATACCAGCAGTTACATCAACTTCTGTCAATAACGATGGATCTAATACCGAAACAAAGTGAGGTCCATACACTTGTTCGTTTGATCTAACTAGATCTGCATTCGCAGATAGTCGCACATAACTTTCTGTAGGGCTTCCCATGCGTTCTGCACCAAACTTAGGTTGGCACACACCGTAACCGTAGAAAGCTTCCACGCAGAGATTTGAAGCCGTTACACCTCCTTGCCCTCCACGGGCATGGAATCTAAGATTTACCGTATAATCATTTAAGATTTCTTTAATGTGTTCTATAGTTAACATTTGAATTTTCACTTTTTTTTTATAAAAAATCGAATTGTAATAAGATTAGTATTTCTCCAAAATAAAGTTTATTCCATTTGATTGATAAGCTACTAATTTGTGCTGAAATGATGAACTATTTAGGATATGAGTCTTTTTCTAATATAATTGTACAAAAGGTGTTTTAATAACTGTCAAAAAATCCTGATGTAAAAAATCGTTCTGATGGAAATGACACCACCAATGAGCCAAAATTAAATGATTTTGGGATAAATGCGCAAGAGGTTGAAAATACTATCAAGTTGACTCCAGATTTTATTCCAATGATTCGAATAATCTTCTGGAACAGCGTCGGATTCTTTTTCTTTTCTTTTTTGATTCCATTTGTTACAGTTCAATTATTAGGTGCTACCGGGATCGAATTAGGGATAATGTTTGCAATACAAACAACCGGAGGGTTAATCAGTGCTCCAATTGTTGGTTATCTCACTGATAGAGTCTCAAGGAAATTACTCATTCTCATCGGAAGTTTTGGACGAGCGGTTTGTTATATCCTTATGTATATGGGTATTATTTTTTCTTCCCTTGTTGTATTTGCAATGGGTATGTTTGTATTAGGTTTTTTTGTTGGGTTTTTTTGGACACCATTGGATACTTTGATATCCGAGAAATCAAATAAAGCAAATCGTTCCTTTGCTTTTGGAAAGCGAGGAGGAATGATAGGAAAAGGAAATTTACTTGGTTCAGTTATAAGTTTTACTGTTTTTGGTTTGGCTAATTTCTTTGTTCCGGAAAACCTGTTTTTGGTCTACTCTCCACTACTATTATTCGCAGGATCCAATTTTTTTGGAGGAATCACGTTTCACTTAAAGGTGAATGAACACCTTACCTTAGATAAACATATTTTTAATTTATTTCCATCTTCTGTTGAACCATCTCTTATTTCTAAAGAACCGGTTATTGAAGATACAGTAATTAAGTCTAAGAAAAACCTAGCTGTTGGGTTTTTTATAGGGTTTAGTGTTTTAACCATTGCATTTATGATGAGCAGTATGAATCAATCTTTGGCATATCCATTTTTTCAGGTTTACTTAATTGATGTATTAAAAGTAGAAGATCCTACATTGGTAATGCTCATCTATTTTCCGAGTCAAATCCTATCTTTGCTATTTGCTCCTAAATTAGGGAAAATTGCAGATAAAATTAACCCAATAATAGGTGTTGTTTTTGTAAGCGGTCTGGGTGCTTTAGTTACTTCGTTAATTATAAATTCCACTTCAGGGCTTATGTTTGGGATAATTTTACTTTTTGACTCGACTTTTGCATGGGGAGGTAATTTAATTCTACAAAATGTCCTCAGCCGAATATCAAAAATCCATCGTGGAAAAATTTTTGGACTTGCACAATGGTTAAGTCTATTTGGTGCAGTTTTAGGACCAGTTTTAGGAGGTTTTGCTTGGGATGCTCTTGGTCCAAGTGCTCCTTTCGTGATTTCGATTTTTATCGAACTTTCCGTGATTCCACTTTACGCTATTGCAATTAAAGCGTTAAAACCTTACATGGCAGAAAAAGTATGACGGCTCAAGAGAAAGATTACCTTAATAAAAAAGATTTATCGTTCATAAACGATATTAAATCCATGGCGGTAATTGGAACATCCAAAAAAAGAAATTTCTTCTTTTTAAGGAATCATTTTGCCACATTTAAAGGTCCGATATACGCTGTAAATCCCTCAATAAGTGAAATCTCCGATTTTCCATCCGAAAATATTTATCCGTCAGTTAAAGATATTCCCGGAGAGGTTGATTTTGCATTCATAACAGTGCCGAAAGACAAAATCTTAGATATTATTGACGACTGCGTTGCGAAGAAAGTTAAGCTAATGAGCATTTTTACAGCGGAATTTTCTGATGCAGGAACAAACGAGGGTATCGAATTAGAGTTAGAATTGCTAAAAAGAGCTAATGATGTTGTTAGATTTTTAGGTCCTAATGGAATGGGGCTCTTTTATCCAAAAAAGGGAATACAATGGAGAGGAAAATTCCCCACAGAAGCTGGAAATATTGGATTCGTAGCTCAGTCAGGTGGCATTTGTAATATTGCTATTTATACTGCAAAAGAATTAGGATTTCACTTTTCTAAAGTATTTTCATTTGGAAATGGGACTGATTTAGATGTTGTTGACCTTATTTCATTTTTTGAAAACGACCCCGAAACTGATATTATCCTATGTTATGTTGAGGGGATAAAAGAGGGACGAGGAAATGATTTAATAAGAACAATTGCAAGAACAAAAAAGCCAATTGCTTTATTAAAAGGTGGAAAATCTGAAATTGGGTCTAAAGCAGCAAAAACCCATACAGCATCGATTGCAGGTAATACTAAAATATGGAAATCGGTTTTTAAACAAAATCCTATAATGGAAGTTGATTCTTTGGAGCAATTACTTCATATTGCGCATCTTATCGATTGTTATGGAATTAAAAAGATTGAGAATGTTGCAGTATTTAGTATTAGCGGCGGATACGGGGTAGTATTAGTAGATTTATTGCAAGAAGCGGGATTAAATATCCCTAATTTCAGCCCTGAAATTCAAAAAAAATTAGATGAGCAATTTTTTATACGCGGTACAAGTTCAAGAAACCCTTTAGACGCTGCTGCTCAATTATTTCAGGGCGATAGCATAAAAAAAATCATAGACATCGCTTTATCCGATAAAAAAATGGATTGTTTAGTAATGGATTTACCGAGCTATTATTTTGATTCGAGATATTTCTTTACTCCAATAGAAAATTTTGAAGAAATCATTATCGAAACTTTGTGCCTTGGACATAAATACAATAAACCACTAATTCCTATAATTCAGAGAACGCATACTCTAGAAGAAAGAAGGCGCGTTTCAAAAATATTAGCGGCAAAAAAAGTTCCGATTTTTGGAGATCCTATGGAGGTTATTCCCTTATTACCAAAAATATCGGAATATTATATGAAAAAAACTCAAAATACTTGAGGGCTATCATATTCTCAAAAGACTTCTCTTAATACATCACAAATTTCCTGAATTGTGGCATAAATTTTTATGCCGTAAAGAATTTGGTTTTTGAGTACATCTATCCGACATGAATGGAGCGAATTTTATTGGTTAGAAAGCCTTTCCTTCACAGTTTAGCTCCAATCCCTTGAATAAAATGTTACATCAACCAATACCAGTTTCAATAACATGAAAAAAAATAAAAGTAATGCCGTTTTAATTCGGTTAGTGGCTCATGAGGATGTGTACCTCTTTAAAAAATGCATATCGAATAAATTTACTCAGCTAAATAGCTTTATGAATTTTGATCACATTAGGATGACAGAAGATAATCTAAAAAATGGTAAAAAGGAATTAGAATTAAAACTCCAGTTAAAGGATAAAGAAATATCTATACATCTCGAAAAAATAGATTATCTTGAAGAACTCGTCATGGAATTAGAAGCAACGTTAAAAAATAAATCAGATAGTAATAGTGATGCATTATCCAGGTTTGAAATCAAGGAATTGGCGAGAAAAAACAGGGGTTTAAAAGATCGAATTAGCTTTCTGAGATTAGAAAATGTAAAACTCAAGCAAGAACTAGAAAAGATGGAGAAAAGCCAATCCATAAGTTCTTCGGTGATAAAATTCCCTAAATTTGAATATTATAAAACTGAAAACGAAAACGACGATCTTAACGAACTTGATGATAACCAGAGTTTAACTTCCTCAGTTTTATTTCAGAAATTAACTGAATTTTTAAGGGGATGTGTAGATGATAGAGAGATTCTAGGTAGTGCATTATTTGACATTAATGGAAAATTGTTGTTTGCATTAATCCCGGAGAAAATCCTATCTAATGTAATTAGGGAATTCGAAGTTAGGAGGAAAAACAAATTACCAATTACTGTAAAAATGTTCCTTGAATTAAGGGATCATCAGAAAATTTGTTCAGAATATTTTAAGATTCAAGGGTTAGAATTTAATCTAGTTTTGATTTTTTCTCAACGCGTGAATTTCGGTATAGGAAATATGTTATTAAGAGATATAGAAAAAAAATTGATGAATCTGTTTTGAGTTCATAAAATGGGTAAAAGATATATGTCTCCTCTTACTAGATGCGAGATTATTTTATCAAACTCTTCACCATAATTTTCTGCTTTTTTAAGACTCTCTAAGACCGATTTGTTTTTATCAGAAAATGTTTTGGATAAATTTAAGTTCAATGGGATTAGTTTGACATAAGAAGGAAGCAAAAATAGTGTTAAAATTTCTAAGGCATAAAAAGGATATTTTTCTAAATAGGGCTTTAAGGTTGAAATTATCTTATTAATATTCTTTGATTCTGAAACAGTTTTTAATATTAGATACATATTATTGGAACCAATTGGAATTAATTCTACATACTGATATTCCGGAATTTCTTGTTGTTTAAGAATATTTGGGTACATCTCACCAATCTCTATATTTGAAGTTTGATTATTGCCAATTTTAAGCAGACACGATTTAAATTCATGATTACCCGTAATTAGGAAGATTTCTGATATATCTTCAATTTCTACTTTTGCAAAAAGCTTATCTAATTCAAGATAATTAAGGAGTTTATTCTTGAATATTTCTTCAATTGTTTCATTATCAGGTTTTTCAACAATTGCATACAAATTACGCTGTAAAAACAAATCTAAATTACCGAACACCTCATTTTCCTCAAATATTATGCCGAGTATTCCTTCCTTCTGACTTCTGCGATCCAAATTTCCTGTGAAACATGAAATACTTTGATAATCTTCAAATTTTATTTCTATATGAGATGATGATTCAAATCCAGCATGAGACATGTATAATTTAGAAATGAATTCTTTACTTAAATTTACTGGATTAGTATAATATGAACTTTTAATTTCAGGCCCCTTTATCTCGTTATGAATTAAAAAGAACATCCCTCTAGGCAATTATTCATTTCACCTCCTACTCATCCCATAATTCTCTAATTTGTGTTGTAACTTGCTTACCCACCTCTTCAATTTCTTTTAATCTTCCATTATCCAAAACCTTAGAATTTAACAGGATAACAAGCATTAAATCTTCAGTAACATCTGTTAGTAATAAATAATTAGATGTTGTTCTCAATCTGAATTCTTTAAAGCTTTGTAATTTCATATTTTTAGTTACCTTATCGCAAGTTACAATTAATAAGGAAATCATTCCAATTACTACATCCTCATCAGAGCCATTAATTGTTGACCCACATGCAAGCCCGCTTGTTTTTTCAATTAATAGTGCCTCATTAACCCCGTCTTGATCTTTCAACAATTTTAATATCGAATTAATAAATATAGATTTAGGTGAAATTTCTCGAATTATTCCGCTCCAAGCGGTAAATAATGATTCGTCAAAAACAGATGTTGCATAAAAGTTTATTTTATGAGAGATATTTTGAGAAAAAAGTCTCTTTAAATATGGAATTAATGCATTTCTATCATGAATAAGATCTATCTTATGAAAAAAAATATTTAATGATGCATTTCGGTTAGAGGATAGAATTTGGTTTGCACTCCATTCGAACTCCAATCGAGTATTTTCAAATCTATCAACATCAGACACATCAATAACATATAATAATACAGAAGCCTTTCGAAAAATATTTCTTCTTAACGGTCCGTGATACTCATCAAGATATTGTTGTTGTCCTCCCAAATCCCAAATCATTGGTTTAGTTATCGAACCGACATTATATTCTCTATAATCAATTCCTTTAGTTGCTGTTGATTGCATTAGTTCCCATGGTTTTTTTCCTTCAAATACCCTTTCATAGATACAAGTTTTTCCCGCATTTGCTAGACCCATTAGAACTATTTTTTTCATTTCTTCTGTTTTCTTCTGTTGAAATTGTCCGAGGATTTCAGATACAGTTCCTTCAATAAAAGTTATATCACTTGCCGGGGATAACTCGAGTAATTCCTCCTTAACGATCCATTCAAGTCTATTCCGTGGAATCGTTAAATTTCTACTTTCAAAAAAGAATTGTATGTTATTTACTAATTCTCCGTCTGATAATCCCGTTTTTTCAAAAACTAACTCATTTCTATACCAAATATTTATGTTGAGTCTATTATCTCTTGAACTAGTAATACCAAAATTATATAATGTGCCGGGTATTTTTTTCACAATTTATCTCCTTGAATATATCATAGACTAAGGTTTTTTAAATATTCATCTTTTTGACATTAAAGTTAATGCTTATCAAGGACGTTTCTCTAAAGAATCGACTTTTTTATCCCTGAAACATTTAACATTTATAGTTTCTTCTTCTTTTCCTAACTGTACCAGAAAAAGGGAAACATTTTCACATTTTTCATATATTTTAGCGGATTCTTCGAAATGATTGTCATTTGATAAGGAATCTGCCCGTTTTTCAAGAAGATCCCTTAACTTCTCCAGATCAAGGGCTTTCTTTTCATCATCTTGAAAAAATTGCATTAATTCTGATTGATACATTTGGATAGCATCAATATCTCTAAGTTTTTCTGAAATAACCATTAATTCATTGTATAATTCATACACTCTTACGGAATTGCCCTGAACTTTTTCTTGTTCCAATATTGCAAATCGTCTTTCTCGTTCCTCAATTAAACCTTTTATACCGACAATTAATTCAGAATATAATTCTGCTTCTTCATTTCTATTGTATCCCGATAATATTTCTCTCGCGAGTTCAAACTGCTTAAAAGCTTCCAAATAAGCGCCTTCATCCATTAATTCCTCTCCTAAGGTTTTAATTTCATTTAAACGGGATTCTAACTCTTTATCATAGTGTTTATGTTCTTCCCCGAGTGTTACTGTCTCTTCTTTTTTGATTTTAAATTTTTCTGTATCTATTTTGAGAAACGAACTTGACCTTAAAATTTTGTCCACATGCAGGATTATCGGCTTGAGAGAAATTTTTTTTAATTGCGGGAGGACTTCCTTTTTAGTTCTTCTTTTTACAATTATACCAGTAAGAAGCAATCCTGCTACACTTGCGAAAATTATTCCAATGATGATAACTATCAAAAAATCAGTATTCCCAGGTTCGTTATTAGTAGGAACTATAGTAAAAGTTCCCATAGTGTAACTGCTCTGATGTCCAGTTCCATCAATTTGAGAAAGAAAATAATAATATGTACCCTCGTTAAGATTCTCCGACAACTCGTAATAACTGCTTTGTATTCCAGAGTTCGTAATATTAAAGATGTATACAAATCCTGGAGTTGCAAATGGATCGGTCTCGTTATCAATAATTAAGAAATAATATGAGATGCCTGAAGGATCAGAACCATCTGACCAATCAAATACTAAGATACCACTGACATCTCCACTTGGACTGTTTGTCAATACTGGTGAAGGGGGAGGAGTTGTATCTTGAATAGTAATATTAGCTATTACAAAATTCCAATTACCGCTCTTATCTTTCATATGGATTGTATATTGATGAAGAATCCAGTTATTTGGTGTCCATAAATCATATTGCCACGTATCTCCATAAATATTTGTCATAGAATGATTAGAACCTTCGAATTCTAGTAAGGACTGGTTAATACCTGCGAAGTCATAGATTCTAATTCTGATGATCGCAGAATCCCCTAACTCTAAAGGATCAGTACTTTCAAACAAATTAGAATAGACGGGGATGATGGTATCTTGAAACTGTATCGAACTGCTAACATAATTCAAATTATCATTATTATCTGTCATGTAAATTTTGTAAGTATAATTACCTATTGAATTTGGCATCCAAGAATTATACTGCCATATGTCGTCACCTATGTTTGTCATAGTATGATTAAAATTTCTATATTCTATTGAAACATCTTTGAGGTAAGCTAAATCGGTACTATTAATCGAAATAATTAATGTAGTACCTAATTCGACAGGATTACCGCTTTCGGTCAAATCTGAATAAATTGGGGGCGTTGTATCTCGAACTAAAAACGATTCACTAATAAAGCCCCAATTATTATTATTATCTTCTGCCCATATCGTATATGTATGGTTACCAACACTGTTGGGAATCCAAGAGTCATATTGCCATGTAAAACCACTAATATTGGTCATGGAATGGTTAGACCCCATGAATTCGATTTTAACTTGGTTAATATCTGATAAATCAGTAGAATTTACTGATATTATTACCGTATTTCCAAATTCTAAGGAATCTTCACTTTTAGCAAGGTCTGAAAAAGCAGGTGGAGTCGTATCTACAATGTCAAAACTACTAGAATATGAATTCCAGTTATTGTCCGTGTCATTTGCATAAACACTGTAATAAATGGTGCCAACATAGGATCTAGTCCAATTATACTCATATGTAAATCCACCAATAGCGGTCATCGTGTGATTTACTCCATCTAACTCAATTAAAACATCCCATACGAAAGTCTCGTTATCAAATACATCAACCGTAATAGTAATACTGTTTCCTAATTCTAAAGGATCCTCACTCTTTGTAAGATTTTCTATTACGGGAGCAGTCGTAGATACAACCGTTATTGTTCCACTGGTCATATTCCAGTTATTTTCCATATCTTGCATAAAAATTTTATAAGGGTGAATTCCTGAGGATAATGGCTTCCACGTATTCCAACTCCATGTGTTTCCATCTATAAAAATCATCGTATGATTTGATGACCCATATTCTAAAAGAGTTTGATTCACTCCTGAACCCGGAGAGTCGTAAGCCTTAATACTAATTGTTACATTTTGTCCTAGTTGTAAAGGATCCGCACTTTCAATGATATCTGAATAAGTTGGGGAGGTGGTATCTATCACTTCGATAGTTCCTATAGTAGAATTCCAATTATTATAGTTATCCTCCATCCAGATTGTATATGTATGGTTACCAACACTGTTGGGAATCCACGCGTCATATTGCCAAATATCTCCACCAATATTGGTCAGGGAATCGTTAGAGCTCATGAATTCGATTTTCACTTGATTAATACCTGAAGGATCGGAAACATTGATCGTTATAACTTCTATATCACCCAATTCTAATGGGTCTGAACTTTCTGTTAGATTTGAATAAGTAGGGGGTGAAAAATCGAACTTTTCTTCTGAACCTATGGTCAAAAAAGATAGAGGATTGTATTGGTTGTTATATTCAGTAGCGATCCAGTCTGCTGAATGAGCAGTAGTGGCAATTCGTATTTCATCTAAAAAACCATCTAGATCATAAGTTGAATAAGGTGCTAAAAGAGGTTTATTGTTAGTTAGATTTCCAATACCAGCAATGCTTGTTCCAGAGCCTACTATCTGTCCATCTTGAAAAAGACGGATTGAATTTAATGTTCTATCAACAACTCCAACAACATATATCCAACTGTCGAAAATAATAGATAGCGGTGATGTTGATGCGAGATTTGTGCCATCTGAAATGTGAAAGGTGAGTGATGTTGCAGATACATCCGTTTCAAAATCATAACCAGCTTCACTTACAACATCAGCGCCTTTATGTAAAGGTAATTGATAATTTCCTGTACTAGCATCTATATTTATCCAAAAACTAATAGTGAAGCTTCCTGTACCCATATCAAAATGCCCATCCGGAGGATCACCAAAATTAATCTGACCATCAGTTCCAAAATTATAAGCGCTATCGATTTTTCCAGTTGGATCTCGAGAAACAGTACCTGAAACTGACCCTGCTGTACTGTAAGAAGTGGAATCTAAAGCACTTCCCGTAGATTCTGAGAGATGCCACACGCCTTTATAATTATTACTCCATACTTCAGTAGGGATTTCTCGTGAACTCATGGTGGAATTACCATAGTACATGCGAATAATTGTATCCAAAGATGTCGAAAGTCTTGGTATGCAAACCCAGGTTATTAATTGTGCATCCGTGCTATTAAAAGTTTGATTAAAGAGTTCTATTTCATGATCTAACCATGCACCATTGTAAGCAAAGGCGATGTCATCTCCATTTAATTGCACATCATAACGTAAATCTGAATCAAAAATAGAAATCAGCAAAGGAAAGTTAATAAGATCAAGTGAGCCACTTACCATTGTATGGTTTATTATTATTTCTTTATAACATTTGAAATATTGCTCATCAGGTGGAATACCTGATACGGTATATTCTTTTCCAATTGAATAAAAAGCATAAGGATTATATTGATTATTGTATTCTGTATTGATCCAGTCTACGGAAAGAGGAATGTTTACGACTCTAAACTCTGAGATTGCCCCTGATCCCCATACATTAGTCCCATCATTTGATCCTATAGTTAACCTATTCCACGCAAGGTGTGGGTAACTAAGATCAGCATCATCCTTAAAACCATCTACAGTACTATTGATATAAATGGTTGTGGTTTGAATAGGAATTGAGAATCTAAAGGCATAATGGAACCAAGTATCAGCAGCCCAAACATTTTTAACACCATCGCAACTATCATTTTCATCAGTTGTTGTCGCAACAGAACCAACAGTATACCCACCCCCCGGATAAAATCTCACTCGTGGGTTGTTGCGTCCTGCTGTACTGCCACTAAAAAGATACATTTCGCTCCGACTAGCATTATATTCATCATCAAATTTAAACCAGGATTGAAAAGTAAATCCATCTGTTGGTCCTGAAAAAGAACTAATATTAAGATAATCATTGATTCCATCAAAGGTTATTGCTGTTCCAACTTTTCCGTTATATATTCGTTGATCAGAAGCGAATCCGTTAGTATTTAAATCATTATTATTAGATGTACTATCTAAGATATTAGAAGATGAAGGATCTTGATTCATATGCCATACAGCTTCATAATTACTATCCCATACTCCAGTTGGATTTTGTTGCGAACTCATAGTTGAATTACCATAATACATTGTTATAAGAGTGTTTGTATTAGTTGATAAAGATGGAATGCAAACCCATGCTACTAATTTAGCATAAGTCTCATTAAATGATTGATCAAAGAGTTCAATTTCATGATCTAACCAAGCCGTATCGTTAGCAAAAGCAATATCATTCCCGTTTGATTGAACCTCGTTACGTAAGTCTGAATCCAAAATAGAAATTAAAACAGGAAAATTCTTATGACTCCCTGTTCCAGAAACCAAGTTATGATCAATTGTTATCACTTTATAGTTTTGAAAAAAGTGTTTATTCGGAGGATCACTTGAAGAAATATTTGGTACCGATGGACTATCATCAATTCCATCATTAAAATCGTTGAGCAATCTATTAAAATTAAGAAAACTGCTGGTAATTAAGGAAATCAAAATGATATTGAAAAGAAGTAAAAAACTAATGAACTTCACTGACTTTTTCTTATTAATATACCCTATTCTTCCTTTAAACCTTTTCTCTTTGTTGACTTTATACGAATATTTATTGAAATAATTATGCAAGTTATAGAGTACCCCAATAGTTTTCCTAATACTTCATACCTAATTGTAAAAATAATAATAGTAAGTTTTAATAAATGTATTGATAAAAAAGACCATGTAATGAAATAACCGAAATCCTTGGTCTAAAAATAAGAGATTAAAAATAACTAATCTTAACATTTTTGCAAATTGATTTGAAAATAATAAAGAATCTCGATATTAAAAAACCTGTGGAGAATCATATTTTCCGAAAACTGTTCTTAGAACATCGCATATTTCTTGAATAGTCGCATATGTTTTAACAGTTTTAATCATAACGGGCATGATGTTTTCAGTCGATTTAGCAATACATTCTAATTCTTTTAACATCTCTTGCACGAGCCCCTCATCCCTATTTTTCTTAAGTTCGGCTAAATTTTCTATAATTTTTCCTTCTGCATTATCATCGTGTTTAAATGTTTCAATCGTGCACTCGTCTTCAGTACAAAATGCATTCACCCCGATCATTTGGTTTATCCCTTCATCAATCTTTAATTGTTCGCTATAAGCATTATTTTGGATTTCTCGTTGAATGAAAGCCGTTTCAATCGCTTTAGTTATACCTCCCATCTTATCTATTTTTTCAATATATTCCAAAGCTTTTTCTTCTAGCTGTGAAGTAAGATACTCGATATAATATGAACCTCCGAGAGGATCTACAACATCAGTAACCCCCGATTCATACGCGAGTACCTGTTGAGTTCGCAAGGATAACCTTACAGATTCCTCTGTTGGGATAGCCAAAGCTTCGTCCGCACCACAAGTGTGTAGTGATTGCGTCCCTCCTAATATTGCCGCAAGAGCTTGAAGAGCTACTCTTACAATGTTGACATTAGGTTGTTGAGCTGTTAATGTAACTCCAGCCGTTTGTGTGTGGAATCGCAATCTTAAAGAATTTGGATTCTTAGCGTGAAACCGTTCTTTCATAATCTTTGCCCAAAGCTTTCGAGCAGCTCTCAACTTAGCAATTTCTTCAAAAAAGTTGTTATGAGTAGTAAAAAAGAAAGATAATCGTGTTGCAAAATCATCAATGTCTACCCCTCTATTAAGAACTTCTTCAACATAAGCGATTCCATCCGCTAATGTAAACGCAATTTCATGGATAGCGTTGCACCCTGCCTCGCGCATATGATACCCGCTAATACTAATTGTATTAAAACGAGGTAAAATTTTTGAACAATATTCAATTACATCTGCTACTAGTCTTAATGAAGGTTTTGGAGGAAAAATATATGTCCCTCTCGCAACATATTCCTTTAAAATGTCATTTTGAACAGTACCAGTCAACTGTTCAGGATTTACTCCTTGTTTTTCACCTACAGCAATATACATCGCTAATAAAACTGAAGTAGGAGCGTTTATAGTCATACTTGTGGAAACGTTATCCAAAGGAATTCCCTCGAATACTTGTTCAAAATCTCTTAATGAATTAACTGTTACGCCAACTCTACCTACTTCCCCTAAGCAAATATTATGATTGCTGTTGTACCCCATCTGGGTTGGTAAATCAAACGCAATTGAAAGACCCTTTTGGCCCTCCGATATTAAATATTTAAATCTTTCATTTGTTTTAGCAGCATCAGCAAAACCCCCATATTGTCGCATAGTCCAGATACGACCACGGTACATGTTTGGATAAACTCCCCTCGTAAAAGGAGGAGTTCCAGGAAATCCAATATCCTCTAAATAATTAATATTCTGGATATCTTCAGGTCCATATACGGGCTTTAAAGGAATTCCTGAAGGGGATTCGTAGTTATCTTTCCTCTCTCCTCTTTCGGTGAACTTATTTAAGATTTGTTCCTCCCACTCTTTCCTCTTATTTTCAATTTTTTCAAGTTCTTTATCTGATAACATCTTATTTCCTCCTAATAACTAATAACCTAATTAAACTGGTTCAAACACATAAGCATATACTTCTTTTCCGTCTAAGTTTTCACAAATTTTTCGATAAATTGGTTTTAATGTCATTCCTGTTTGCAAATTATTTTGCGTTGTGATTTGACCGAGTCCTTTTACACCATTTTCAAATTCCACAACTCCAAGAGCATAAGACACCTTATCTCGGAATTCAGCAGGGGGAGCTTTTAAGATGGTATAAGTGAGCAGTTTGCAGGTGCCTGAAGCTTCGATAGTCTCAAAATCATCGTTCTTACATTTTAAACACCTTATATGAGTGTTATGTTGGAGCAAACCACAATTTAAACATTTACGCCAAAAGATATTCTCTTCAATATTCACTAGTCTCATCTGTAAGTTATAATTTTCATAAACCTACTGACATATAATATGGCATTATTTAGAAATATTAAGCTTAGAAATCAAAAAATAGTCTAAAAAAAGAGGATTTTAAGACATTTTAGACTATCCCTCGATTGATAATTAGAAGTCGAATACGGTTGTACTCTAATTTAAGTTTGAAAAATTACAATTCTTAGGCATTTATCACTTAATTGAACGAAAAGAAAAAAATAAGGCGATATTATTAAAAGGGTTAACTTCGCCCTTTTCCCTTATTAACCCTGCCCTTAGAGGGGCTTAGAAGTGGTAACCATATAGTGATTACTTCATTTTCAGCACTTAGAGCCTTCATAATTTACTCACTTATTTTTTCCATATTCGTTAATATGATGTCAATTGCAGTCCATATTTAGTTTATAAAAATGCACTTCAATCGGAGTCTTGGATTAGAGCTGGACTGGTTAATAATAATAGAATAGAGCGGTTCTTTTAGTTAAATAAAAAATAACCCAAAACATACGTTATATCTCTTTTTTTGAATATCAACATTGAAATTTTTTAATGATTTACGACATTTTTAAAGAAAAATTTACAATAATGAATAATCTTTTAAATAGGAATAAAACAATATTTGTTTAATTAGAGATTAGTTATATATGAAATCCTCGTAAGGTTTTTCCTTACAAACAAAGATTAGTAATGAGCCAAAAAATATAAAAAAAAAAGTATCATGAGTATCGAAAATTTACTGCTCGTGTTATCTACCTCTATAACGGGGACATTAGTAGCAATTGGTGGTACAATTACATTTATTTATGCGTTCCGAAGAAAAAATCGGCTTATTTTCTTGTTTTCTGCAATGTGGTTAAGCTATGCTCTTTTTTGGTTTATAGATGCAGCGGCTCATTATTTTTACTCAATACCACTAATGGCCTTAGCGATTGTTCCACAACTGATAGGAATTCCCTGTATTATAATTTTTATAGAACTTAGCAGAAAAGAGCATGTGAGTCCAATCAAAATTTCGATACTTATGATTATAGAAGCTTTAGTTTTTATTATCACTTTTTATGTACCTGATAATTGGGAGATTATTCCTGGATATGGAATTCATAACAAAGGCGTACTTCGGATAGCGCAGATTATCTACATCTTTTATTTCATGATTTTTTATTTTTTATGGAGTTTCCATACTTGGCGTAAGGCTCCTTCGGATTTAAAACGCTTAACAAGTTATTTATTATTTGGGAGCACTATTTTTTCAATTGTAACAGGGGTAATGTATGCAATTGGGTCATTTATAAAAACCTTTAACGCCATAGGGTTCTTTATAAATGGGATTGGCGCGTTTATCACTATTTTAGTTATTTTAAAAGATCCAAGAATTATATATATCTTACCTTTTAAGGCTTACCGAATTTTAGTAGTAGACACTATAGCAAGCGTGGCTTTATTTAAATACGATTGGGCGAAAGCAGGAGAAGTTGAGGAAAATATCTTTACTATGATGATCCAAGCTATTGGGAGTGTTTTAGATGATATTTTAAAAAAAGGTGTTGTCCAAGAAATCCAAATGGATCGAGCAGTCCTTCTTATTAACCATAATAAAGAGAACTCAATTGCATCGGTTTTAATAGCCTCAAAATCTTCGAAATCACTGAGATATGGATTAAAAAGATTCAACGAAGAATTTGTTAGACGGTTTCAAAGAACTTTAGAAAGCTCACGAAAAGTTAGTGATTTCAACGAGGGTTTAAAAGTAGTTGAACAGGTATTCGATTTTGTCCCGAGCTATAAAAGTGAGATAATATAATTAAAATCATATTTGAAAAGAGGTGAAAATGATTAGTTTTGATAATATTTTATTAGTATCATCCGCATCAGCAGCAGGCGTGTTAAACATTATTGGATTTTTGCTTTCATTTTCTTACGCGAAAAAAAGAAAAAATCGACTAGTGTATTTATTTTCAGCAAATTGGTTATTGCAATCTTTTTTTTGGGCTTTAGATGCCGCTTCGCATCTTTATTATTCACCACTATTAATGGTCCTTGCGATAATACCACAAATAATTGGTGTTCCCTGTCTTTTTATATTTATTGACCTCATTAAAAAAGAACGCGTGAGTTCAATTAAGATCACGATTTTATTTCTAATTGAGATTACTTTGTTATACTTAACTTTTATGCCTGGAGGGATGCAAATTATACCTGGTTATGGCGTCCATATTGTTGGCACTCTTCGAACATTTCAAATTATTTTCCTCTTTTACTACGTAATGACCTATTTTAGTTGGAGTTACCTCACTTGGAAAAGAGCTCCGAGTGAATTAAAGCAGCTTGTAAGCTTTTTATTGTTTGGTAGTATCCTATTTTCATTTGTAACGGCAACACTGTACTTTTTAGGAACTTTTATTAAAATATTCAATTCGTTAGGATTTATAACTCATAGTTTAGGAGCGTTATTTACGATAATAGTAATATGGAAAGAACCTAAAGTCATTTATATTCTCCCCTTTAAAGCTTATAGACTTTTGGTTGTTGAGACGAATGCCGGCATTGGATTATTTAAACACGATTGGGCAAAATTGAGAGCTGTAGACGAGAATGTCTTTACTATGGTACTCCAAGCAGTGGGTAGTATTTTAGATGAATTATTAAAGAAAGGAGAAATACGGGAAATCAAGATGGATCGGGCAGTTCTTTTAATTCAACACAATAAGGACTACCCAGTTGCTTCTGTTTTAGTTACTACAAAATCATCTAAATCTTTGCGCTATGGACTTAAGAAGTTCAATTCTCAGTTTATTGATGAATTCAAGTCTCATTTTGGTGGATTGTATGAAGTTAGTAGGTTTAAAAAGGCGAAAGCGTTAGTAGAGGAATTTTTTGATTTCGTACCTGATTATTTGGAAAAAACTAAACAATGAATGAGGCTTATAAAGTTCTTTTAAACAGGTATGTCTTTATATTTAACATATAGTTCATCAATAATTGTATTAAATGCATCAATTACTCCTTGCCCTGATTTTGCTGAAGTAATGAAGTGTCCCAAGTAGTTCTTTTCTTCAACAATTTTTTCGATAGCCGAAGTATCTATCTTTTTCTCGTCTACCAAATCTACTTTATTACCAAAAATTACCACAGGAATATCTCCGCAGTATTTTTCAATATCAGCAGCCCAGTTATGAATATGATTAAAACTTTCTTCCCCATGTTCATTTTTTTCAAGAGTATACACAATTATTGCAGCAACGCTATTGTTAAAAAATGAGGGTCGTAAGAAATTAAATGAATCTTGTCCTGCGATGTCCCAGAATAATAACTTTATTTTGTCTCCATCGATTTTTCTATCAAATACGGAAAATTGAGCTCCAATTGTTTTGATGTATTCTTCTTTAAAATTATCATTAGTGAACTTTTGGATTAGAGATGTCTTACCTACTGCACCATCTCCTATAACAGTAATCTTAAATCTAAATTTTTTGTTAGTTTCACTCATTGATAGCTTTTAAGAATCACATGAAATATTTCTTAATATAAAGCTAGGCTTTTTTTTAATATAAAGCTTTAGTATTAAATCGGTTTATACGATTTTTTATACTAGTGGAAAGTTAAGTTTATAAAATGTTTATACTACATAATTATAATTGGAGTTCCATATTTCTTTTAGACCGTAATGTATAAATAAACTCGATGCCCATTATATATTAGATCTATAAAGATTTTAGCTAGATGGCCTTAGGTTATGTCCTCTCCAATTAATTACCCACCTAAAGAAGTTATAGAACCTATCTTTGGTAAAATTAACTTTGAATTAGTAATACTCTGGATGCTCAATAACAACGAAGTATGCACGTGGTCTAATTTAAAAGAAAAGATTAAACCTTCAACATTATCGATTTATCTGAAAAAACTTTTGTTAGCAGAGTTAATTGAAAAGAAAGAATTTAATCAATATACGATAACAACAAAAGGACAAGACAGATTTTATGAACTATCACAGGCTACGAAACAAAAAAGGAAATTAAATTACCCCCCGAAAGCAATTTTGTGGAAAAGAAATTACGATCATTGGATATTATGGATGGTTTACAATAATACTTTCTGTAAATGGGCAGATTTACTAAATGAACCTCTTTCAATAAATAATTCTTCTTTATCCAAAAATATGAATGCCTTAATTGAAGACGGATTTGTCAAAAAAGAAAATAAGGAGTATAGGATTACTCAATTGGGTAAAGCAGAATATTCCGTAATGTTGAGGGACTACGACTTAGACCGTCAATCGATTTTGGAAGAAGAAAGTAATCGAATCAGAGAAAATACTAAAAAAACACTAAAATTCTTCAAAAAGTATAGCATAATTGAAGATGAAACAAGATTTCGATTTCTCAATAACCTTTTGAGATTACCTCACGAAAGAATCAAGCAATCTTTAAAAAGTGAAGATGATTTCTTCAAAATACTTCTTTATTTATCGATAAATCATCCATCACAATATCCCATCTTTATTTCTACTGAGAAATTTGCTAAAAAATATGGGTTGGAATTGGTAGTTTTAGAGTTTCATGTTCTACAAATTGTTGAGAAAAAGATATTTCCTGTTAAATTCTTCAAATTGGAGGGAGATATTGATGAAATATATTTTTTCCAAGCTAATGAGAAGCTTGAAAGGATGTTGAACGCTGTAGTCGAAGAACATATCACAAGATTCACTTACTTAAACAAACTATACGAAGAAGATAAAGATAAATCCTACTCAACAACTTTAGAATCCACAATAGATGCGATATTAGACGAAGTTTGTGGCCCACTTTTCCATGAAGGGCTGCGATATTCTTTAAAGAACTTGTTACCAAATTATATTGCTTACTTGGCCTACAAAGTGGAAAAAGAGAAAAAATTGATTGACACTTATGACAAGTTAAAGGGTTTAATATGGCATGAAGTCCAAACCTATAGTTCGAAAAAATATTTACTTCAAGAATTCACAAATTACGACGAGAATATCAGAGAAGTGAATAAAGCCCTTAGCTTAAATCCTGACCAGTTTGACAGCTATGTTGCCAAAGAGCGCTTGTTAATTTATTTTAACAAATACGATGAATTATTAACATTTTTAGATGAAATGCTCGAAAAATTCCCCGATGAAGAGAAGGACATCAAGATTAAAGCAGCTTATATCCTTAAAGAGAAGAGGAATGTAGAGGAAGGGCTTAAGATTATTAATGAATTGCTCGAAAAATACTCGGAAGATACAGAACTTCTTACTTACAAAGCTTATTGGTTACAATATTTAAACCGAAAAGAAGAAGCTGTAGAAATAATTCAAAATCTAATTGAACAAGACCCTGATAACAACATTTATCACGATACCTATGGTGAAATGTTAATGTCCTTCCAAGATTATGAAAAAGCCAAAAATGAGTTCCTCAAAGCTATCGAAATAAGCTCAGACGAGTGGTTTACATTCCAAACGCACATAAAATTAGGGATATGTTATAAAGAGCTTGGTAAGTATAAGTTAGCATTCGAAAAGTTGGAATCAGGAATTAAATATGCAGAGAAGAGTAAATCAGATTTAGAAACAAAAAAAAATTGGCTTGCTATTGCTAATCTTTTTATTGCAGAAATAGAAGAGTTAGAATCCAATTAATATTTAATTCATATTTTTACAAAAAATTACATTCTCTCTACCAATATTGAAATAATATTATTCCCAAATCCACCAAAATTACATGTGATTCCTGTTTCAGCGCCATCAACTTGTCTTTTATCTGCATCTCCCCTTAATTGCCACACTAATTCTACAACTTGGGCTACTCCAGTGGCTCCAAGCGGGTGCCCTCTTGCTTTTAAACCCCCAGAAGGATTAATAGGGATTTTACCGCCTATCGCAGTTAGACCTTCATGAGCAGCTTTAGCGCCTTCTCCTTTATCAAAGAAGCCTATATCCTCACTTTGCACAGCCTCAAGAATTTCAAAAGCATCGTGTAATTCGGCTACATCCATATCTTTTGGAAATTTGTGAGCCATTTTGTATGCTTGATTAGAGCATATCCGTAAAGCTTTCAGTGTTGTCAGTTCCTCCCGTTCAAACACTATTTGAGTATCGGTTGCTTGTCCAATACCAGAAATTAAAATAGGCGTATCACAATAGTCTTTTGCTTTTTCAGCATTACATAAGACTAAAGCAGCAGCACCATCTGAAATCGGGCAAACATGAAAAAGTCTCAGTGGATCAGCAATTATCGGATTTGCCTTATCGTCATTTAGGAATTCCTGTATATTCTCCCAAATTCCTTTTCCTTTATTAATTGCGCTTTCCATAAAACTTTCAATTGTTCTCTGAAAATGAGCATTTGGATTTAAAGCGCCATTCTTATGGTTTTTAATTGCGATATCAGAAATCCATTCTAGTTTTGCATCATATTTCTCGAGATATGTTCTGGTTAGTAATCCCGCAAACGAAGGAAGTGAAACACCATGTCGTCTTTCAGCTTCCGGGTGTGTTAATGTTGCCACATTTGAGGTGACATATCCGGGAGCTGTTATATGAGTCATCTTTTCCCCCCCTACAACCAAAACTAAATCACTCATTCCTGACGCAATTGCTTGAAACCCCGCTTTTATGGCAGAACCTCCACTGGCAGGACCGTTTTTTATATGGTCAGCAGCAGCAGGCAATAAACTTATGCGATCTACTAAAGCGCTTGCTATTCCAGATATATTATTAAAAGCAGCAGGACTCATGGCTCCGACATATACCGAACCAAAATCTTTATCATTAGTGTTTGAGTCTTCTATTGCTTCTAGTGACGCATCTGACAAAATATCCAATAAACCCTTTTGAAGCTTTCCAAATTTAGTGTGTCCAACACCCACAATAGCAACTTTATTCAATAATTAACACCTTGAATCTATTATATTCTTATGTACTTTTGAATAATATATATTATTAATTATCTATCCGAGTTTAAGATAAAAATGAAATATAATTTTAATAGATTTATTGATCGTAGAGATTCATTTTCACTTAAATGGAGTAAAGAAGCACTTCAAATGGTCTTTAAAAAAGATAATGATGATCTATTACCACTCTGGGTAGCAGACATGGATTTTGAATGTCCAAAACCCGTGGTTGATGCAATTATAAAAGAAGCAGAAGGATATGTTTACGGGTATAATTGGCATGGTACTCCTAAATATCTAGATGCGGTAACTGGATGGATGGACAAAAGACATCATTGGAAAGTTGATCCTAAATGGATTGTATATAGCCCGGGAATAGTTCCCGCGATTAACATGATGGTTCAAACATTTTCAAACATAGGAGATAAAATCATCGTACAACCCCCAGTATATTATCCCTTTTTTAGTGCCGTAACCGCAAATGGAAGAAAACTCTTGTTAAACCAATTGCATTATGAGAATCAAAAATATACATTTGACTTCGAGGATTTTGAAGAGAAAGCAAAAGATCCACTCGCAAAGATATTTATTTTATGTAGTCCCCATAATCCCGTAGGAAGAGTATGGACCAGAGAAGAACTAAAAAAATTAGGAGATATTTGTTTAGAGCACGATATATTGGTTATATCTGATGAGATTCACCATGATCTTATACTTCCAGGAAATAATCATACTGTTTTCTCAACTATATCTGAAGAATTTGAACAAAAAGCTATAGTATGTACAGCACCAAGTAAGACATTCAATCTTGCTGGTTTACAGGTGTCTAATATCATAATACCTAATGAAAAACTGCGTCAATCATTTATTCATACCATCGTAGATAAAAATGGAATAGGCATACCAAACTCGTTTGGGATCGTAGCAATGATTGCCGCATACAACGAAGGAGAAGAATGGTTGGAACAAGTATTAAAATATATAAATTCAAATTTCCGATTATTAGACGAATTTGTTACAAACAACCTTCCTGATATCAAATATATTGAACCTGAAGGAACTTATCTTGGTTGGTTAGATTTTAATTTTTTGGGCTTGAATGACAAAGATTTAAAAAATCTTATTCTAAACAAAGCAAATGTAGCACTTGATGAAGGTAAATTATTTGGATCCGGTGGAGAAGGATTTCAAAGAATTAATGTGGCTTGTACAAAATTGATTCTCGAAGAAACTATGCAAAGGATTAAAAAAGTAGTAGATCAAAGAAATAAAACGAATTTAGATTAGTTAATAATAATTAATAATCAAATTAAAAAAAAATTAGTTCGGTTTTATTGCTTTTACTTTTAAGCTCGTAGCGGGGATTGAATTAGCGAATTTATTCATTTCCTCTAGTTTCTCTTTCGGAATTGTGCTAGCATCAACAATTTCTCCAGTTTCAGCTTTGTAGGCTATGGATGGTGTTCCACATGAAGTCTGCTCAGAAATTTTATCTAACTTGAAACCAACATCCTTAATCAGGTCTAGATAATCGTCTTTTAACATTGCACCTGAAACACAACCAGCATAGGCACTCTTATTTTGCTTGATACTTTCGTGTAATTCCTCGTAAAGAACAATATCTGAAACAACTATCCTTCCACCAGGTTTCAATACTCGATAGGCTTCTTCATACACCTTTTTTTTATCAGTGGATAGATTAATCACACAATTAGAGATTATTACATCCACACTATTGTCCGCTACAGGTAAATTTTCGATTTCGCCAAGTCTGAATTCAACATTTTTATATTTCCCTTTTATTGCGTTCTCTCTTGCTTTGTCGAGCATTTGATAAGTCATATCCACTCCAATGACTTTTCCTGATTCTCCAACCTTATTAGCTGCTAAAAAACAATCAATACCTGCACCAGAACCTAGATCAAGCACTATTTCACCTTCTTTAAGGTCAGCAGAAGCAGTGGGGTTTCCACATCCAAGACCCAAGTTTGTTCCTTCCGGGAGATTTTTCAATTCCTCAATGCTGTAACCCAATTCATTAATACTTTGTGTGTCCCCACAACATGAGGATGCTGCTTTGGGTTCTGCAGAAGGAGAGCAACAACTTGAACTCGAATAATTTGCAATTTTACCGTACTGATCTCTTACCATTTTTTTTATTTCGTTATCTTCCATTTAATTCACTCTTATTCTTTTTTTTTAAGAAAATTTAAGTTTTTCTTCTTAAGAAAATATAGTTAATATCACTATATAAAGGTTCCGAATATTTAGGATCCGAACTAATAATTATTAAAAAGCTAAAATAAGTTTTAGCAAGAACCTAATTCAGTATCTGAGAATGATTTATCCAATTTTTTTAATAATATGGTTAAAAGGTCAATATCATCTGGATCAAATCCACCACAACAATTATCTAGGATGCTATTAATCTTTGGAGCTTCTTTTTGCAGTTTTTTGCCTTTATCGGTTAGGATTACTAACTGAATCCTCCTATCATCAGGATTTTCCTTTCGGAATACAATATCGTTTTTTACCATCGTATCTACAATCCCCGTAATAGTTGATTGAGAGCAACAGCACGCATCTGCTAATTTTTTGGATGGAACGCCATCAGTTTTCCAAAGTTGCTGTAAAATTGAATATTGAGCCGTTGTAATGTTCTGTTTTTGAATTATATTTCTTTGTAATTTTTCAAATTTTTTATTTATTCTATTGGTCAATTTGTAAATTTCCGAAAAATCAAGGACAACACAGTTGCTACCTTCACAATTAATATTATTATCTGACATAAGCAATTTTTTTTAATTATTAGGTAATAAAATATTTGTACCCTTAATATATTTATTTTTAATTACATATTTAATCTTTCATATGAAAATCTGCTAAACTAGCATATGATTTCGAATATCAAACTATCTTAAGAAAAATAAAATGAAAAAAAGAGAAAAAAGAATTATTTTGGATGCTCGTTTCTTACGATCGTTGCGATGCTCATCCCAAATCCAACACACATAGAGCTAATAGCGAATTCATCTCCGGTTTTCTCCAGTTGATGAACATTGCTTCCTATTAATCTGCAACCAGTCATTCCAGTTGGATGTCCAAGAGCTATTGCTCCGCCCCATTGATTAAAATTAGGATTATTCCAATCTAAGCCCAATTCTTTACAACAAGCATAGATAACCGTGCTAAATGCCTCGTTGATTTCAACATAACTCATATCATCAAAGGTTAAATTAGCTCTTTTTAACGCTTCTGGCATTGCTTTAACAGGTCCATCTAGCATTATCACAGGATCGGTTCCAACAATAGCAAAATTTAGGATTGTAGCACGGGCTTTGAGGCCTAATTCTTCTGCTAGCCCCCTTGTCATCCAAATTTGCGCTGCTGCTCCATCGCTAGTAGGACAACTATTTCCTGCTGTTAAAAACGCTTGGCTTTTTCGACCTGTAATTGTTCTCAAATTTGCTAGCGCTTCCATAGTACTGCTAGGGCGAGGAGCTTCGTCACGAGATGTTAAAACAGAATGACTTTCGTTTTCTACAACATAATTTTTTTCGTCAAGCATCGGTTTTCCGTTTTCATCAAGTTTTGGGCACCAAATTGGCTCAATTTCCTTTCCTCTATCATCCCAAGCCTTATCTGCTTTTTGATGGGAAAGTAAAGATAGTTGATCTAATTCCTGTTTAAGTTTATCTTTATATTCTCCCTTAAACTCTTTAGGTGTTATCCCATTATGTTTAGAGAAATAGTGAATCCCTAACACATGCGCACTTGTAATTTGTCCAGCGAGGGAAGTATGGTATTCTTCCAATTTTGCTGCAACTTCGGGATTTGTCAAGATCTTCTTATTGGGAGCAACCATTAAAGGTTTTCCCAACTCTTCATTAAAAACATTCGCATCAGCCATAATAGGGTATTTATTTTGAATCTCTATTCCTCCGCAAATGACCGCATTGTGCACACCGCTAGCAACTGCTTGCCACGCAGATAGAACAGCTTGAGCACCACTCGCACAGTGCCTATTGAGACTCATTCCCCCTACACTAACAGGAAGGTGTGCACCTAATGCTGCGTTTCTTCCAATATCCAATGCACATTCACCTATTTGACTATTACATGAAACCATAGAATCACCGAGAAGGCTCATATCAAAATCATTTCGCTTTATTAAAGCTTCATAACAATGTATTATTAGATCATCTCCTCTATGCCTTACTATAGTCCCTCTCCTCTTTCCTATTGGAGTCCTTACATAATCGATCAAGACAGGTTCCCGTTTTGGATCTTTGAAATATTTTTCATACATACTTACTGCTTCTGTCATACATCTTCACATTATTTTTGATTTTATTTTTTCAAATGATGGTTAATTATTTAATTTTTTTTAAAAATCTGATTTTGGATAATTTTCCATTTTACATCCATGTTAGATACCATTTAAACGAGAAAAAGTAAAGATTATAATTGGTAGCAACTCGTACTATCTGCAATTGGCAAGAAGTTAAATTAAAAATTTGCAATATTATATTTAGTTGTAATTTTTTTTAAGTAGGGTTGACAATGGAATTTAAATCAAATCTTGATGATATAGAAAATAAATTTTCGATGTTATTAAAAAGCATCCCATTACCCGCTTTGCTTTGGAAAAAAATGAGTAACTCATTAACGCTTGTAAGTAGCAACGAAGAAAGCTCCAGAATTAGCGGCGGAAAAATAAAAGATTATATTGGTAGGAGCGCCTTAGAAATATATAAAGATAACTCTCAGTTGTTAGAGGGGATACAGGATTGTGCTTTAAATGACCACAAATTAAACATAACTGCTAATAATGGTAATCCAATTGTAAATAATGGATTTTCTTATAACATCTCGTTCCAACTTATAACTCCCAATACGATTGTTCAATATTTTACTGCTAACTCTTCGATTAAGAAGAAAAATCTTAATAATATAGATATTACGGAAATTAAGAATAGAGAGAGAGAATTAGAAGAATCAGAGGAAAAATATAGAATCCTTTCGGAAAATTCTGATGATTTAATTACTCTCTATGACGAAAAATTTAGGATTATTTACATAAATGCTGAAAGCCATTCCAGAGTTTTGGGATATCCTGCTAAAAAGTTTTTAAATGCCTCATTTAAAAATATTATTGCACATAAGGATGATGTAATTCCTTTACTTAACATCGTTAAAAAAGGGATTAAAGAGGGGAGTTATCGAGGTCAAATCAGGTTTAAACATCAAGAGGGTTATTATTTATGGTTCCAAATTACTGCTAAATTTTTTAGCGTGGATTCTGAAAACAGAAAACTTCTTGTAATCGCAAGGGATATAACTGATATCAAGCAAGTTGAAGAAAATTTGAGAACATCTGAAGAAAAATATCGGTTCCTCACAGAAAATTCAGATGATCTTATAATCCTTTACAATGATAAGGTCGTAGCAGAATATATTAATGCAGACACTCATTCAAGGGTCTTAGGATACAATCCCAAGAAATTTTTGAAAGCTTCCTTTAAAAGTAGAATCACTCATAAGGATGATGTGAAGTCGTATTTAGCCAGTTTTAGAGGAGGGGTGGATAAGGGAAGCTATCAACATCAAATAAGGTTTAAACACAAAAAAGGGCATTATCTTTGGTTTCAAATCTATGGAAAATTCTTTAATGACATTCTTGATCAGCGAAAGTTATTAGTAGTTGCTAGGAACATTACAGGAATTAAAAAAGCAGAGGAAAATCTGAGAGAATCTGAAGAAAAATATCGTGGATTCGTGAATAATATTTCAGATATTATATATGAAATTGATATAAAAGGTATTTGTTCATATGTTAGCCATCAATTATTAGAAATTTTGGGATTATCTCCAGAGGAAATGATTGGGAAAAATGTTTTTAAATTTGTCCATCCTGAGGATTCAATTTTGGTGTCTGAGAATGTTAAGATAGCATTCAATTCCAAGGATATTCATTATTTAGAGTTCAGATTGCAACACAAAGCCGGTCATTATGTTCCTGTATCATCTAGATTTAGTACGTTAAAAATTGGAGGAGAGAAAAAACTCACGGGAGTTCTCGTAGATATTACAGAACAGAAGATTGCAGAACAAAAATTAAAAGAATCTGAAGAAAAATTCAGGACAATCGCTGAACAAGCATTCATGGGTATAATGATAATACAGGATAATAAACTCAATTATGTGAATGCTGCATTATTTGACATATTCGAATTCTCTTCTGAAGAAACAGAAGGTTGGACTAAAGAAGACATTGTCAAATTAGTACATCCTCAAGATTTAAAATCTCTCCTAGAATATAGACAAAATTTAAGGGATGGAATTCCAGGTATAAAAAATTATTATTCGTACAGAGTTTTTACAAAATCAGGAAAATTAAAATGGATTGACCAATTCTCTAAAAACATCGTCTATAAAGGAGAATCCGCTGAACTGATTACCATAATTGATATTACTGAAAAGAAAAGAGCTGAAGAAGAACTAATGAAACTCAACAACTTAAAATCTGAATTGTTTGTAAGAACATCTCATGAATTAAAGACGCCCTTAGTATCTATCAAAGGATTTTCTGATCTATTGCTGACTGTTCATAGAAGTAAATTAGATGACTACTCAATATCAAAAATAACGGCGATCAAGAATGGTGCAGATAGATTACAAAAACTTATAGGAGATATTCTAAAAGCTGCAGAATTAGAATCAGGATACACAAAGATAAAATTAAAAAATGACAACCTTTCTAACATAATTCACATTTGTTTAAGAGAAGTTCAAGGTTTTGCTGATTTAAGAAATCACGAACTGAAAATCAATGTTCAACCAAAACTTATCACAGATTTTGAAGAAGAGCAAATTCATAAAGTCGTAAGCAATCTGTTAAACAACGCTATTAAATATACTCCACCAAATGGGAAAATCGAAATCAGATCTGAAATTAGAGACAATCTTATAATAACTTCTATAAAAGATAATGGTATTGGCTTCACAAGTGAAGAAAGGCAAAAGATTTTTAAACAGTTCGGTAAAATTGAACATTACGGTCAAAATCTAGAAGTCGTTCCAGATGGTACTGGCCTTGGCTTGTTTATCTCTAGAAAGATAGTAGAACTCCACGGAGGGGAAATCTGGGTGGAATCAGAAGGTAGAAATCAAGGTTCGGCTTTTTACTTTACCTTACCGATAACTCAAAGCCTATAGATATTTCAAATGACGACTCAAATTAAGTCTCTAAATAAATTGCGGGTTTATTAGGTAGCGCTTTAGGCGATCGCTTTTTAGGGTCGTAGTCTGAGTTAATTATTATGCTGCTGTTGATTTTTTTTTCAATATAACCTTTGTATTCTTCCAATAGATTCTTTTCATTCAAATTAATTATGTCCTTTTCCCATTTACGATTTTTTATCTGATTTTTGACAAAGGGAATCAAGTTCGGATTTTTTATAAAATCCGGTATTTGCTTACATTCATCGATAATCTTCTTGAAATTACCCTCTTTTGATGTAATTATTTTTGAAACCTCATATTTCCAACTTGGAGCAGTGTACAGGTAAAATTTACTTAGATTAGTAGATGAAACAATTTTTTGAATATTTAGAATGTCAGCGATTACATCAGAAATATAGTCAAATTCACTTTCGATATCATTATTGATATAATCTTTGTTAAAATCGTCCCAAATGACAGTTGAAAGGAACTCGGTGTTTCCCATCATTTCCCATAATTCCTCGCATAAGTGAGGCATGGTTAACGAAAGCAATTTTACCCAGTTTGGAAAAATAATTTTATAAACTTCCAAAATATCATTTGCATCTTCGCAATACCTATTAAAATCTTGAATTATGTTAAAAACCTCGTAAAAAGAAAGTTGAAGGTATTTTCTTATATTTAAATTCTTCAAACCAATTTCCGCTTCAACAAATTTCTTAGTGCATTTCGATAACACGATATTTGCATATTTTGTTTTAATGTTCTCTATTTTTCCTTCAATTTTAATGAGTTTAACGGTATTTTCCGAAATAAAATTGTAAAACCGTAGTATATGATTCTTCACGATTTGTATTTGTTTTTCACGCCAATCTACACTGATTCCAAAATCGCCACTATGAGAAATATAAAAACGGAATAAATCAGCCGAGTAATTAGATATTATATTTGATATTGATATTACATTTCCTTTAGATTTTCCCATTTTTTGACCTTCAATAATTACTGGTTCCATTAAAGAGACGATTTTTGGCCAATGTTTCTCTGGAAAAATAGCGACATGATGAAATATATAAAAGCTTAGATGATTGGAAATATGCATTATTGCGGTATGTCTATGATCTACGGGATACCAATATTCAAATTCTTGTTGTATTTGTTTTAATACAATTTCTTTAATCTTAGTTTCATTAGATAGGTTTTTGATATTGCCCACATTTAATAAAACGTAATCAAAAAAAGCTGGCATTAGCTGTTCCGGTGTGAGATTATTTTTCTTTATCAGATGAATTATAGTGTAGAAGCTCATATATATTGTAGAATCGCTTAATGACTCAATAATCCAGTTATCATCAAATGGAAGCTGAGTTCCAAGACCCCTCTTCCGCGCACAAGGCCTTTTCTCTAACCAATTAAACACATGTTCAAAGTTCATGCGATATTTAGTGGGGACAATATTCATATTACTCAAGCATTTTAACGCTTTTTGCTTCCAATCTCCCGCATTAAAATTTAGGAACCATTGATCTCTTAATATCGAAACCAATATTTCTTTTCCACACTTACACTTTAGATCTTTAGTAACAGGTAGAAAAATCTTATCTGCCTTCTCGTCCTCAATTAAATCGTCAATAACCTTAACAACAGCTTCGTTTACTTTCATTCCTTTATATTTTCCGCACTTATCATTCAGAACACCGCTATAAAATTCCACCTTATAATTTTCAGCTGTTGCCTTATCTAATTTTTCAAAATCTGTTTGAGTATGGACATCGTACTTCTCGCAATAAACTTTTGCGGGAAAATCTTCGAAATCTAATAAGTCAATGATTTGAATAGGCTCAATTTTCTTTATTTCCTCCGAATTTAATTTAAACTCTTTCATAGTAGCATCATTTTTTTGGAGGTCTAATAATGCGACATAATCGTATGGAGCGTGGGCAGGTACTGAGTAGACTACACCAGTTGCAACTGAAGTATCTACAAAATCCCCAGGTAAAATTAGAAGATCTCGGGCTCCATCTATACTCTTAACTTTTTTCCCAATTAAATCAATTCCTTTAAATTTCTCCAATATCTCTATATCTTTATTCTGATTCTTTAAAAGTATAGTTGCTTCCTCAGAAATAACCCAGATATCCCCATTCACTCTAGCGTACACATATGTACCAGTAGGGTTCATCCAGAGGTTAGTTGCACCGTAGATTGTTTCTGGTCTCAATGTAGAAGGAACTAGATACGCGTCCTCAAATGGAAATTTTATGCAAGTATATTCGTTAATGTCTAAATTTAATTCATCTCCACTTGAAATATCATCCTCGCCTACAGCGTTTCCACATTGAGGACAATATAAAATAGGATACTCGCCTTTTTCTAAATATCCCTCGTCGAATAGCTTATGAAATTGCCACTCAATTAGTTTATTGTAGAGTTTATCACCAGTTGTGAATTCTCTTCTCCAATCCAAACTCATACCTAAAGCTTTAAAATCGTTTTTATAAGTGTCCGAAAAATAGTTCACAATATTCCACGGTTCTACAAAGCTTTCCACAAGTCTTTTTACTTGTTCTCGATCAGCTGTATGTAACGATACATACTCTTCCATTCGTTCTATCGTTTCTTTATCATTTCTTTCAATGGAAGAAGATATTGCTAACACAGGAGTGCCTGTTATATGAAATGCCATTGGGTATAATACATTATACCCTTTTGCACGGTAATATCTCGCAAAAACATCTCCGTTTATAAAACTCCTACCATGGCCTATATGTGAAGGACCAGAAGCATACGGATAAGGGGAGGTCATAAAAATCTTTTCCTTGTTGGCGATTGGATCTGCTTCAAATATTTTTGCTTGCTCCCATTTATCTTGCCATTTTTTTTCTATTTGCTCAGGATCATACATGATATACCCATCTTTATTGAGTGTTCCAAACTTTTTTTAAAATACTTTTAGATGCAATAACTACCCTAAAACCTATTTCAATTAAATTTTATACGCAGGCAAACAAATCCGTTAAAAATTTAAAAGAAAAAGATCACGCGGATTTGTATCGCTATAATAATAACAGTAATAATGACTGAAGTAATACTTTTTTCTGTAAAAATTCTTTTACTGAGCTCAATAGAGCAGCATTCTTCAGAACCATTATTAATGTATGCAAATCCCTTCTGTTTTATAAATGTTATCTTAGATTAAAAAGAAAGTTGGTATTTTAGCTCTATAAATTTAAAATCTATTATAAATTAAGAATAAATTATGAAATTCGAAAATTTAATTTATAAGGAAATTGAAGAGACAGCTTGGATAATACTCAATAGACCTGAAGTCATGAACGCATTAAGCATGAAACTTTCAGAAGAAATTGTAGAAGCCATAGAAATTGTCAGACAGTCTACAAAACTTAAATTCTTGGTCATTAAAGGTGAGGGTCCCAACTTTTGCGTGGGCGATGATATAACCGAAATGATTAAATGGGGAAACGCTAACGATATAACTCGAAGATGTCGATATTATCAAAATATGGCTAATCAACTCGAAGAATTGGATAAAATGACTATTGCTGCGGTAGACGGTTATGCTGTGGGAGGGGGGTTGGAGATTACTATGGTGTGCGATTTTGTTATAGCTACGGAACGTTCAAAATGGGGTATGCCAGAGGTAGATGTTGGAATAACTCCCGGATGGGGTGGTACGACACGCTTATCGAGATTAATAGGTCGGAGAAGAGCCAAGGAAATAAATCTTATTGGAGCGCTTCACACGAGCAAAAAGGCTGTTGAATGGAATTTGTGGAACAGAGTTGTTGCCAACGACCAACTAGATGAAGAAGTTGAGCGATTGTTAGAAGTACTTAAATCCAAAAATCAACAAGGAATGCGTCAATTAAAATTTATCATTAACCGGGGTGTAGAATGCGATTTATACACGGCTCAAGGTTTCGAAGTTTTATCGGGCGCTTTAACGGGAGCTGTGAGCGGATTTTGGAAAATAAAAGACGCAGATCAGGGCAAAGGCATTCTCAACTTCACTGATAAAGGTGGTTTGTGGCAAACGAGAAGAAAATTAGCAAAAGATTTTTGGGTAGATTGACTGTTTCACCATCGAAATTTGTTTTAGTTTTAAAGGAAAAGGTAAAAATATATTATCTATGGATTGTTAATTTACTTAATTCTTTGATGTAAAAAGAATTAGTTCTAAAAAAAATTGGTTTTAAAATTGGTAAAAGGAACAGTAAAATGGTTTAATAGCCGAAAAGGCTTTGGATTTATTAATTCTGAAGAAGGTGACGATGTCTTCGTTCATTACACCGCATTAGCTGGTGGAGATGACGAATACAAGACATTAAACGAAAACGATAAGGTTGAGTTTGAAGTAACCGAAGGCCAAAAAGGTCCTCAAGCTTCAAATGTCGTAGTAACCGAAAAAGCTCCTCCTCAACTTGACTCTTATAGTCGAGGCGGAAGACGAAATCGCTATTAAGTTAAATGAGTTAGTATAAATCTGTAAATGTAATTAAATATAATAAGTATTAAATAATAAAAGTAAAAAACTCTTTTTGCGATTGTTATCTAACCTTATCTTTTTTTTTGTTTATAAATATTAAAAAAGCGCTAGTTAATTTTGAAAATATATCTGGGTAGATTGACTATTCTGCTATAGAAATTTGTTTTAATTTTAAAAAAAAGGTAAAAAGATATTATTGATGGATTGTTATTTTAATTAATTCTTTGAAATTGAAAGAATTATTTTTTAAAAAAAAATTGGTTTTAAAATTGGTAACCGGAACAGTAAAATGGTTTAATAGCCGAAAAGGCTTTGGATTTATAAATTCAGAAGATGGTACTGATGTCTTCGTTCATTTCTCTGCATTAGCAGGTGGAGATGACGAATATAAGACATTAAATGAAAACGATAAGGTTGAATTTGAAGTAACTGAAGGCGAAAAAGGCCCTCAAGCTTCAAATGTCGTAGTAACCGAAAAAGCTCCTCCTTCGTTTAACTCGTATAATCGAGGCGGAGGCGGCGGCGGAAGACGAAATCGCTATTAATTTAAATGAGTTAGTATAATTCTGTAAATGTAATTAAATATAATAAGTATTAAATAATAATTAAGTAAAAAAGTAAAAAACTCTTTTTGCGATTGTTATCTAACCTTATCTTTTTTTTTTTGTTTTTAATTGTTAAAAAAGTTCTAGTTAGTTTTGAGATTAAGTATTTCAGCGTTAATTATTCATACGCTTCAATTCTTTTGATACTTTCATGAACCCTCTAATCATCTTAGCGAGCGGAAAACCCCTGAAAGACTTGCCATTATCTTTGCATGTTGGTAATGTGTACGGAATCACTGTCATGGTGCTTTTTTCAATATCTGTCATAACATATTTCTTTAATACTTCCATCTCAGCGTCGTAGGTATCCTTATCCTTCCAAGCTTCAATTAATTCTACATTGTATAAATTGGTATGTATCATTCCTGGTTGATATATGTTAATTTTGATATCATTTTCGGTCGCTTCCAACTCCTTTGCTAAGCATTGAGAAAATGCGACGACCCCTCCTTTAGAAGCAGAGTAAATGGTCATATGTTCCATCGGCCTATCAGCTCCTCCTCCTGATAATGATATTATCCTTCCATACTTTTGTTTAATCATTTGGGGTAATACTGCCGATATTGAATTTATTGCTCCAATTAAATTTATACCGATTATGGTTTTTGCGTATGAGTTAACCTTATCCGGTGATAAATATTGAAAGGGGCCGTATGTTAAGTTCACACCAGCGTTCGCTACTAAGATACGGATGGATCCAAAAGCATCAATGGTTTTGTCAATAAGATTCTTTACGGCATCAGGATCAGAAACATCACAAGGTATTCCAATGACAGAATCGCCAAATTCCTCTTTAAATTCTGCTGCAGTTTGATTTACGTTAGTTTCATTTCTAGAACAAATTGCTACTTTACAGCCTTCTTTAAGGAATAGTTCGGCTATTTTTTTACCAATCCCACTTGTGGAACCGGTTACGATTGCTGTTTCATTAATCATTTTCATATAAAAATCACTTTAAATTTTGATTATGTAGTAAGCTTAAGGAACTTTTCGATTCTCTTTTAGCCACTCAACTCCAAAATCTACGATAGCTCGTAGTGAAATCAGTCGAGTTTCAGCTATTCCAACTTTACCCGGTTTGTAATTGATTTTGGATTCAAAATCAGCTCCGAGTTTTTCAAAATCATCACTATTAAGGTCTAATTCTTCCCATTCTACCCATTTTCTCTGATTATTTATCAGCATTGCGCATCCGGTGTTATTATATTTTTTACCAGGAAAATCACTTCTATATTCGGCAAGATGTATCGCTGAATTGTTCTCATGACTAACACCTACCAATAATATTTGTCCATCGAGTTCGTATAAGCGCGAAATAGGGGATCCTTCGCCAAGATCTCCTTTTAATTCGTGATTATCGGTGATAAATTTTGCGTGTTTACCCCAGGCTGCGAAAGATGACATTGGGTGATTGCTCCGTAGGACATTAAGCCAACTTCTAAAAGTGTCAACGATGGTTCCCATTTCTCTAGTGGGGGTTATTTTTGGATCGAAGGGGGGCATCTCTTTTCTAATCATATCCCACCAACTCTCAGGTACGGGTGGATTTTCCCATTTAGATGGTTCAGAGTTGCCGCTTGAAAATGTCGGCATTACTAAAGTGCCCTCGGGAGTTAGGGTTTGCATCAAAGCTCTAATAACTGATACTGGTCCTCCAACAGTCCAACCAATTTTACTTAGTGAACTATGCATAATCATTATAGCCCCTGGTTTAACACCAAGAGCTTCAAAATCGCGTTTTAACGAAGTTATTGTGTTAGGTTTTGTACTAACATTAATAACGCTTCCTTCAGTTTCCTTTTTCTTATTGTTTTCCATAATAATTAGAATAAGAGAACTAATAATTACTTTGTCTTACTTACTACAACTGTGGTGAAATACAGCTTAGCAGAAGAACGATGCCCTTCGCTCTTGCTTTTAGTAGGGTTTTTTCATGGATTCCTTCCATTTCTTTTGATGGAAGAATTTTTTCTTTTAATACTTTTTTGAAAAGTAAATACTCGTCTTTTCTACTAATGAACGGATCGACTCTTTCCGTATGTATACAATCATCAATTGGTTTTTTTTTTCCATTGCGATTACCTTCTGTGAGATCAAATTTATATCTATCATATACTAAGAAACAATGGGTCATAGGAATGTAGGGAATTTCAAATTTTTTCAAAATTTCGTGTACACCAGTCGTTATTTCTTCTGTAAATTTGTAAATGCATACATGTTTATATAGTGGAATTTCAAGTTCTTGTGCGAGGCCTGCGATTACAGCATGTTTGGTAGTACATGTCCCTTTATTTTCTTTGAAGAATATCATTTTATCTTCGTAATTTGTATTATAACCGTAGTCAATATTGTGCACATAATCGCACGCATCTTTAAAGGTTTTAATTCCTAAGTCTAAAAACTTAATTGAAAATTCTCCAACAGGTTTAATTTCAGCATTGGGTAAATTATCATACGAATCCATACCATTGGTTTTCATTGAAAAAATTTAAAGTATCCCTCTATAAAGTATATAGTCTAGAATTTTCTTAAGTGTAGGATAACTACCATCTAAAAGAGACTTTAGCTCTCTTTAAGCATGAGTAAAATATAATTGACCTTCTCTATTATTACTCGTATACCAATTAAACGAATAATTTTTGTGTATTATGACGATTTTAGAAGACGCTGTAGGAAATGTCATCTCAAAAGAAATACGCTATGTTGCTGAGAACGAAGGAATTGATGTTAAAAAGTTAATGAAAAAGATCTCAAAGGGAGAGGTAGTCATTATGAAAAGAGATAATTATCATCCTGTGGGAATCGGTTATCCTTTGAGAACAAAGATAAACGTTAATCTTGGCACCTCCTCTTCGGCTATAGATTTAAACGAGGAATTTAAAAAAGTAGAGGTAGCTCAGAAATATGGTGCAGATACTATCTCAGATCTTTCAATGGGCGGGGAAATTGACGAAATTAGGAAGAAAATTATAGAAATTTCAAGCGTTCCTATAACGACTGTGCCAATCTATCAAGTAGTAATTGAAGCAGGAGATGTATCGGGAATTACAGAAGATTTGATTTTCAAAGTAGTAGAAAAACAGCTCAAAGATGGAGTAAGTTCGATAGTGTTGCATTCAGGATTTACTCTTAACACATTGAACGAAATGAAAGGAAAAAGAGTAATGAAACTGGTTTCAAAAGGAGGAAGTTTGACTGCGTCTTACATGAAAACTAAACAAGTAGAAAATCCTTTTTTACAGAATTTTGAGAATCTTCTTGAACTAATGAAAGAATACGATGTAGTATTAAATCTTGGAAATGCTTTAAGAAGTGGTTGCATTCACGATGAAGTCGATGAATTTCAGCTTACTGAAATAAAGAAGAATAACAAATTAGCAAAAATCGCGAATAATTATGGAGTTCAAGTAATTTTAGAAAGCTTGGGAGGTCATATTACAGCAAAAAACATAATTAAATGGGTGAAACTACATAAGAAGATGACCGACTACCGACCGCTTTTCGTATCAGGACCACTTCCAATTGATACAGCTACAGGTCACGACCATATTGCTGCTGCTATCGGGGGTGCATTTGCTTCTGGATTTGGCGCAGATTATATATGTGCTATTACTCCTGCAGAGCACCTTTGCTTACCTACGCTTGAAGATATCAAGAGCGGATTAATCGCTTGCAAAATCGCCGCACATGTAGGGGATTCTATGAAATTTGGTTTGAATCACCTTTTTAACGACGACTTGGAGCTTTCTAAGAATCGCTATTTAAAAAACTGGAGAGCGCAATTTGAATACTGTATAGACCCTGATGAGCCAAAAAAGAGACACTTAACTGATGGAGAACTTTGCACTATGTGTGGTAAACACTGTGCACTTTCTATCTCAAAAAAAATATTGTTATAACAGTTACTCCTATTTCTGTTTGTATTTAATATATTCACAGACTTTAGCGAGGGCGTTTACAGGTCTATCCCACAATGTAAACAGTAGAGCTCCGTTCTTTCTTAACCGCTTAGACCATGGACTCGTAAAGCTCATAGGATTGATGTAAAAAATCGGAATTGAATATTTTTGGCTGTTTTTCATAGTCGGTTGGAGTAATTGTTCAGCAAACCTATCCATGCTATCTTCTGACTGATTTTGAAATTCTGCCCATTTTGCAATTTCTTCATTCTGGAGATAATCGTCCATAACATCCTGAAACCCAACAACACCATACTGGAAAATAGCATCTACCTCCCCAGATTTCATTATTAATTCTGGGAGAGTTATGTAAAAATAAGGAAGGTTCATATCAAACGTACAATCTACAGGATTATTAAAGCCTGCAGTTAAAGGTAAGAGAGGTTTCAATTCTTCTTGAAGCGTTTTAGAAAACTCAGGAACGACAAGTCCATGATTTTCTGCATTATTGGCAATCATAGCTCCTGGTCCTCCAGAATTTGTAATTATCCCTATTCGGTTACCTTTAGGTAATATTTTATTTGATAAGATTAAGGCAGTATCCAAGAATTCTTGAACATAGTCCGTTTTTATGACTCCCGTTTCTTTAAATACTGCGTTGAATATTTTTGAATCACCCGCGAGTGACCCAGTATGGCTTTGCAAGGCTCTATTGCCTCCTTGAGAACCTCCAACATAAATCGCGATAATCGGTTTTTTAGGAGATATCTCTCTTGCCAATTCTAAAAATTTCTTTCCACGTTTTAATTCTTCGATGTAGAGGCCTATAACTTCCGTTTTTTCGTCATCCTTATAGTATTCTAAACAATCTACGATGTCAATATTGGCTTCATTTCCAACGGATAAGGACTTACATAACCCTAAATCTAGATTTTCTGGATCAAACCATATGTGCGATGAAAGCGTTCCGCTCTGAGATGCAATTGAAAAATTTCCTTTTCTTAAATGTTCCCATATAGCTATATTAAACGCACTATTGTTATTATTAGGTTCGTACCAATTATTAAAAACTCCTAAACAGTTTGGACCAATAAACCTTATTCCATAATTACTCGCAATCTCATCAATTTCTTCAGTAAGAGTGTTTTTTCGGTCACCAACTAATTCGCGAAAACCCCCGGATATTAATATAATCTTATCTACTCCTTTTTCCCCGCATTCCTTAAATACTCGAGGTACCGTTTTGGCCGCTAATACAATAACAACAAGATCAGGAACTTCAGGAACATCTGCGATGGTTTTATAAGTTTTAAAACCCATAACTACATCCAATTTAGGATGAATTGGATAAACATTTCCCGTATATCCGGATTTTATTAGGTTCATGATTTGAATTGCTGCTAAGGAACTTCCTTTGTTATTGGCCCCAAAAAAAGCCACGCTTTTAGGATTTAAGAATCCATGGAGGAAATGATCTCTACTCATAAGTCTTCACTTATATCTTGAAATCTTTGATGATTTTAAAATGTAAATATATACATTTAATAGCTCAAGAATAATACTGTAATTAAATTTAAATGTAAAAAATGGTGAATACATAAGAAATGGTAAGAATTTTAACTAAAGATAATGTAGCAGAGTTATTAAACATGGCAGACGCGTTAGAATACGTAGAGGAGGCTTATAAGCAACTGACACTTGGGAATGCTTTTGTTCCACAACGAATTGCTATAACTGATCCCGCTCCAGGGTTAACATTAGTAATGCCAGGTATTATTGGGGGTGAAATGAGCGCCCTTGCGACTAAAATTGTATCTGTTTATAAGAAAAATCCAGAGAAGTACAATATGCCTACAGTTTTGGCGAAAGTGATGATTCAAGACATAAACACAGGGGACATCGTTGGGATTATGGACGGTAGCCTTATTACAGCAATGCGAACTGGTGCTGCAACGGGAGTTTCTGTAAAATACTTAGCTAAAAAAGATAGCACTACAATGGGGATATATAGTGCGGGTGTTCAAGCAAGAAAGCAAGTTTCTGGAGTATTTTACGGATTAAACCAGAAATTGGAAAAATGTAAAGTTTTTGATTTTAAAAAAGACACTGCTGAAAGCTTTAAAATGGAAATTGAGAAAGAATTAGGGATTGAAGTTGAAATCACAGATTCGGGTGATGATTTACTTTCTAATACCGACATTATAGTGGCAGCAACTACCAGTACGACACCGTTATTTGCAGGAGATAAAGTGCCAGAAGGTGTACACATTTCATCTATAGGTGCACACGCCCCGGATGCTCGAGAATTAGACTCCACCACAATTAAAAGAGCTTCACTGCTTGTAGCGGGGTTAAAGGAAGCGTGCTTAGCTGAAGCTGGCGATTATATCATTCCAATTAATGAGGGAATAATTTCTAAAGATAGTATTCTTTCAATAGGAAACATCATAACTGGGAAGGAACATAGCCGTACTTCTGAATCAGAAATTACCGTGTTTAAATCTGTTGGAATTAGCGCACAAGATGTAGCAGTCGGAAAATTAGTTTATGATAGAGCCCTAAAAGAGGGAGTCGGCCAAGATATTGATTTCTAACACCTTTTTTTTCATTTTCATATTTAATTAGAATTTCAAATAAGAAATAGATGATGTGTTAGGTTCAAATTTTCATTAAAATATAATCTATATATATAAGAATATGAAAAAATTATTTAACGCATAATCATTTGTAATATAAAATAAGTATTGAATCAATTAAAAGGAAGGTAAAGTGTAATGAGTGAAGAGAAGAAGGAAAACATCTTAGACAAACTAAATACCGCATTTGTAGATTTCGTTGGTGGTGCATTTGGCGAAAGCGGTAAAGATTTTATTGAAGACACTTCAGAGAAAATTAAAGAGTTCTCGAGTCAATCAATCAAACAATTTATGGAATTTTCCGATACAGTCATAGATAACCTTAAACTTACAGAAAACGAACAAGTCATGAAAATGCGAGACAGCGTTGAAGATTTGTTGAAACAAGCTGGACTCTTAGAAGAAGACGAAGAAGATTTCTAATTTTAATAGTTTCTAAATATTCTATTTTTCTATTTATTTTTTAGCAGAAGGATTTCATAATTATTTCAAGAAGAAAATAAAGACTACAGAGCCTTTTTATTCTTCAAGAAGGATTTGATTTCATCTATTGTTGCGTTGAATAGTTCAGAGATGACTGTTAGCGAGATTCCTTCATCCATTCCAAGTTTTCTATAATCTTGATAGAGTTTTAACCATGTTTCTTTTTGTGTGTATTTTTCGGCGTGAACTGATTGAATATGCTCCCAATAAGGATGTTTTAACTTAATTCCACAATACGGGCAAAAACGAGTCTCATCATCTGCTGACATATATCTAACCTTTTTAGGTGAAAAATAAATATTTGTGTTATAAGTTAATAAAATACTATATGTTTAAAAAATTATCAATTTGCAACTATAAATTACCCTAAAGAGAAGAGTGTTTTCCTTCCCATACTATTAGAAAATAGTTCAATTCCTTTCATTTTTTTTCTTTTCAATGTTGCGGTTTAAATCCGTTTCTCAAAATTATTTTTGTTGCAAGTTTAGCTACATTTCCTACGAGTGTAGAGCAATGTTCCATCATTCCCGACTTGAACGCTTCTTTTATTTCGTCGGCATCCCATAAATTAAATGTTCTACCCATCGATTTCTCTTGAACATCGTAGCAACGGCATGATCCGTATTGTTTGACATATTTATCGTGCAACTTTTTTACAAGCGTATAAGACTTCATGGGTTTATACATATCTTTAAAATCTTCACGACTTCTTCCGTAGAGATATCCGATTACCATAGACGCTCCTACTAACGCTCCACAGGAACCATCACCCGTTAAACCTAACCCATCTGCTAGACCACTTCCCGCTTTAAATACATCGTCATTCCAAATTCCTAACGCTTCAAAAATCGCCGCAATCGCCGTTTGAGCGCATCCAGTGCATTCTTGTTCGTATTTTTTCCCCAACCTAAACGCTTTTTCTAAAATTTCTTTATTCGTATTGCTCATACTATTCAACTACTCTCTTAATTTTAACAATTGAATTATGATTATAATTAATTAAAGAATAATAATTAAATTGATTACATAATTCTCCCCCTTAATTTAAAAGTAGATTCGATTCAATTTTATGGCAACTTTTCCTTATAGACTTTTTCAAGCAAAATTCGATGTTTTTTTGGACAGAGTACCCATTTTAGGTAAGATTCTGTCGTTTGCATTTGGAGCAGTTGAATATTTTATACTCGAAACTTTTAGGTTTCTTGACATTAAGTTAAACATTAACACGATTAAAATAGTGAACAGGTACATTTTTAAGAGTAGGTGGGGAGGAAAAGTTATACCATTGAATGTAAACTTAGACATTGAGACCAAGTTTCTTCCTTCCCAGGAGATTCTGTCGTTGTTAAGCAGATCAAAGGTTACTGGGATTGCTAATTGCTATTGTAGAGAAACGCAAAGGAAGTATTCAGATACGCCAAATTGTGATCATCCAATTAAAACCTGTATCCACATAGGGTTTGGAAAATCACTACGCGAAATTCCCTATAAATCGGAGAATTTAGAAAAAGTTTCAAAGAGAGAGATAGAAAAGCTATTGGAAGAAAGTGATAAACGGGGTTTAGTCCACCAGATTATTTATTTTCCTAATCCATTATTCTATTATGTAGTATGTAACTGCTGTCCATGTTGCTGTGTTATTATGAATAAATTCTTAAAAAGCGGTTCTCCTCAGATGATCAAATCTGACTTTATTGCTTATACGGATTTAGCAAAATGTAATAATTGTGGAGTTTGCGAAGAATATTGCAATTTTGGTGCAAGAAAGCTTATTACAGAAAAATTAAATTTTTTCCCAGAATATTGCTTTGGTTGCGGGTTATGTGTATCCAAATGTCCAGAAAAAGCTATAATATTAAGAAAAAAAGCTAAATTCTAAAAGTATTTTTTTTTTTGTAATAATAGAGCAAAAATAAATACATATATTTTTATTAAATTTATAGGTATAGTATTGGATTTGTTCTAACAAGGAAGTTATAATTAAAAATGAAAGAACTGTACGAAATAGGTATTGTTTTCCGAGGATTTATCTTAGTAAGCTGTGAGTTTAAGAAAATTGAAAAAAGAGATAAAGTTAAAAATGTGAGCATGGATTTGAGAGGAGGATTTATTTCAGCGATAACACTATTTGCTAAAACCGCTTTTAACAATCTTTCATTAGAATATTTAGAATCGGGGAACATTTTATTTATTTTTAAAGCACTTGAAATGCAAGCCGCAGATTGCAATTCAAAGGAACCAGTCATTTTGTATGGATTAGTAGACAAAAGAAAGAAAGATCCCGATAAGTTTGTTAAAAAATTCCTTGAAAAAATTGACCCCATCTTAAACCTTTTTATAACGAGATATAGTAACAAGGACTTTACTGAGTTTAATCAATTTGAACCGTTTCAGAACGAGATTAGAGAGTTTATCTTGAATTGAAGGAATTAATAAGTCCCCAAACTCCATCCCTTAGGTTCTGAACGAGAGTAAATGAGGACTCCCTCCATTCTCAATTTATCGATCTGTTTTTCAACAACATCCCTACCGTATCCTAATATACCAATATCGTCAATTAGTTTTTTTTTAGTAGGGACTAATTTGAAATTTTCTAAGTGAGTAATGATAATAGTTTTTAAATTTATCTCAGCTATAGTTTCTGTAGAGGGTGTACTTTTTATGGTCTCTCCTTTTTTACCATCCTGCTTCAAAGCATCAATTAACGCTCCTCCTTTTTGAGAAGGAATTTCTTGCTCTACTACAACGGGTTTTATCCTTTTCCCCTTTTTAGCGGGAGCTCCAGCCGTACCACCTACCCCTATTTTATCTTCTGGCAAAGTCCACACGGAGTATGTTATCTTATCATAGGAATCAGGTTTTTCCGAAATCATTCGCTGAAATTCTTCTATAACACTATCAGTGAGATATCCTCTCTTCTCCAATTCAGCTCCAATTCCCTCAATAATCCTATTATCTATTAAATATTTAAAAATATATTCTCTAATGTTAGTTGGGACGGTTTCGAATATGAATGGTTTCGCATCTTTTGTATCCACTTCTGTAGGCTGAGTCTCAGGGATTTTTATATTATACGGAATCTCTAAAGGAGGTTTTTCGCCGCATTCAAGATCACTTATACACCTAATACTTCTATCGTATCCCCCAAATAAGATGTTCGTTATACCATCGTCAGGATTTACAATTGAAGAAACAATTTTAATAGAGTTCGAGGCAGAAGTTTTCCATTTCAACTCAATATCTAATGAATCCAAGTTAGGGTTATGGTATATGTAAAGCGATCCATCAGCACATCCAACTATTATCTCTTTAGCGTTATCTGCATCGATGTCTATTATTTTTAAAGATATAGGCCGACTTTTTTCGATTTTAATAGCTTTTAACTCTACACCCTCAGTATTAAACACCCTTATAAAAGAATCATCAGTTCCTACTATAATTTCAAAAAATCCATCATTTGTAACATCCCCTACCTCTACCGTATTAATTTGTGAATCAATATCTATTTGCCATACTATATCTGGCTTGTTATCTTTAATTTGAATCAATTGAAGCATCCCATTTTTAGTCCCGACGAGCAAGCCATAAATCGGTATATCAACATCTGGGAGCTTTAAATAACCTAATGTTACTGCTGTTACCCATGAATCATAATATAGCGTGAAATTTGGTTCAGTAGAATCGATATTTTCGAAAATTTTAAGAGTTTTATCTTCACTTCCATAAATCAGCTCTATATTATTATCTCTAGTAAAATCTCCAGCAGTAACGCTTAGTACTTTACCCTTTGACTTATAATTCATAATACCAGCTAACTTGTTGATACCTTTGACTAATTTAACAACCAAGAAATTGCCATCACCAGCACCCACCAGAATCTCTTCGCAGCCATCTTTGGTTATATCTATAGGATAAGTAGTTCGGACCCAACCATCGAAAGTAATGCTATCAAGAATGTTCAAATCTTCGTCCATAAGATATAAAGTTTTGTCGTGGCCCCCAAAAACGATGTAAGTATTTTCTCCACACTTAAGAGTCGAACAAGTAAGAACAGCATCAGGACATTCAAACATCCAATTCAAATTAAAGTGTTTTTTAAGTTTTGACATGGTTCATTACACAAGATACTAAATATTATGATTCTATAATAATAATCGCAGAAAGCATTTTCTTTAATTATAGTAATAGAAGTTCTTTCAAACTTATTAAATGAATATGAAAATTTAAAAATAAAAAAAAAAAAAATAGTTATAATAAATATTAATTATAGTCCAAGTTGTGCATCGCTAGGAGAGTAAGCTCCAGTACCGCTAATTTTATAGGTGATCTCTATTTTTTCTTCAGCCATTAGTTTGTCAATTGTCCACTTAAGCGTATCTTGTCCTACTTCGTCTGTGATCTTGGGTTTCATTGAAAAATCAGAGTACTCGAAGCTGTCTGGAACCTTGTCCATGAGAACTAACTTTTGTAAGGGCGCAGTTCCAATATTTTCAAGGGTTAAGATTATTTCATAGTTGCCCAATTTTCCAATTGGAAGGACTTCCTTTCCAATTCTAAACCGTCTGCGAAGATGCAAGGCTTCTATTACGGGTACTTCTGGCTTAAATTCTAATTCTTGAGAAACTGGGAATGTATTAGTAAAATAAGTTATCTCTGATTCAAACTTTGACTCTTGAGGGGGATTTATACAATGAATAGGGTATTGAATCTCTAAAGATGATTCTGGTATAAATAAACCACTACTCGAGTTTCTGAGATCCTTTAGTGAAATTTTAAAAATATTTCCATCAAAATTGACAGATCCCGAATCAAGATCAATTTCATTTCGGTCCCATAATACTTTTATCTCATCAGCTTTAGGTGGTTGATATTCGTCGTTGAAATATTGCTGAACAATGGTGATTTCGTTTAATGGGGCTGATCCATTATTGACCATCTTCAATGTTGCAATAACATCTTTTTCTTTGTAGGTAGGAACTTGTTCTATATCGTAAGACATATCACCTGCTATACTTGCGATTTCTAATATAACATCAGCAATGGAAACAGTTCCTTTGACGATTGTTTGGAAATCAGGCATAACCCGAAATTCAAGCTTCTTCCTAAAAGCAGGATATTCTTCAGATTCAAATTTCCACTTTTTAGAATGCCATTGAGCGCCAGCTGGTAAATAAGGGACATCTTTTGGGTCAATGTCGACATATTTAATAGATTCATCTTCTGGAGAATAAACATCTGCATTGAACAATTGAATTATAAATTCTGAAGGGTTTTCGAAAACGAGCTTACAATCCCAAACGCCAGGTTCTTCATCGCGTTCTACTGTATCAACATAAAATTTGTTTCTAGTATAAGCGTCGTATTTATCGATATCCAAACCTTCTGCAAAGGAAGATGATGCTTCATATGTTACATCGATTGTACCTGTTTTCCTCTTGGTAATGTCTGTTACTAAGATACTGCAGGTAAATTTCATGAGAACGGTTGTTTGAGGCATCAATTTCTCAATGTTCCAGATAATCTTATTACCTTCAACCTCTGCTCGTCCTTCTGTTGTGTCTCTTATAACTGGATTGCTAAAATCCCCAGGAATATTTTTCACGACTTTAACATTTTTAATTGCTTTTGCGAATAAATTTCTCATAGCAATAGCAAATGTAACCGTATTTTCTTTATCAATTGAAATACCAAAAGCTTGTAGAGAAAATCCGTCTGCGTCAGTTCCTCCATCTTCTAAAGTTTCATCATCCTCTTCTTCTTCTTCCTCTTCTTCTTCTTCCTCTTCTTCCTCTTCCCTAACAGGAGCTACTCGTTCTTTTACTTTAGCGCCTGCTTTACTAGTTTTATCTTTCGCTTTGAGTAAGTTAGTTTCAATGTCCCTTAGATTTAGAACATTATCGGCATCAGGAAGTGTGTTAACATATTCTTGAACGAGAAGCAAATTTTTGATTTCTTCCTTGATAACAAAATCTTCAGTATAAGCATTTGTATCTTTATCTGTTCCGAGCTCTCTGATTTTAATATCTTTTGATTTTAAACTAGTACTTTCAATATTTTTGAGGGAAAGATCAATATCCCATAATCTGTCTTTCTTTGATTGATTTTCCACGCTTAACTTGCCTTTAAAGTTAATAGATTCTATGTTAGAGTCGTGATCTAACTCCACATCAACATTTTCAATAATTCTCACTAGTCCCGTTACTCCTTCTCTATTGCCATCTTTAAGTAAAATTGATCCTTCTAATTCACCAGTATTTGCATCATATGTCTCGATTACGGGGGTAGAAATATCTCTATCGATTAGCACAACTTTACCTGAGTCTAGATCGGATCTCTTTAGACCTTCAGCTAATTTTTCTTCAGCAGCTTCTTCTGCAGCCCAACCATAACTTTGTTTAGGTTCTCTTGGCCTACTAGGTACTTTATCTTTCTTCTTACGTGCCATGTTAGTTTACCATTTTATACATTTTCGTAAATATTCCATAACTATCTATGTATGGATTAATAATTATGTAATCGTTATAGTTAAAAAAGATTTATCAACTAAATCTTAGATCTAAAAAAATATTACTTGGTTCAACTTTTTTTTCGTGATAGTGTTAGATAGTAAAATCGTCAAACTTAGAAGGCATTTCGTTAGGGTTTTTAAAAATATATCTACACATAGGACAAGTTAATCTCTTTTTCTTTGCTACCATATCAGGTTTTTTGAAGGAATAGCCGCAAGCGGGGCATATTATAATAAAGTTGGAGTCTATATTCATCACTATCTTCATATTAATTATCGTATAAAACTCTTATTGTGCTACAATAGACATTAAATGTTAAACTCGACTAGGATCAATATTAAGTCGTTTACATTTATACCGGTTGGACCTGTGATAATTTCTCCATTTATTAGGTTAAAAAAAGCATTAGAGTTATTGCTGCTTAAATAACCATTGATGCTAACATTATTCTTAATAGTTTCCATTAATAAACTATTATCAACGATTGCACCCATTGCCTTACTATTTCCTTCAATCCCATCAAGATTACACCCTAAAACGAAGAACTTATAATCAATTTTTTCGCTTTTTATAGTATTGAGGAAATTTAAAAGCATTTCTTGGTTCCTTCCACCAATTCCTTTCCCTCGTAATGTTACAGTAAGTTCTCCAGTTCCGATCATTGCTATCCTGGATTTTTCAGGCTCTTTCGGGTATTCTTTAAGTTTTTCTGTTATCAAATAGAAAAGTCGTTTTCCAAAGTCTGCTGCTTCTCCCGAAATTTCGGCTGAAAAATAATCAATCTCAAATTTGTGTTTCTTTAGATAATTAGACACCTCTTCCACGCTTATTTCAATGCTTCCTATTAGATATGTATGGACATTTTCGAAAATGGGATCGTTCTTCGATGGGTTTTCTAAGTCCGGATTTTTTACTCCATCCATTATAACCTTTTTAACAGGCATAGAAATCCTATCAAGCAAATTGTACTTCAATAAAACTTTATACGCGTCGTTGAAGGATGTTAAGTCAGGAACGGTAGGACCAGATGCAATTGAATCTAATTTATTCCCTATAACATCAGAAATCATAATTGTTATTGTAGTTGCCTTACTACACTCATAGATTCTTTTTGCGAGGTTACCTCCCTTAAAGTCAGATAGATGTTTTCGGATGGTGTTAATTTCGTGAATTGACGCGCCCGAGGCTAATAGTAACGAGTTAACTTTTTGAATGTCTGTCAGGGTTATATCTTTTTTTGGAAGTAGGAGTAAGGCAGAACCACCTCCAGAAAATAGGCAAATGATTAAGTCTTTTTTACTAGTCCCTTCAACAAGTTCTAACATCCTATTAACACCGTTTAACCCAGCTTCATTTGGTATAGGATGAGATGCTAAATTCATTTTTATGTTCTTTGTGGAGTTAAGAAATTTACTTTCTTGATCCTCAGGTATGTTCAAAAATCCCTTGAATTCAATTTTAGAGTTTGTTTTTAGTAATTCCTCTAATGCAATAGCCATTTGAGCGGTTGCCTTTCCACCCCCAATGATTAAAATTCTCTCAAATTTCTTAAGATCGTATTTATCCTCCTCGATCATGAGGATTTCATCGGAAATCGTTATAGCATGCCTAATTAATGTCCTAGGCTCAACTGAACTGAGTGCAATTTCTAATGATTTTAGCCCTCTTTTTCTTAACTCTAAAGCATTTCTATTTAGGCTCTCTGAAATTAATTGCGAATAATTTTGTATATACATCTACATCAACAATATTCAAGAAAAAAATTAATTATACTTCTCGAGATATTTAATTAAATTAAAATTAATATTGTATGTATAATCTATCTCAATTAGATAAGTATTTATATTACAATTGAAGATACCGAAAGAAAATGACAGACTCAGAAGTGTATGATATTGCAGTAATTGGCTCGGGACCAGGAGGATACCATTCCGCAATCAGAGCAGCTCAATTTGGCGCTAAAGTTGCCTTGATTGAAAAAAATAAGTTAGGAGGTACGTGCTTAAATTTGGGTTGCATACCAGCAAAAGCGCTCTACGCATCTGCAGAGTTTATCCAAAAACTTATGGAAAATGGAGAAGATCACGGAATCCTCGGTGATTTTAAGTTAGATTTCAGTAAAGCCGTTATTCGCAAAAATAGAGTTGTTAAAGAATTAACGGATGGAATTGCGACATTAGAAAAAGCATGGAAAAACGATGTTTATATGGGACATGGTAAGATTTTAAACGGAAACGCAAATAATGGATTTGAAATCTCGATTGAAGGGGACGGTATTAGAAAAATTAAAGCTAAAAGGGTGATAATTGCTACAGGTTCAACTCCAGTGCTAATTCCTGTGTTTAATATTGACCACGATAGGATATTAACTACAGACGATGTCTTACAGCCTGACTTTAAAATCTTGCCAAAAAAATTGCTAATTATTGGAGCCGGAGTAGCGGGGGTTGAGTTTGCTAATATATTTGCTAGTTTTGGAAGCAAAGTTACGATGCTTGAATATCTTCCCTCTCCACTTGCAACTGAAGAGCCTATGGTAGTGAAAGAAATACAAAAGAAGTTTAGTAATCTTGGTATCGAAATACTCGTTTCACAAAATGTGTTATCAATCGTAAACACAGGATCAGGCGTGAAAGCAACAATAATTTCAGCTGATGTTCCAAAAGAACAGATAGAAACGACTGAAAAATCATATATCGAAGCGGATTACTGTCTGGTTACGATTGGTCGAGCAAAAGAATCTAGAAATCTAGGATTAGAGGATTTAAAAATAGAAGCCCCGCGAGGAGCAATTCAAGTAGATTCTAAATCGTTAGAAACTTCTGTAAAAGGAATATTTGCAATCGGCGATGTTACAGGTGGATTAATGCTTGCTCATGTTGCTAGGCATGAAGGTGATGTTGCTGTGGCAAATGCGTTAGCAAGTCTAGACGAGTTCCAAGTTAAAGAAAAAGTTACTAATTACCGAATAATTCCCGCGACTATTTTCACAAGCCCAAACATTGGATCAGTAGGACTAAGGAGAAAAAATGCAAAAAATGCGGGATATGATTTACTTATAGGAAGATTCCCATATGAGTCGTTAGGTAAGGCGAAATGCATAGGAGAAGAGGATGGATTCATACTAATTATCGCTGATAAAAAAACTAACAAAATACTAGGTGCATCGTGTATTGGTGCTGAAGCGCCCGAATTAATATCTGAAATTTCTTTAGCCATGCAGCATGGATTAACCGTTCACGATGTTTCTACTACAATACATAGCCATCCAACAATTTCAGAGATGGTTTTAGAAGGGATGGAAGATGTATATGGCATGGCTATTCATAAAAAAGGAAGACCTATACATTTAAACGATTAAATTATTAAAACTATAGTTTATTATTGTTTCACATACTTAACTTGAAAAGAACTTAATTTTCCTTTTTCAATTATGATCTCTCGATAAGCCCCGGTTAAACCAGGTTTGAAATAACTCCCAAATCCTAGAGCAGGGGTTTGAACGACATAAGGAGCGTTGGTTTCCACTTCATCTTGATTTTTTAGTCTATCAGAATAATAATCGTAGTAAACAGCTGCAGGGGTATCTAATTTTTCTAGTTTAACTGGATTTGTAGTCATAGGATTAATAGATTTCTGTCTGGGATTACTCAACCTAAATTCTCTTAATTGATGAGTATGCCCTGAAAGAGTAAGAACACAATATTCGAGGCAGAATTTAATGATTTTTGCCCAATTGGAAGAGATTGTTCCAAATTTTAAGTCAAACTTATCATTAATTCGAATTGCGGAAGGACGCTTCCCCAATTTTTCCATTATAGATTCTTTAAACTCTTCGAGAGAAGGCATTTTATCTTTTGAAGGTTTTGAAAGAGAAAATGTTTTTTTCATTGTTTTTTTGGGATTAATTGGAGGTCCATGAACCATAAGAAATGTATTGTATCCAGGTTTAATGGTTTTATTTATTAAGTCCTCTAAATACCTTATTTGTTTGTTAGTAACTCCAGTTACGGAGGGGTGTCCACTAACAAAATCGATAATATTTTTAAAAGAATCGGAACCGGAATTTAGAAAAACGAAAATATTCTCTCCAAGTTTGAGAGAAAAATCTAATGACGAATTGATTTCTATTAGATAGGCTTTTAAAGCCCTGAAGTTCTTCGTAATAGAGCTAATAGGATTTGCCATTAACTCCTCGTTTAATGCAATTGCTTCAGTTGCGGTCAATCCTATCTTTTTGTATAAGTTCCCCCAACGAAGATCGTAATGATATGGACGAAAATCATGGTTTCCCGGGATTGTAAAAATGGGACATAACAATTCTTCTCCAGATGCCATCCCCCTTCTTTTTTCTTGCGCCTTATTTAGCACTATCTCTTTAAAAATCCGCCAATTACTATATTCGTATTTAAAATCTAGACTTTTTCTTCTTTCCTTGTTAATCTTGGAAAGGATTGAAAAATCAATCAAATCTCCTGTCAATACTATAAAATCTAAGTCATTTTGTATTACTTGCTTGTTTGCAAGCTTAATAAAATTTCTAAAATTATTATTGGGGTTGATAAATCGTTTGCGCAGCGGTTTGGTGATTTCAACTTTTTCCTCAGTTCTTTTCATTAACAACCTCTGAAAATAAGAGACTGCTTTAACGCTTTGAGCTACCAACTCGCCAACTTCGGATGTTCTAATTGATTTTTGCCATTTTTTAACAATCTCATAGATTCGATCGTTTCTTTCAGCTAAATGTAAATCTGTAACATGTAAAAATTTGAAATTGGTCCAATCGTTTTTTGAAATTACAATCGAGTGATAATTAATTCGATCACCTTTATTCGGATTTTCCTGGAGAATATCAAACATTACGAAGTTAAAACTGTTTAAAAATTCTATAACCTCATCTGTCAGGCCAAAAGAAATTGTTGCTGAGTAGAATTTATTTAAGCTCCCAAAAATTTCATGCTTGACTAAATAATTTTGAGGACTAAGATAATCGTCATATTTGGGATTATCGATCTCACATTCATACGCATTTTGAACATTTAAAACTATGCAGTCTATTATATCACCCCGAAAAGCCCGCGGCTTAAGCTTTTCTATCCTCTCCCTTTGGACAATATCAAACGTATCACCCTTTGAGTCGGTGAATTCCTTGATTACTTGCGTTTTCTGTCTGCTTTTCCTTCCCCTGGCAAAAAATCGTTTTAATTTGTCCCATATCCCCTTTTTTTTTTTTTTTTCAAGTAATTTCGTTAGCTTCCACTTGTATTCGAGAATTGGAACGAGTTTTAGGTTCTTTCTTAAAAAACCTTCAAAATTAGTTGAATTCGTAATATTACTCACAAATAAAAGTTTGGCTTCAAATTCTCTCTGCTTTAATTTGCTATCTATACCAATATATAGAGGATGACCTAAATTGGGGCTGATTACCAATGAATTTCGATGTTTGAGATATTCTGGTTCAATCACTTATTAGGATCTCTTTTTAAATAACTAAATCAATCAAAATAAATATTAGGTATCTTACTTATTGAAAAAGACTTTAACTTTTATATGTTTTTTACCTAATCTAAATGAAAGTAAAGATCATTTAAGATTTTTAATTACACTGCGAAAACCGAGGGAACAAGGATTTGAATGTTATTAACCTAACTAGCTATTTAGTTTAACCAAACTTACTAACTGGCTATTTTGACAAATTTAAAAATATTACATTGTCACCACGTAACACAATATTGCCAAGAGATTCATGTTCTTCTTTAATATTTCCATCTTCATCCACATATTCGAAAAGTTGTGATGCGTCTTCAATGTAAAGATTTAGATGTTCGTCAAACGAGCGTAATATTGCTCTGAAGAGACGATTTCTCTTGACTTTTATCAATATGACTTTATCTATCGAATTTTTTAAATAATCTATAGGTCTGGCTGGTCTACCTTGTTGATAACTTCTCTTATCCATGTTAATTAGCTCTAAGAAAAAAATATTTCAAAATAATCTATTATAATATGTAAAATTAACCTTAAAAATTAAAACCTTTTGATTTATCTATCCTTTTACGGTTAAAAAGATCACACTATTATCTCTACTTTTTTATTTTATAGTTATTTTTAGATCATAACACTCATTATTTTAAAAATAGGCCCGTGGCGAAGCATGGATATCGCGGCTGCCTCCTACATAAATTGTATGGAGAAAGCAGAAGGTCGGGGGTTCAATGAGATACGTAATTCGCGTTTCTTGAACACATCCCCTCGGGCCTGCTTTTTTATATCTCCGCATTTTCTAACCAAATAAATAAGGATTTCGTATGGTTTGTCTTTCGTCTAGTACGACCAGACATAATGTAGATTTAAATAGCCATCTATCACATATATTAAATGCCTAAAAATAGAGGTGAAATATCATGGCAAAAAGAATTTTAAGAGTAGATATGACAAAGCTTGAAGCTAATTTTGAGAATTTTCCCGCAGACTTTGCAGCTTTAGGTGGACGAGCTCTTACCTCCACAATTGTAGCGAAAGAAGTCGATCCACTTTGTCACCCATTGGGAGCGAGTAATAAGCTCGTATTTGCCCCCGGATTGGTTACAGGAACAAAAGCTCCAACATCTGGGCGAATATCTGTTGGTGGAAAATCTCCATTAACAGGAGGGATTAAAGAGGCAAATGCAGGCACAACTTTTGCTCAAAAATTAGGAAGAATGAGAATCGCCGCGATTGTAGTCGAAGGTAAGCATGAAGAGGATGATTATTATCTCCTGAAAGTTACAAATGATGGCACTGAATTTATAAAAGCAAATAAGTGGTCAAATAAAGGACTCTATGACGTTTATAAGGAATTATATAAGGAATTTGGTGATAAGGTAAGTATTAGCGGTGTTGGTATTGCAGCTGAAATAAGGGGAGCTGCTTCTGGAATCTGTTTTAACGATCCTGAAGGACTACCAAGTAGATACGCAGGACGAGGTGGACTTGGTGCTGTTATGGCCTCAAAAGGGTTGAAATTCATTGTAGTAGATGAAACTGGAGCGCCAGGAGTAGAAATCCTAAACGAAGAAGCTTTTAATATGGGCGTCAAAAAATTAACGAACGCTTTAACCAGCCACGACGTAACAAAACCAGGTGGAGCGCTTAATTCATATGGTACATGCGTATTAGTCAACATTATAAACGAAGCAGGGGGTTTACCACAGCGTAATTTTTCATCTGGTCAAGATGATCGATCTGAAAAAGTATCTGGAGAGGTAAAGGCTGAGGAAATAAAGAAGCGAGGGGGTGTTCGACCTCATTTCTGTAGTCCAGGATGTGTTATCCAATGTTCTGAAGTGTGGACAAAACCAGGCGGAAAAGATCCTGTTGGCGTTTTAGAGTTCGAAAGCGTATGGGCTTTAGGTCCAAATTGCAGTATTTACGATTTAGATGTTATTGGAGAATTAAATAGAACGTGCAACGATTTAGGTTTAGACACAATAGAAGCAGGAGATTTACTTGGGGTAGCAATGGAGGGTGGCTTACTTGAATTTGGAGACGGAAAAGGTGCTTTAAAGATGTTAAATGAAATTAAGAATAAAACTCCAACTGGGAGAATTTTGGCTAACGGTACAGCTTTTACGGCACAAGCATTTGGTGTGACCAGAGTCCCCGTTGTAAAAGGTCAAGGCTTACCTGCATACGATCCTCGAGCAATAAAAGGAATCGGTGTAACTTACGCTACAACTCCTCAAGGTGCAGATCACACAGCAGGATATGCCATCGCTACTGAAATCATGGGGGTCGGTGGAACAGCAGATCCTAAAGATACAAATAAATCCGATTTATCACGCAATTTACAACTCGCAACTGCAGCCATTGATGCTGCGGGATATTGTCTTTTCATAGCTTTTGCTATATTAGATATTCCTGAAGGATTAGAAGGCGTTGTTGATACGCTTAATGGTGTATTAGGGGCAAGCCTTACCGTCAATGATGTTGCAGGTTACGGACAACAGATTATAGACACTGAAAGAGCATTTAATAAGGCAGCGGGTTTTACGGAAAAAGATGATAGATTGCCAGAGTTTTTCTTAAAGGAGCCATTACCACCACACAATGAAGTATTTAATGTGTCAGACGAGGAATTGGACAAAGTTTGGGGTACATAACTTTTAAAAATGACTATCTTAGTGAAAATTTTTGGAGATTTACGGAAAAAAATTGAAGGCTACAACATTTCAGACGCTTTACCATTAAATTTGCAAATTGAAAGTAATGGAATCGATACTATCGCTGACATATTAAATAAATTTTCAATTGAAAAAGAGGAAACCTACCACCTATTTGTGAATGGGACATATTCGGGATATAATAAAAAAGTAAAGGACGGCGATAGAGTCGGACTGTTTCCTAAGAATATGTCTCTATTATACAAATGGTATTTTGAACGAAATGAAGATGAATAATAAAAAGAACATCACAGCAACTATCAAATTTTTCGCTAATTTACGAGACTTTGCTCCACCGAAGAAAATTGTGACATTGCTAACAGGAAGTACCGTAAGTACAGTATTAGATATGTTTGCAATTTCAAAAGAAACTAAATTGATAATTCTAATTAATGGTTCCCCACACAAAAAGAGAGATACACAAATTAAAGATGGTGATATTGTAGCAATTTTCCCCCCTTTGGCGGGAGGTTAATATAAATTTAAAAATTTATTTTTTTTTTTTCTTTATTTAGACTGTTTTTCGTTCTCTAGTTGTAACCAATCTCTATTAAAAAGCGAAAATCGATGATTATCGTGATATTTTCCATCAACGAAAATTTCTTCTTTTATAATTGCTTCTTTTTTAAATCCCAATTTCTCAGCAGCGCGAAGGGATCTTTTATTTGGACTAAATATTCCTGCCTCGATTTTGTTCAAATTTAATTCGGTAAAACCGTACTGAATCACTAGCGCACAAGCTTCAACAGCTATACCCTTTCCCCAATGTTCGGGCTCCCCGATTAGAGCAAAAAGATTAGCATTTCTACTAACCCAATTGATTTCATCTAACCCTACAATACCAATTGGTCGTTTTTCTTGCTTATGATAAATCATAAAATTTGCTTTATCCCGAATACGTCTGTCCGGTGAAGGTTCGAATCTTTTTTTTACATCTTCAAGAGTCTGTGGCCACATATTTCGAGAATAACGGCGAACTTTTGGATTATTAATCCAACTACAATACAAATTTGCCCATTTAGAATTTCCCGCAACTAAATCGATGGTCTTTCCTTCTATAAAAGGAAATACATCATTTTTTTCTTCCTTATCTTCTTTACTTTTTTGTTCTTCTGCCATTTTTAATCAATCCATATAATATCCTTCAACTTAATTTTATTTTCGTCCTTCTAACCATTCTTTTTTTGTTAAGCCCCATTTATGTATATCGTGGTATTTTCCGCCAACATAAATCGCTTCTTTTACTACCGCTTCTTTGTTTAATCCCAGCTTCTCAGCTGCACGGAGAGATCTTTCATTTGGTGTAAATACCCCAGCTTTTACTTTGTGTAAGTTTAACTCTGTAAATGCGTACTTGAGCACTAATTGAGCAGCTTCACCTACTATGCCCTTCCCCCAATATTCTGTTTCACCAATCTGTGCGAAGATATTAGCATGACGATTTACCCAATCAATGCGGTTTAATCCGATTTCTCCTATTGGACGCTTATCACGTTTGTGATAAATGATAAATCCTACGTGATCTCTTATATGTCCATGTCCATCTGGAACAGTCTCAAACCTTTTTTTTACATCATCCAAACTCCTTGGCCACATGTTTCTTGCATACTTTCGTACTCTTGGATCGTTTTGCCACTTGCATACTAATGGTACCCATTTAGAATTGCCCGCAACTAAATCAATAGTTTCTCCCTCAATGAAAGGAAAAACTTCCATCTCATCTTCCTTATTTTCTTTGACATCAGTCATTTTTGATAACCTACTATTTGTTAACTTTCGTTCAATCTGGTTATAAGAAATTAACGAAAAATGGCATTAAAATTTTTCTATTTATCAATTAGAGGCTTTAAATTGAGTTGATCTTCAATTTAAATCTATATTTCGATATCTTGCTCACTGAGATTACTATTAGTACAAAATACATAAATAACTAAAGATATTCACTTTTTACTCTACTAAACGCTGCAGGCATTAAAATCACAATTCCAATTATTATAAACATAACTAAAAGGTTCCATTCGACAATAAGTCCAATAAATGGATACAAAATCGCCATTGATATGCTTCCAAACATGTTAATCGTGCTAAGAACAGTAGCCCTATTTTCAGATTCAATTTGCTTATTAATTCCATTTATATAAATTAGACCCCGAGTGTATCCAAAACTAACAATAAGAAAGAGTATAATTATACCTAAAATGGGAATTACAGCAAATAAAAAGTGAAAAAAAAATAAAAAAAATTTTGAGAAACTATAAAAATAATTACATCAATTTCATTGCCAAGTCCATGTCTCCTGCAGTCAGCTTCTTCCTTTGGGCGTGTCGAGTCATTTCAAGAGCTTTATTTGTTACTCCTCGGGCAGCTTTTTCAAGATAATCGATTAATGCATCGACTGCTTCACGAGCTACCATTTCAGCGCCGTTATCTTTCATTAACTTTCTAACTGGGGACCAGGCAAATACTTTTTTAGCCATTGTTTCATTCCTCCACTTTTAATTTAGTAATATTTTTTATAAAGTTCCTATGTTTTACTTTGAACTTTATTATATTATATATCTTTATTCAAATATTTAAAAGTTGCTGAAATTTTTCGATAGGATATGTTTCGGTTAATAATTTCGTCCGATCGACAAAATTGCGATGTGAGAGAAGAAAGGCGATAAGCATACTGCTGAGCTTTTAGATCAGAGATTTTTTTTGATTTGGAAATGTGTACTAGGATTAATTTAGTTTGATAAATTCTTATACCAACTTTTTAAAATGTTGTTATTCATATTATCTTTCTCCGAATAAGAAAAATCTGATAATAGAATAAAGCTTTATTTATTGAAAAACATATTTCAAATATCAATATTTAAATCTTTCCGCATCTAATGATTATTTCTATTTCTCTCGTTCCCAATTATTTCTATTTTAAGCCTGAATTTGATTGTATAAAAAGATCGAAGTTTTATTCTTTCCATTTGCATAACCAATCATTAATTAAATTACTTTTTTTTCTTCCCTAATTTTATTAGAAATAGTAGTCTAATTTCTTACCAAAAAAAAAGAGAATTAATCAACGTTTAATTTGTTCATTACTTTATCTTTCTTCCAATCCAACGAATACCTAAATAGCCCATCGCGCCTAATACACCATAAACTGCACCGTTAATAAGTCCACCCCAGAGGCTGTTAAAGGGAATTTCAACCCAATAACAACTTAGCTCACAAACTTGGACATATTTAGGAAATACAAAGCTTCCTGGTAAGACATTCATTGGAGCAATTAGAGTTATTAATAATACTCCAGTAAAGATGATAAAAATAGTAATTGTAAAAAATACATTAAAATAACTATCAGCTTGTGACATTTTTACTAACCACGAATGTAAGTTTACACAAAAAGAATTAAGAATAGTATTTAAATCTTCTATTATAAATAGTAAGTAAATTTCTAAAAATGTAATAGGTAATTAGTATGAAGAAAATAATAGCAATCACTCGTGGCGATGGTTGCGGTCCTGAAGTTGTGAACGAAGGAATTAAAATTCTCAAGATCGTTTCAGAGTTCACAGACTATGATTTTGAATTTAATGACGCTCCAGCAGGAGGCGAAGTTTGGAAAGTATTTGGTACCAACCTTCCTGAGAAATCGTTTGATACAATTAAAAAATCTGATGCACTATTGTTTGGCGCTGTTGGTTTGCCTGATTTGCCCCCTGGTGTAGCAGAAAGTGCTATTATGAAAATTCGGCAAGGTTTAGATTTATATATTAATTTGAGACCAGTTAAATTATATAATGTACTTCGCGAGAAATGTCCTTTAAAAAGCGAATTTATAGGAAAGGGTATTGACATAACTTTTGTGAGGGAAAATACCGAAGGGCTCTATAAGAACGTAGGTAAATTGGGAGAAGACTCTGCAGAGAACCTCATGCGTTACACCAGATACGGCTGTGAGCGAATTATTAAATATGCGTTTGAATTTGCAAAAAAAAATCATCATACAATTGTTACCTCCGTTGATAAGGCTAATGTTTTGAACACAAGTAAACTTTGGAGAAAAATCTTTCACGAAATGAGTGGAGACTATTCAAATATAGAAACAGAAGATATATACATAGACGCATTTACCCAGTGGCTAATAAGAGCGCCTCATAGATTTCAAACGGTAGTCACAGGTAATATGTTTGGTGATATTATTAGCGACGAAGGCGCTTTCCTTATAGGAAGTTTAGGAATGGGCTCAAGTGGAAATATTCATCCCGGAAAAGTGTCAATGTACGAACCAATTCACGGCTCGGCCCCCGATATTGCAGGAAAAGGAATTGCTAATCCTATAGGCACGATTTTAAGCGTAAAATTAATGTTCGAAGAATCGTTTAACTCGTCTGAAATAGGAAATGAAATTGATGTCGCAGTTGAAGAGGCTCTATTAGAGGGAAGGACTGCTGATATTAAAAGCGATAGCTTAAAAACTCTTACAACCATAGAAATGGGTGATCTAATTTCTAGTAAACTTGAGAATAAGCTAAAAGCGTAAATGTCGATTATTTTAATTTTCTCGTGGTAACAATAACATCCAGCATAAGTTTCAGGTGTTCGTATATTTTTTCTCTATAATCTGGACCAATTTTTAGGAATAGAACCGACACAACCTTCTCTTCTAAATCCTCATCGATTAAAAATTCTTCCATTAACTGAGACCAGTTTTTGTCGTCAGATACTCGAATACCTACAATTACAGCGCGTTTCTTTCTCACTTTTCTAATTATGCTGATAAGTATATCTTTCCATTTAGAATCAATGTGTTCCCTATCGCGAGCATCGAATATGCAGAATACACCATCCGAATTAGATAGATTAAAATCGTCGTAGGCAAAGCTACTTAAAATTAGACCGTTCTTATAAGGATATAATTTTTCTTTAATGCTATCCTTTAACTTTGAATATTCACCAAGGCTTTCTAAGTTCAATATTGTTTGGAAGCCCGGATCCCAACTCATGTTTTCAGAGATGAATGTTAATTCTAAGATAACTAGTTCTTTTAAGGTTGAAAGAATGGCTTCTACTAAATCTTCTCGAATTACATCTTTTTCTTTTTTCTTGGTTTTAATGATGTAGTGATAAGCAATTAATTCAAAAGCGTTGATCACATTTTCTCCCGAAAGAGCACTGGTTTCTATGTAAGATATACCCGTTTCTGATAGAGATTTCGCGAATTCCTCTCCTTCAGCTGTGGATATTACTCTTTGCTCGGATAAATCAACTTTATTTCCCACGATAACTATGGGGATATTTATTTCATCAATGAGCTGATTTATTTCTTCATACCAATCTTTGATTTTCTCAAACGATTCTCTGTTTGTAAGATCGTACACAATGAAGGCGGCTTCCGCTCCTTTGTAGTAAATCTTGCGAAATCTTTTGAAATATTGCTGCGCTCCTATATCCCAGAGTTGGACATTAATCTCGTTTCCCTGAAAGTCAAAATTATGAGCAAAAATATTTAATCCTATGGTCGCCCTATAATCTTGAGAAAACTTGCGTTCTACAAATTGTCGAATTAATGATGTTTTCCCTACTTCATGGTTTCCAATGATAACAAATTTAAAGTTATAATTTGCACATTCATCCAATGATGATTGACATATAGATTCTTTAAGCTTTTCGTGCCTTTCTGTTTCAGAATCAAAATCGGGGATCGCTAATTGAATTGTATCGCCCTCTTGTAAATTAAGAAGTTGTGCAACTTTCTCTGCAAGGAAGTATGTATAAGGCCCAACTTTTTCAACTGATGCCATACTATTAAAAACTAAGCTTAAAATTCTTTCTTCGTCAATTGTAATAAACAATAACCGATGCTCATCCGTATCGAACGAAGCAGTTCCAAATTTCTTGAAAGCAAATTCATTTCTTATCCTTTCTAAAACGGGATTTATCAGAGTTGTTAATACTGATACAAGTTCTAAATCACTTTCAGTGTTTTTTTTTTTTTCTCCAGCGATCACGAAACCTTCATGATCTGAAACTATAATTGCTTCAACATCAGTAAATCTTTCCAGAAAATTGTTGAGAATCTCATCGAATAGCCGTTTTCTATTAACTAACAACTGAATACACCTTCAATTTTGAATTGAATCAAGAAGAAAATATTCTTATCATAATTATAATATAACTTGCTTTTAAAAGTAGTCATTTGAAAATATTAGATTTGGGAGTTAATCTTGAAGCTGAGTTCTATGAATTAATGATAGTACTAAACATCACATCAAGTTGATCGTATATTTCCAATCTATACTCGAAGCCAATCTTAAAGAATAGAAGAGAGACCATTTTTTCTTCCAAATATTCATTGATATTAAATTCTTCCATTACACTAGACCAATCGGTTTCATCTGATACTCTCACGCCAATTAGAGCGACTTTATTTTCTTTTAAATTGCTAATAATGTTCACAACCACATCTTTCCATCTAGGATCGATATGCTTCTTATCTCGTGCGTCAAAGATAACAAAAACACCATCAGAATCTGCAACATCAATATTATCAAAAAGAAAATTCTTTACTAACAATCCATTGGAGTATTGGTACAATCTTTTTTCTTTGTCATCTATTACTTTATCACAATCGCATAGGCTATTAACCTCATTTAAGATCTGCAACCCTGGGCTCCAAAAGGGGCTTTCGGTTATAAATGTGATTATTAATTTCTTATTCTTGTTTAAAATCGAATTAATTTGAATCATTAAATTTTCTTTTACTTTTTGTTCCTCTCTTTCTTTACTCTTAATAATATAATGGTAAGCTATTAAGCTAAATGAGTCTTTAATATTTTCGCCAGTTAAAGCGCTGGTTTCAATATAGGAAAAATGGCTATCAGTATTTTCTCGTGTAAGTTCGTCAACTAGCGCCATTCCATCTTTATATTGAACCTTTCTCTGGTCAGACAAATCAATTTTGTTACCTACAATTACTATTGGTATATTTTTTTTATTGAGATAATCTTTAAGTTCTTTGTACCATACTTTCACATTTGCGAAGGAATCTCTTTCACAAACATCGAACACGATGAAAGCGGCTTGCGCACCTATATAGTAAGTCTTTCTAAATCGTTTGAAATATTCTTGTCCAGCTACATCCCAAAGCGAAAAGTAAACTTCATTTCCATAGAAATGTATTGAATGAGAGAGGACATTTAAGCCAAGAGTCGACCTATAATCAAGAGAAAATTTATTTTCTACAAATCTCCTTACAATCGAAGATTTTCCAACAGCTTTATCGCCCATGATTATGAATTTGAACTTATAAATTCCTCCTGAATCTAAACGCAATTGGTAAATTTGATCTTTTATTCTACTTGTATTATCGGAAGTATTAGATTCGATCTCAAAATTCGGTATACCAACTTGAATTAAATCGCTTTCGCTTGCGAATATGATTTGAGCAGTTTTTTCTGCTAGAAAATAAGCATAAGGGCTAATTTTATCAATAGAAGCTAAAGTGTCTAATACTACGCTAAGAGTGATATTCTCGTCTATTGAAATAAAGAGTAATCGATTTTTTTCGGTATCAAAACTAGCTGATCCAAACTTTTTGAAGGCAAATTCTTCCCGTATTCTTTCTAAAAGTGGATTTATTAATGCGGTTAATACTGATACTAATTCCATATCAGTGTTTGCTTTTTTTTGACCAGCTATAATAAAGCCTTCTCGATCAGATACAATTAAAGCCTCTACATCGTCATTAACAAGCAGAAAGTTAGTTAGAAGTTCATTAAAAAGTCGTTTTTTGTTTATTGACATAATCAATTCCAGAGTAATATAAATATATTAGAGTGAAATATTAAAAACAACATATACTTAAAAGTGATAATTTTATAATTTATTAAATAGTTTTCTGATTGACATGGCTAGTTGTATTATTTGTCATTTGGGTATTATTGAAGGCGTAGATTCTGCTCATGATTGCCCTAATGGGCATCCAACTCACACTGATTGTTTGAAGGAGTGGTTACTTCATTCTTCAAATTGTCCGTTATGTAGAGAACCGTATTCAAGTGTAGTGATTGGTAATTTCAAAGATTTTATTAAAAATATAGAAGATGAGAAGCTGGCAACATTGGATAACGAACTCAAAATAGAAGAGTTAAAAAAAATGGAAGAAGTTGCCTCGAAAATGACCTTTCTAAAATTTGTAGAATCTATCGATATTCTAATTAACGAACAAGAGTATGACTACGCTTTATCGCGGTTAGAATTGCACGAAGATTCGAACGTTTCAAATAGAAACGAACATAATACTCTCTTCTTAAAAGGTAAGATTAATTACATGAGAGGGCGTTATGATCTGGCAATTAATCAGTTATTTAAATTAGTAAAAGAAAAATACGACCATCCTGAAGGATTTCTCTTCCTTGGAAAGGCATATGAAGCCTTAGGTTTGGATGATAAAGCAAAATGGGCGTATGAAAGAGTTAAATAAACGTCTATTTTTATTAATATTATACTATGAAACCTTTTTGTTTAACCATCGCGGGTTCTGATCCTACCTCTGGTGCTGGAATTCAGGCGGACATCAGAACTTTTGACAGAATTGGAGTTCATCCTTTCTCTGCAATTACCGCTATTACATATCAAACAGCTACAGATTTCTATGGATATAAATCACTCTCAGAGGAATTAAGTAAGCAACTTGATGCTATCTTGAACTCGTATCCCATCAAATTTGTGAAGATAGGAATGATCCCGGATAACAAATCCTTAGATATAATAAAAGACACGATTCTAACTCATAATTTAATTGCTATCTTAGACCCCGTTAATACATCTAGTGTTGGTGAAAGACTATCGAGCGAAGGTCTTGAACTTGAAATTGAAAGAGAGCTTTTTCCTTTAGTAACTGTTTTAACTCCAAATCTAGATGAAGCAAGTTACTACGCTAATAAGGAATTTAAAAACATTACTTCAGATGACTTCGGATACCTCAAAGATGCAGCAGAGATTATAATTAGGAAAATGTATGTGGATCATAAAATTTCCGAAATTCAGAAAGCTGTGGTAATAAAAAGTGCAGGAACTACCAAAAATAAGGTATTTGACCTTGTTTGCGTGAGTAATTTTGAAAAAACAAAAAGCACTCTCGATTTTAAAATAATCGAAAAGCCAAAACTATCAGTTCAAGGAAATATACATGGGACGGGGTGCATTTTTTCTTCTGCAATAACAGGATTTCTTGCTAAAGGATATCCCATTAGCCTAGCAATCGAAAAAGCAGAAGCTTTCTTTGATTCTCGATTTCAAAAATTCATCGAATTACCTATTAATGGAAAGGTACTAGACTTAACCCTTTCCGAGCCAAAAATTGAGGTTATAAACCAAATTAAAGAAGTTTACACTTATATTTCGAAATCGAAGAAATTCAGCGTATTAATTCCAGAAGTTAGAATGAACATATCTGGATCACTACAATCAGCAACAACTAAAGAAGATATTGCAGGAATTGAAGGTAGAATAACTATAATCGATGGATATCCTCAAGCGTCTGGAGAAATCAAATTTGGAGTCTCAGATCACACTGCTCGTTTGATTCTCTCTGCTAAAGAATTTGATATATCGATTAATTTTGTCACGAATCTGAAGTATAACCCAGATTGGATAAAAGCAATTCAAAATAGCACTGATTTAGATTTGCAAGAAATAATTAGGGACAATCAACCTAGCGAAATCAAAAAAGAAGAATTTTCTACCATGCAATGGTTAATTAAAGAAAGCATAGAACGATCCGGAAAAATACCTGATATAATATGGGATAAAGGGGCAATGGGAAAAGAACCAATTATTAGATTGTTCGGGAAAAACTCAAAAAATATGATAGAAAAACTTGAGAAAATTATCACAGCAATACAAAAACAATAATATTATTCTCAGAACATATTTGCTG
>SOKP01000073.1 GCA_004375715.1 Promethearchaeota archaeon | reverse complement strand
CAGTTGTAGGGGAGGATAATTTACTTAATCCTTATGGTGTAATCCCCGTAAATCCTGACTTACATTCACATGTTAAATATAGTAGTGTATTGAGGTTTGTAGGATTTCTTACTTCTGACTATGGGCAAAATTTAATTAATTCTTATACAAAAAACGGAGAAAAACTATTCCATGCTGCCTTTGGAATGTGTAATACAACTCATAGCTGCCCAACTACTGAAGAAGAAGTTTCTTTTTGGACAAGTTATCAACAAGAATTTAACTAAATAGATAATAAAAGAAAGATGCCGAATGAAATTATAGAAGGAGTTTTAGAAGCGATTTATTTAATATTTACTTTAAATCCAGAAGTCTGGGGCATAATTGAAGTGTCTTTTCGCGTGTCACTGACCTCTACATTTCTTGCGGCATTAGTTTCTTTACCAATTGGCTCTTTTATTGGTTTAAGAGAATTCCGGGGAAAAAGATTTCTTAGCAATTTAATAAATACTTTTATGGGATTTCCACCAGTAGTAATGGGACTTATTGTATTTTTATTACTATCTGCTGGAGGAATCTTCGGATCCTTAGGGTTACTCTATTCAACAACTGCTATGATTATAGCTCAATTTCTTTTAGCGGTACCAATCATAATTGGAACTGGAAAGGCAGCAATAGAAAGCGTTGATCCCGCCTTGAAAGAAACAGTACTTTCATTGGGAGCTAATGAGAGGCAACTCTGGTGGGAATTAATCAAACATTCAAAAAAATCGATTATTGCGGGATTTCTCGTAGCTTTTGGTCAAGCAATATCTGAAGTTGGGGCTGTAATGATCGTAGGTGGAAACATTCGCTGGGCGACGAGAACGTTTACTACCTCAATTGTATTGCAAACGCGTATGGGTGAATTTGGGATGGCAATAGCGTTAGGTATCATTCTAATATCAATAGCTTTCATTTTAAATTACGGTTTAACGCGATTACAAGGGGGTGATAAATAGAGTGAGCCTGCTTGAAATTAAAAACTTGTCAAAAGATTTTTATAAAAAAGATGGTACAGTAATCTCAGTACTTTCAGGTATTAACCTTTCAATCAATAAAGGAGAAACTTTTGTCATAATCGGCCCAAATGGAAGTGGGAAGACTACTTTATTGAGAATTTTAGGATTACTTGAATCTCCAACGCAAGGGGAAATAAGATATTTGGGAAAAGATATAACCAATTTATCACGAAAAGAAAAAACACTATATCGAAGAAAACTGTCATTCGTAAGGCAAAAACCCTTAGTAAGAGATGCTTCGGTTTTTGAAAATATAGCTTATGGATTAAAAGTTAGAGGAATGAAATATAAACAACACAAACATCTAGTCGATGAAATGATTGAATCTGTAGGGCTTTCTGGTATGGAAAACAAAAATGCTAGAACTCTATCAGGTGGAGAAATGCAGAGAGTAGTAATTGCGATGAATTTCATCATTACACCTGAAATCTACTTACTTGATGAGGTATCAGCAAATTTAGATCCAATGAATATTAAGATTTTAGATAGTTTTATTTATAAAATCAAACAAGATAAAGAAAAAACAATCATTCTAAGCACTCACGATCGATATGAAGCAATAAGGTTAGCGGATAGAATAGCGGTTTTAAATCAAGGGAAAATTAATCAAATTAATTCTCCAAGCGTAATATTTCAATCTCCTAAAGACGAATTCACAGCATATTTTGTAGGGTACGAAAACATTTTTTCAGGTAACGCCCGTGTGGATCCAACATCAAATCTTAATCAAATAAAAATAAATGATCTTGTTATCACTGCATCGGATAAAAAAGAAGGAAAAGTGAAAGTTTGTATCCATCCTCAGAGTATTATTCTCGCTAAAAATCCCCCTCAAAATGTTAGCTCATTGAATTTATTTAAAGGTAAAGTCGATGAAATTCGAGACCTTGGAAATATAATCCATGTCATTATTAAAACTAATTCAGAAAGATTTTTAGTAAGCGTTACAAAAGTATCTCAGCAAAAATTGGGAATTAAATATGGAACAGAAGTTTATATCAATTTCAAGGCAACTGATGTTAAAATTTTATAAATTCTGACCAAAATTTTTTTATATAATTTGGGATAATTTAACTTGAGGAATAATATTTATTGAATATTAAATGAGGAAATTATAATGATTTTTCAATCAACTGTAATGATAACACCCATAATGTTCGGGATAATTATAACTCTTATCATTTTTTGGGTTATTGCTATAGGATTGGCCGTATGGGTATACAAAGATGCCAAGAAAAGGGATATGAACGCCGCTGTATGGTTATTAATCGTATTATTATCTGGGTGTATCGGTTGTATTATATATTTAATAGTTAGAGAATAATTTGACTCAAATAATTTTAATATTTTTTTTTGTAAGGATAATGATCGAGACAGTTAATTTCTAGAATTTTATTAAAGCCAAGATCCAAGCACTTTAGATGGGATAATTTCGATAACATAAGAATCTCCGCGATATCATCAATCTCATTTCTATGTAAATTATCGATACCATCCAAAGTTAGAGAATCCTCACCTTCTGAATAGTATTTCTTGCCTTTATACACAAAAAAACTTTTTAATACCTCTATTTTAATTAACAACTCAAATCAATGCTAAAAATCTAAAACAAATTTTACCTAAACAATTAATCTATTTAAATCCGAGGATATTGTTGAATTTCTGACAATATTTTAAAAATATAAAATTTTTATACAAACTCTCGTTATGTACACTAAGATAGTTCGTGTAAAAAAAAGTTCCTAGTGAAAAAATGATTGATATATCTGAAAAAGATTCTATATTAAGAATAGCAACGGCATCAGGGAAAATTTACTTAAAGAAAGAGACCATAGAAAGAATTAAAAATAAAAATATTAAAAAAGGGGATGTTTTTACTATTGCAAAAATTGCAGCGATTAATGCCGTTAAAAAAGTTCCTGATTTAATTCCACTATGTCACCCAATTCCAATAAGTAGTGTTGATATTGATTTTACTCATGAAGGCGATAATCTTATTAAAGTAACATGCACCGTCAAAAGTATTTCAAAAACGGGAGTAGAGATGGAGGCTCTCATGGGTGCTAATATTGCATTATTAAACATCTGGGATGTGGTAAAGATGTATGAGAAAGACAGTAAAGGGCAGTATCCGATAACAGTTATTTCTGAAATGAAAGTCGATGAAAAAATAAAAAAAACATAAGAAAATATTATGAAAGACAATTGTAATAGAGAAATAAAGCACATTAGATTTTCAGTAACCTCTAATTGTAATTATAATTGCATTTACTGCGATAGAGAAGGGTTCATTCCCAAAACGACGGAACTAAGCGTTGATGAAATTACTCAACTTTGTAGGATATTAGCACAGGTATTAAAAGTAACCAAAATTAAATTTACTGGCGGAGAGCCTTTACTCAGAGAAGAAATAGTCGAAATTATCAGAAATGTTTCTGATCTGCAACTTTACAAAGATATCTCTATGACAACAAACGGTGTTTATTTATTTGAAAAAGCTCAAGACCTTTTTGATGCTGGTTTAAACCGTATTAACGTGTCGCTAGGAACACTAAAACCTGATATTTATAAGAAGATTTACGGTTCTGATTCCTTAGAGATTGTATTAAAAGGTTTGCAGAAAGCAAAAAAAGTAGGGCTTATTCCTATTAAATTGAATTATGTAGTTCTAAAAGGCATAAATGATCAAGAAATAAATGACTTGGTTAACTTTTGCGCTGAAAATGAGTTTATTCTGCAATTAATTGAATTACATAAAGTGCCAAGATCAATTAGTCAAGATAATGCATTCTATGATAAGTATTATTTCGATGTAATGCCCTTAATAGAAGAATTTGAAAGAAAAGCTACAAACATAGAAGTAAGGGGCAATATGCAAAACCGAAAGGTGTTTACGCTACCAAACTCCGCAAAAGTTGAAACAATTACTCCCGGGCATGAATTTTGTATGGGATGCACAAAAATTAGGGTTGGTTGCGATGGAAATCTATTCGGTTGTTTGTTTCGGTCTGAATTAGGTACAAATGTTAAAGAAGCCTTGAAGAATAATCACTCACTATCTATGTATGAAAAAATCGTTAAACAAGTTGTAGATACCAGAGAACCCTATTATTAAACAATATTAGATGTCATAATTATGAAAGTCGAAATACTTTATTTTGCTGATTTTAAAGATATAACAGGAAAAGATAGGGAATTTTTAGAGTTAAAGGAAAACACTGTAGAAGGCCTTACTTCAAAGATCTTTAGCAAGTATAATCCTCTTAAAAATCTAATATGGGACGAGAAAATTAAAAATTTGAAAGGAAATATCTCTATCGTCATAAACGATAAATTGATCACGGATAAAAATAAAGGAGATGTGGGGTTAACTGATGGAGATAAAGTAGCTTTTCTATTACCTTTTGCGGGGGGTTAGCTAAAGTGAATAATAATAACTTTACTCCCGTTAAATCGGGTATCTATAAAAAAGACGAAATTAACTTAAGCAATATCATATTTTCACTAAAAAATCATCCTAAAATTAAAGATGCTGGCTCGATTCTAACCTTCACAGGAATTGTTAGAAATACTTCCAAGGAGGGCAAATTAATTCGTAGTTTAGAAATTGATGCCTATGAAGAGCTTGCAAATAATAGCATTAACAAAATATGTAAGGAAATAAAAGAAATACCCGGAATAGTTGATGTCATCATAATTCATTTTAAAGGAGTTTTTGACATAAAAGATGAATTAGTTCATGTTATTGTCACATCTTCTCATAGAGAAGAAGGATTTAAAGCTTTAAGACTCGCTGTTGAAAAATATAAAAAAGAAATAGCTGTCTGGAAGAAAGAAGTTTTTATTGATGGGAGTTCAGACTGGGTTCATTAAATTAAAAAAAATCATTATTAGGATATCTTCGAATGAAATTTTTACAAACTATTAAAGTAGAAGAATTTAAAGAGATATTAAAAGCTATACCAAAGATAAAAATTAAAGAAGAAATCATTCCCCTTGAAGAAGCTTATAATAGGGTATTGTTTAGAGACATTATAAGTCCTATCGATGTCCCTCATTTTCGCAAATCAAGAATGGACGGATATGCTGTTATCGCCGAAGATACTTTTCTTGCTGAAGAAGACAACCTCATAGAATTTGAACTAATCGAAACAATTCCAGCGGGAGAAAAACCTTATATAAAAATATCCAAGGGTCAATGTTCGTACGTTGCTACGGGCGCAGCCATTCCGGAAAACGCTGATGGTGTAGTAATGGTTGAATTTACGGAAAAAATTGAAGATCAGATTCTAATTTCAGAAGCGATAACTCCTGGAACGCATATAATAGAAATTGGCCACGATATTCAAAAAGAACAAATTATCGTTAAAAAAGATCGATTAATTGATTTAGCGACTCTCGGAATTTTAGCCTCATGTGGAATTCAAGAAGTGACGGTCTATAAGAAATTAAAAGTAGGACTTATAAGTACTGGAAATGAGCTTGTTAGTGACAGTGTTAAAGAATTAGATATTGGGAAAATTTACGATGTAAATTCTATAATTTTGAAAAAAGCAATTGAAAACACAGGAGCATCAGTGGAATTCTTTGGAATTTTAAAAGATGATTTTAACGAATTGAAGTGTGTTATCGATGATGCTCTGAAATATTCTGACATTGTTATTCTTTCTGGCGGAACTTCTAAAGGTGAAGGAGATTTGGGGCCTAAGGTTTTAGAACAATACAAAGATAAAGAAATTCTGGTGCATGGTGTAAGGATAAAACCTGGCAAGCCAATAATATTTACCAAGTTTGGAGATAAGATAATTTTTATATTACCGGGATACCCAACTTCAGCATTAAGTTGTTTTTATGTTTTTATAGATAATTTTCTTAGAAAAAATTCTGGTTATCCTTTAAAAGAAACTTATTCTAAGCTATTCGAAGTTGGAGAAAGAATATACAGCACGATCGGTCGTCACGAATTCAAAACAATAAAAATTCAAGATGTGGATGGCGTTAAAATGATTTTTCCAATAAAAACAGGTTCTGAAGCGATCAGTACTATGTTTTATGCGGATGGTTACATTGAAATCGATGAATTAGAGTCAATAATTGAAAAAGGAGAAAAAAAACGGGTGTATTTCTTTTAATGAAAGTTCATGAACAACATAAGAAAAAAGGACCTGATACTGTTAACCT
>SOKP01000156.1 GCA_004375715.1 Promethearchaeota archaeon | reverse complement strand
GAACATGGACAGCGCAACGAATCATGGTAATAGAACTTGCTCCTAAAGAAAAGTTTGGAGAATTTTTTGGTTTTTCTAAATTAAGCGGAAAACTCTCTTCAGCATTAGGTCCATTAGTTTGGGGCACTGTTATGCTAACTTACGATGTAATAGGTAAAGCAGCATACGGTTGGGCAATGATATCTGTAGGCATTATATTGGCATTAGGCATCTTTATCCTAAGTTTCGTCCAAAAAGAGTCATCATAAGAAAATACTTATAACCATTTTTTTTTATTTTTTAAACTGATAAAAATTCAACTTTGATTTAGTAGATGTTTAAGAAATAATAAGAAAAAGATAAAAAATGAAATTTTAAATTATACCTAATTTTTTTCCAACTTTTTCAATGGAAGCTAGCGCCATGTTTAAATCTTCTTTTGTCAATAGCGCATTCATTTGGACTCGAATCCTTGACAATTCTCTTGCGACCATTGGGAAGACTATTGGTGTGCCATAGATATTTTCTTCTTCGAATAGGATTCTTGCGAGTTCTTGAGCTTTACCAGGATCGCCGATAATCAAAGGAATGATTGGTGTTTCTGATCTACCAGTATCGTATCCCATATTTTGAACTTCTTTCTTGAAATAGTTAGTATGTTCCCAGACTGATTTAAAGTGTTGAGGCTCGTTTTCAACAACTTCAATTGAAGCGATGTTAGCTGCTACAATTCCTGGTGGATGTGCTGTGCTTAACAAATATGTTCTACTTTTGTTCGTACAGAATTCAATTAAGTCTTTAGAACCAGCAACGGTACCGCCAAAAACTCCAAAACCTTTGCTCATTGAGCCCCCTTCCACGTGAACTTTTCCTTGCAAATTGAAATGTGCGACGATTCCTTTACCTTCTCCAAGAATGCCTTCTCCGTGACAGTCATCAACAAAAATCATGGCTCCAAAATCTTCTGCTACGCCTACAATCTTATCTAAAGGAGCCATATCTCCATCCATGCTGAAAACGCCATCGGTTATGATACAAATTCTTCTAGCTCCACCTTTTTCAGCTTCTTTTAATTGATTTTCTAAATCTGAAATATCTCTATGCTTATAAATAACCCGCTTCGCACCAGATAACCTAACGCCATCAATAATAGAACCATGGTTTAATTCATCTGAGACAACTATGTCGGGCTTTCCAACCAACATCGGAATTAATCCCGAGTTAACGGCAAATCCCGTCTGACATAAGAGCGACGCTTCTACTTCTTTATATTTAGCAAATTTTTCTTGAAATTCGCGGGTTAAATCAAAACTCCCAGCAATTACTGGAACTGCCCCTGCTCCTGCGCCATATTTTTTAGTAGCATCTATTGCTGCCTGAATAATTTTTGGATGTGTAGCTAGTCCCAAATAATTATTTGTATTAAGCATCAATACTTCTTTTCCATTTACAATACAGTGTGGCTTAGAACCTCCTTCTAAATATCGAATAACCCATTCAAGATTGTTGCCTCTCAATTCTGTCATATCTTCCTTAAGAAAAGCAACTGGATCTCTCTTCATATCTTCATATCACCTTAAATTTTTTTGAATCATGTGTAAATTAATAAATTAAGTCTATTTAGAAACCTATATTAGTTTTTCCTAAATAAATAAAAGGGGTTCAGAGTGGGAGAAAAATGGATAAACCTTTTTTAATTGGGTGAATTATGAATTTCATTACAGTTACTAAGAATTATGAATATGAAAAATGATGAATATGAGTAGAAAAATACTTGTAATTGGTTCGGCCGGACAGATAGGATCTGAACTTGTGCCAGCGTTGCGAAAAAAATACGGTGGAGAAAATGTAATAGCTACGGGTAGGAGAACTCCACTACCCGATGCTATTAAAAAATCGGGACCTGTCATCTATTTAGACGCTTTAGATAAGAATTCTATAGCCAAAATCATCTTTGAGTACGAAATCGATACAATCTTTCACATGGCTTCCATTTTATCAGCTACCGGAGAAAAAATACCTCAAACAGCATGGGACATAAATTTAAACGGTTTAATTAATGTATTAGAAGTTGCGAGGAGTTATAAAATTGATAGAGTCATTTGGCCTAGTTCAATAGCTGCTTTTGGTCCTACGACACCCCGAGAAAATACGCCTAATATTACGGTACTGCAACCAACTACTATGTATGGTATAACCAAGGTAGCGGGAGAACTCTTAGCAGAATATTATTACAACAAATACAATCTTGATATAAGATCCGTAAGATTACCTGGAATTATAAGCAGTGAAACCTTACCAGGAGGCGGAACCACGGACTACGCTGTGGAGATCTTCTACGAGGCTATAAAAAATAAACAATATACTTGCTTCCTAAAGGAAGATACAGTATTACCTATGCTATACATGCCAGATTGTAACAAATGTATGATCGATCTTCTAGAAGCAGATAATTCAAAATTAAAACGTCGAGTTTACAATTTAACGGGGATAAGTTTTTCTGCAGGTGAGATCGCAGCGGAGATCAAGAAACATATACCTGAATTTAAAATCGAATATAAACCAGACTTTAGACAAGCAATAGCCGATTCTTGGCCTAAGACGATTGACGATTCGTTTGCTCGAGAAGAATGGGGCTGGAACCCTGAGTACGACCTTGAATCTATGACACAAGATATGATCGACATATTAAGTAAAAGGTTATAAAAGTTATAAATCATAATTCCTATTTTCTTTTTGATATTTGTTATATTTACTGATGTATTTTGTTAAGTGAGATATGTAATGAAGATTGTATTTCATAAAAGATATTATAATTCAAGTTACGCTATGGATCCAGCAGCAGCTCCCGGGCGTTTGGAAGGTATAATCGATTTATTATCGAAAAACGAAGATTACGAGTTTATCGAACCAAATCCTGCTACAAAAGAGGACATCCTAAGAGCTCACACTGAAAGACATTTCAATTACGTGAAACGAGATTCTTTATTGTTCGAGCTCGCTTCTCTCGCTGCTGGAGGGGCGATTTTAGCAGCAGAAGAAGCTTATAATGGTAATCCTACTTTCGCTGTTATTCGACCTCCAGGTCATCACGCATCAGCAGATTCGTGTTGGGGTTTCTGCTACTTTAATAATATAAGCATAAGCCTACTAAAACTGTTTTCAGAGCGTAAAATTAAATCAGCGTTTGTTCTAGATTTTGATTTGCACACAGGTGATGGTAACATCAATATCTTAACCTTTAAAGAAGAAACTTTTCGAGTTAAAATTCTCAATCCCGATTCTAGTGGAAGAACAGGGTATATTAAAGAAGTTCAGGGCTATATGGAAGAATTAAATAATATTGATATTTTTGTGGCTTCAGCCGGTTTCGATCAAGGAATTGAAGACTGGGGGCATCTTTTATATCCTGAAGATTATGATGAGTTAGGGCAATTAATGAAAACATATTCCAAAGAGCTATGTAAAGGGCGGAGATATGCGCTTTTAGAGGGGGGCTATAATCACGAGGTATTACCTAAAAATGTGAATTCATTCTGCCAAGGGTTTAAATAAAAAAAAGAATTAAGTTTTTATCTAAAAAATCAATAATTCCTGGTTTAAAACTTCCTTGATTTTCCTTTCATATCGAAATTCGCTACAACTCCACTTCTATTCTTGAAATCCCAATTTCTATCAAAATCATTATAGTTCCAGAAATGAGTGTTGCATATTTTTAAATCTGAAATATACAAACCGAATATAGAATTTTCAAGTCTTTGAGGATTTTTTCCATCGAGTCCTGGAGTATAGGATAATTTCATTTCTCCGTAAGGCATAGTAATGTGGAAAGTATTTCCCTCTCGATTAAAATTAATATCCACATATTTTATTCCTAAAACCTTAGTTAGAATCATCCCACCAGGAATTTTATTAGTAAAAAAGGGTTCTAAGTATCTCCTTTGTTCTTCAGTGGTTTTATCACATACCATACACCTTTTGTACTCCAATTAAGTTTTTCTTTTACTTCTTTAGACATTGTTTCACACCTCTATCTTTACAAATTTATAATTTCTATTATTTTAATTAAATAGAAAATAAAGCTTTTCATGAGAAAAGAACTTAAAATCATATTTAATATTTTTGACACCTTTGTCTAAATATACATCTTAAAATTGTTTATACAGAAAAGTATAAATAGTCTGCAATAAGTTTTAAATGTAGGATTTTTAATTGCGAAATCCTATCTAACGAAAATTATAGTCTAAAGGTAAGATTATGAAAAATTTAAAACAAATCTCAATTTTGGGAATTATTTTAGCTAGCGTAATATTCAGTTTTTCGTTCTTAAACTTCGCAACTTACATTCCGTATAATAAAATTGAATCTAAAGAATTGCTAAATCCTCGCACTTCACAGGTTGATCCTTTTCTCTATGAGAAATATGTGACAATAGGTGGTAGCCATATTGTAACTTCAAACTATATTGAATTAGATAGCTCAAATAACATATATATGACAGGTGATATAAAAATTAATGAAACAGAAGATACTGATGCTTTTTTAGCAAAATTTGATAATGCAGGAAATCAAATATGGTTTATAACATGGGGTGGTGATTATGTTGACGCTGGAAATGGAATTGCATTTGATTCTTCCGGTAATGTATACATGGGAGGCTCGACATCAAGTTTTGGTCCAGCTGTTCCAAATGCAAACTGGTTCTTAGCAAAATTTGATAATGCAGGAAATCAAATATGGAATTACTCCTGGGGTACTGTTCAAGGAGAATGGGGAGGTAAAATCGTTGTAGATTCCTCAGATTACATTTATTATGCTGGTTCTACATGGGGTCATGGATTTCCCTCTGCTAATGTGGGATTAGTTAAATTCAGCAGCGCAGGAGTGATTCAATGGGCACGTTATTGGGGTCCTGGTGGTTATGATTCGCCAGCAGATTTAGCGATCGATTCTTCAGATAATATTTATATTGTCGCAGCATCAGATACTAGAGGTCTTGGTGGTAGAGATACAGCTCTTATTAAATATGATAGTGCCGGTACGCTACAATGGGATACAGCTTGGGGGAGTACTGGTTATGATCAACCAAGAGGAATTGCCCTTGATAATTTAGGTAATATCTACATTACTGGAATGACAGACAGTTTTGGGGTAGGTAATTATGATATCTTTGTCGTGAAATTTGATGGCGTTCCTAATCAGCTTTGGAATTTTACATGGGGCGGGGTTGATTCTGATATACCAAGAGATTTAGTATTAGATACATCTAATAATATGTACATTGGTGGTTATACTGAGAGTTTTGGTTCTGGAAGTAGTGATCTTGTTTCAATTAAATATGATAGTTCGGGAATTCAGCAGTGGAATAAAACTTGGGGAGGTACAGATTATGAAGAATGTAGAGGTATAAAAATAGATTCTTCAAATAATACTTATATAACTGGACTGGTTAATAGCTTCAATACAATAACTACAAATGCCTTAATCCTTAAACGCAATAGCACAGGTGATGAAGAATGGTATAAGACTTGGGATGGAGAGAGCAGAGATGAATGCTTTAAGATTGCTTTTGATTCATTGGGTAATTATTATTTAACGGGATTCACTGAAGCTTTTGGTAAAGGTGGAAGAGATGTAATACTTCTCAAATATGACGCTTCTGGACTTCAACAATGGAACTTAACATGGGGGGGTGACGAAGCAGAAGAAGCCTATTCTATTTCTATAGATTCTTACGATGATATTTATATCACTGGATTAACTGAAAGTTTCGGTCCAGGAGATTCATGTGCGTTTCTTTTAAAATATAACAATACTGGCGATCTGCAGTGGAATTATACATGGGGGGGTAATTATGTTGACTCTGGAAGTGGAATTGCGTTCGATTCTTCGGGTGATGTTTATATGGGAGGTTCAACGTCAAGTTTCGGTCCAGCTGTTCCAAATGCAAACTGGTTCTTAGCAAAATTTGATAATGTAGGAAATCAAATATGGAATTACTCCTGGGGTACTGTTCAAGGAGAATGGGGCGGTAATATTGCCGTAGATTCCTCAGATTATATTTATTATATTGGATCTACTTGGGGACATGGAGGCCCTTCTGCGAATGTGGGATTAGTGAAATTTGATACTGCAGGAATTATTCAATGGGCACATTATTGGGGTATTGGTGGTTATGATTCACCAAGAGATTTAGCGATCGATTCTTCGGATAAGATATATATTATTGCAGGATCGGATAATAGAGGCTTTGGTGGTAGAGATGTAGCATT
>SOKP01000236.1 GCA_004375715.1 Promethearchaeota archaeon | reverse complement strand
TTCTCTTAGAAAGATTTGACAATAAATATAGTACTAATAAATAAATTCGATTTTATTAATGTTGACAAAAAGGTTTTAAAAAGAGTAGAAGTTAACTATATAAAATTTGCTTTAAGAGATTAGCAAACGTTTCAATCTCATCTTTATTTATATTCGTATCTTGTTTAAGCATAAGTATGTAATAAGGACTCGATCCCTCTTTAAATGTAAGCTGTTTGAAGATAAAAATCTTTCCATACCTCTGCACAATCATGTGGTTCTCTTCTTGTTGGTGTCCTGGTTGAACTTCGGTAAAGATAAACGAATCGTTAAGCGTCAAAAAATAAGGGGTGCTAGCCGTTAACAGGTTTTTAGTTTCTTCGTCTTTATAATAGCTTCCAACGATAAGAGAATTATCATCGAGTAAGACAACTCCATCAGAATAGGTTTTTTTACCAAATTCTATTATCGTTTTTTCAATTAATTCTGATTTCGGATACAAACTAAGCAAGATTTCGGACATTGCTTTAATTATACTAGGCAAATCATAAATTGATGTCGTGTAATAAAAGATTTCCTTATAATCTACGGTTCTTTTTATTTTGTCCTTGATTTCTATTTCGAGATTCTTCATTTCGTTTAGGGCATTTCTTCTTAGTGCGGGATCGTATTTATGGAGGAACACATATATTGGTGGAGCTATTTCGAGTTTTTTAAACCGCTCAACTACGTCTTTTAAATAACTAATGGCTTCGGGAAGCCTTACACGGTCGACTATGTCGATCACATAAATCGCAATCTCGGTGTCGTCAAAATACTTTCCAGGATTTTTCAAATAAGAGATTCGATAACTTATCTGTCCCCCGAGGTCCCATTCTGCAATTTCCCGTCCCATAAATTCGAAAATTCTTCTCTGAGCACCTCGTGTCGGCTTAAGAAATGCGATTTTCGAAAATTCACGCTGTATTCCTTGAATTATAGTCGTTTTTCCCGCATTGTCCAATCCTGTGAAAAGAAGTTTACTTGGGCTGACGGATTCTTTTGTTTTCTTTTTCTCATCTAAAAATTGAATTGTCAAAATAATCTCACCGGTATTAGATAAAAAAGTTTTAACTTATATTCTTATGTAGAATATTAATATACACTCTTATAAAATTAACTTAAGCTTAAATAGCATTTTTAATAAAAAAGGACGATTTTTGGAATTAATATCGAAAAAAATTCCCTTCTAAAATTCAGTGGGCATTTTATACTTGATATTGGGGTTAGTTTTAAAAATTTCGTTTAAACGGTCAACGGCTTCTTGAGCTGAAGTAGCTCCATATATTGTATCACTTCTCCTGTCATCGATTTTTTTTCCCGCCATTTTGGCTGACCACCCATTAATTTCACCAGTCAGTGCAATAATAGGTTTTCCATAAATCCAGGCAAAACACATTTCAGAAAGAGTCCCGGCTTTTCCTTCTACAGCGACGCAAGCATCACCACTCAATACTACAACAATATTTCGAGCCTGAGAAAAAGGGACTGGTATTACAACATCTATAAACTCATTTGCTCGACCTTTATCTTCGTAAGGAATGATACCAATAGTAAAGCCACCTTCTTGCTTAGCGCCCTTGCAAACAGCTTCCATAACACCATACAACCCACCACACGCCACAGCGTATTTATTAATAGCTAATAATCGTCCTAATTCTATCGCTATCTCTTCTGTTCTTGGTTCGATTTCGCTCGTGCCAATAATAGAAATAGTTCCCTTAAAGTTTCTTTTATAATTAAAACTCATGTTTGTTTAACTCGTTTTATTATTCTAAGTTCTCTTATGAGTCTAAAGCTTTTAATTGTTTAGGAATTTAATGATTTTTTAAATCTAAAACTTTGATTTCTTCTTTTCCATCATTTATTTTCAAAACATTCTTGCTAACTATCTCACCAATCACTGTTGCTGTCAAACCGTGATTATTAAATATTTTAATGATTTCTTCACGGTACTCTTGCTGTGCTGTCAAAATATAGGAAGTTGTCAAATACATTTGGATATATGTTTCTAGCGTATAATTACTTTTTCTTAACAGCAGAGGGATCTCTATTTTGTCCACACTAATGTTTGCTCCAACTTTAGAATAATTAATAAGCTGTAAAATCGTGCCGAAAATACCACCATTTGATATGTCTTTAGCGGAGTTTACGATTTTTAGCTTAGCAATTTCATTCATCGACTTCCTCTTGTTCAAAACGTCCTCAGAGCTTTTATAAGTCACTGTATCCCAATGGAGCTTACTTGCTCTTCCAACCTTTCCACTAAAATCTACAGCGAGGATAATCTCGTCTTTATCTTGAGCATTAGTAGCAGAAATGTACTCGTCTTTCTTAATCTCCCCAATAACAGTCGAACTTAATTCGTTAAACTCTTTTAAATTCGTGTGACCACGAACTATTGGAACCTTGAACAATTTTGATCCTTTACAAATGCCATCGATCATTTTTTGACCAAGGGTTTTTTCTTTGAAAGATATAATTATGCTTACTGCTAACGGCTTTCCTCCACACGCGTAGATATCGTCCACACCGACTAAGATTGAGCTAAATCCCGCACCCAACGGGAATTTTTCAATATAACTCGTCTTTATTCGATCAGTAGTGATTAATGTGAGCATATCGTTATTGTTTTTTATAGCTGCAGAGTCTTGACCAATATCAGAAAAAATTCGAGGGCTCTTATAGGAATTCCCCTTAATACTTTGAACAAAAGGGCTAATTTCAGTTTTTTCTATGATGTTTCTATTTGTTCTAATATATTCAGCAATTTTATCTAGCATATAATAAATCTATATATAGTTTAATATAATTAGATTGATATTTAATTAATATTAAAAAACACTATTCCAGAACCCCAACTTATGGATAAATTAATTGATAAATTAATTGAATCGTCTGTAATTAAAGGGATGTTGTTCTCTGCCTTCGATAAACTCGGACCTCAACCAATTTATATGTTCCCAGATCCTATTGATGAGGGCCTACTGGAAAAAGCAAATTCAGATAATGGAGAGGCAAATAAACTTGGGATTACCTTAAGAGATTACACGCAGATTGCGATTAAAAATATCTCCCTATTACTTGGGGATGGAAATATATTAAAACAAGATTTTAACGCATTGAAAAATTACCACCATTTTGGTATCATGCCATTTCCTGATTTTCATTTAACATCGCTTAGTTATTTTCATTTCATTGATGCTAAATTTTCAGAAATACCACTTGCAAGTGCTTTTTGCATATTAATAGATGAAAAAAAAAGGAGTTTCTTATACGATAATATAAATAGGTTAAAAAACGTAATTACTGATTTTTTTTCAGAATTTGATAAGCGTATCACTGAAGAACTATTACCTCAAGAACGGGTTGCAAGAGATTTTAAAAAGCTCATGGAAAAAATAATTAACATTGAACAAACACCCTCAACACCAATAACAACACAAAGAAAAATGAAAATTATTTTCTCGGGTCTTGATAATAGTGGAAAAACAAGCTTTATACTATCTGTTGATAGAAAATTCTCCAAATTAATTGGATTAAAACCAACAAGGGGAGCAGATGTAAGCTCAATAGAAGCTCTAGGGACAACTATCTTTCTTTGGGACCTTGGAGGGCAGAGGAGGTATCAAGAAGGATATCTTGATAAATCTCAGATTTACTTATTTGAAGCGGATTTGCTATTTTATTTTATCGACCTTAGAGATGAAGAGAGGTTCCCCGAAAGTATAGAATATCTCAAGAAAGTTAAAACTGCCTTGAAAAATTTGGAGCAAAAAACTCCAATAATTTATGTGCTTTCGAAAGGAGATCTTGACATTATCGACACTGTTGAAATCCAATCCAACATCAAAAATCTTAAGAAAAAATTAAAAATTTTATCTCCTAACGAAAGTCCTGAAATCTATGTAACGAGTATGTTTGAAATCTTTTCAATTTTAAGAGCCTTTTCATCTGGCATTGCAAAATTAAGCCCAAATAAGAATTTAATCGAACATAATCTTAGTGAATTTTCTTTACTTACAGGTTCATCATTAGTACTCCTTCTGAGTAGCGAAGGTTTAGTATTAGCTGAGCATTTCACCCCAGAAGCAATGGAAATTACTGAAATGCTAAAATCCGAAGAATTATTAAATGTATTTGCCGTTGTCGCTCCACAATTTACGACATTATTAAAGATATTTTATAAATTTAAAAAATCTGAGAAAGAAGAAGCAACCTTTAGAGTTTCAGACTCCGTAATCTTGTTAAAGCGAGTAAAAATCGTAAAGTACGAGTTGTATATCCTCTTTTTAATTGATAACGAAAGTAAAAAAGATATAATTAATCAACATCTTCAAGATTTTCTTAATCGCACGCAAGATTTACTATTGAGATATATATCTTAAACCAAATCTTAAAAGATGTGTTTTAATGGAGTTCGGTCTGATATTTCTTTTCTTAAAACCCGTTTTCGATAATAAGAATTAATACCAGAAATCAGTGACATTGAGGGAATAATGCACTTTGCAAATTTGACAGGTCCAAATAAAACAAAATCACTCCCGGCATTGACACAGTAAGCCATTAAAGAAGCAATGCCACCACATCTCGCTTTTTCACCGTATTTTTTAACAAAATTCCAACCATAAATTGCATTGGCGGGGGCAAATCCGGTGGGCAAACCTAACTCTGATTTTACTAACCTAGTTGTCTCAGCATTAATCCCTATTGAAGGTAGGTCTAAAACCGCAGTGTCGACGAGTATATTCTCTATATTAGCGCTTTGGGCTTTTTTAATTAATGTGTTTTTTAAAAAATCGATTTTTTTTTGAGGAAAAATGTATTTATTTCCGAATGTTAATAACACAGCATGTTTCACACCAATTTCTTTCAACTTTTGTAAACTTTCTTCGCTGGTAGCCTCGTCAATACTGTTTAAGATCGCTCTATCCAACAATCCTATGTCTTTTAAACCTTCCATTACAGGAATTCGAGAACTATCGTTTAACCCATCAACTAGGATAGGATAATCTACAGTATCTAGAACGAATTCGCACTCTTTTAGCAATGCTTCGGGATACCCTCCAACTACGTCTATTATTCCTTGCATTCCCGTTTCTTCAATAATTTCGGAGTATTCGGTTAATTCTTGTTCGACGAGATTTTTATCTATTTTTCCGGTTTTTTCGTCCAGTAAAGCGGCGTGGTTGGTGTAAAAAACGGTGGCAATCATTACAACTGGATTCTCACCCGGTTGCCCTCCCACGGACACATTACCGATTTTGGAAACTGTTTGTTCTTTCTCAAAATTTAACATGATAATCACTTTTAGTTATTGAAAAAATGAACAGTTGGTATATTTAAAATTTTATTACTATTCTTTGGGCTTTCTCACAGGCTTGACTTTTTTGCTAATTAAAGTGCCAATGTATATGATGCTAATGATGAATTCGGGGATCCATTTGTGAAGTAAGATAATAATAATAGCTGCTATGAAAGAGCTTGCTGCGCTGATCGAAACATGGATGCTATCCCAGGGATATCCAAGGTAATATAATTCAATCTGGATTAACATTCGAATAACATTAACCACGTAAAAGATAATTGAGGATACAATTAATGCTTTAGCTTTTCTCCAAATTATATCCTTGTTAGTTCGCTTGTCCTGGGAGTGAGGAGTGCAAATGATGATTCCTGCGAATACGCAAATAGCTTGAATACCTGTACAGAACGTCTCAAAATAAATGCTACTCAACGGGTCTCCATCAATATTCCCAACAAAATTAAAACTAAAATGATATTTTCCACTTGGTACATAGCTAGTAGATACATCCATATCAAAAAACAAATTAAGAAAATAAATTGTTTGTTTTACAACTACTTCATGGAGCCAAAATTGAGCCTCAACATCAAAGAAGATATAAATGACTATCGCTAAAAGAGGTGTGCCAACTCCTAATATTATTAAAGAATTTAAAGAAAATACGTACTTTTTGTTTTCAAATTCTATAACTGGTCTAGTTGATTTTTCTACTAAATTCTCCTCTTGAACACGGTTAGAACGCTTCATGTCGCTATTATATTTATCAGTTATAATGAGACTAAAAATTAGAAGTAATGGGATCATTACTATCCCAAAATTATATTTGAAATCAGATTCCATTACCGAAATGGAAAATCCAATAACAATAGCAAATAGTAAATTTAGGGAGTGCATAGTTAACATTCCAATCTTCAATCGATTTTTTATTCGATTGCTCA
>SOKP01000162.1 GCA_004375715.1 Promethearchaeota archaeon | reverse complement strand
TTTGATGATACTTAATCATGGAAATCAAAAGTTATAATTTATTGAATGTAGGAGTAGGTGGCCAAGGAGTAATTCGGGCCACACAAATTCTCTCATATGCTGCTTTATTAGATGAATATAAAATTAGAACAGCAGAAACTCATGGTATGGCCCAGAGAGGTGGTTCTGTTGCGTCTTTTCTTCGTTTTGGCACTGAAGTAGAAGGTCCACTTATTCCAAGAGGAAAAACTGATACTATCTTAGCTTTTGAGGCGAGTGAGGCTGTTAGGATTTTTAATTATGCTGGACCAGAAACAGTTTTTTTGATTAATGAGAACATTATAGTTCCTCCAATGATTCACCAGATGGGAATGGACTATCCAAACTTAACAGAAATTCGCGATTTTTTGAAGAATGTATCGCCACATATATTTTTTATCGACGGCGTTAAAATTGCTACAAATTTGGGGAATCCAAGAACGATGAATGTTGCAATGTTAGGAGCTCTAATTGGTTTACAAGTATTACCACTTAAAAAAGAAACGCTCCAGAAAGCTATCTTAAGTTATCTACCTTTAAAGTTTCATGATATAAACAAGAAAGCATTTGAAATTGGAATTGAAAAAGGAATAGAATTAAGGGGTGGTTCCAATGAGTAGACCAGAATTTGCTGAGGAGAATCCAGGAAAAAAAATAATAATGCTGGGGAACGAAGCAATTGCCAGAGGAATTCTAGAAGCGGGAGTTGTAATTGGTGCGGGTTACCCAGGTACCCCTTCATCAGAAATATTACCAACTTTAGCGGAAATGCAAAAGTTTTATCCCCATCTCAAATTAGAATGGAGTGTAAATGAAAAAGTAGGCTTTGAGGTCGCGTACGGTGGTTCGATGTCGAACGTACGTTCAGTTGCAGTTATGAAACATGTTGGAGTCAATGTTGCATCAGATGCCTTCATGACAGCATGTTATGCAGGAGCGAGAGGTGGAATGGTTTTGATCTCGGCAGATGATCCTAATTGTTACTCCTCTCAAAATGAACAAGATAACAGATACTTTGGATTACACGCTCTTGTGCCTGTATTTGAGCCTTCAACTCCACAGGAAGCAAAAGACATGATAAAGTACGCGTTTGATTTTTCGGAAGAATATCAATCCTTAGTATTGTTTCGTACTACTACTAGATTAAACCATGGTAGAGGTGATGTGATTCTTGGAGATGTGGACTTAATTGATCGCGATTACGGTTTTGATTGGGATCGCTCAAGATGGGTTTGTTTACCTTCTCATTCGCGAGTATTGCGTTTGAGATTATTAGAAAGGTTAGAAGAAATCTCCAGATTTGCTGATACTTTTCCGTTTAATTCGCTACAATTATCGGGAGAAAAAATTAACGGTATTAGATATGGATTTGTTGCAGCAGGAGTACCATATTCTCAATTGTTAGATTCCTTAAATTACTATGGTATTGCTGATAAAGTTTCAATTTTAAAACTTGGATTAGTATATCCACCGCCAAAAAATTTAATAAAGAAATTATTTGCTTCTTCAGACGAAATCGTAGTAGTTGAAGAACTCGAACCTTTCCTTGAAAATATCATGAAGCAAATTGCATTTGAAGAAGGCTACTCAAAAGAGTTAATGATTCATGGTAAAGATATTTTTCCTCAAAATGGAGAATTCTCTGGAGAAATATATCTAGAAAATATTGCTCGGTTGATTGGTTTATCTTATAAGAAAGTAGTTGTTCCTGAAAATATATTAATCATCCCTCCAAGGCTTCCCATCTTATGTCCGGGCTGTGGACATCGATCCACATTCTATGCGATTAAACAAGTAGAAAAGATGATGAATACTAAATTTGTGAACTCATCTGACATTGGTTGTTATACTCTCGCAGTCTACAAACCATTAGAGGGAATAGATACCGAAGTATGTATGGGAGGCTCAATAGGTTTAGCAAACGGAATTGCTAAAGTTCAAAGTTCAGATAATCCCGTCTTGGCAATTTTAGGTGATTCTACATTTTTCCATTCTGGGATTCCCGCTTTAATCAATGCGGTATTTAACAAAAATAATATGTTGGTTGTAATTTTAGATAACAGATCAACTAGTATGACAGGATTTCAAGACAACCCGGGTACAGGTATTACTATCAATAAAGAACCTGGTATTCGCGTTGTCCTAGAAGATCTCGTAAAAGGCTGTGGCGTCTCTCCCGGAAATATCTGGGTTGAAGATGCTTATAAATTGAACGAGACAATTAAAAAGCTTGAAGAAGCAGTCAAGGCCGAGGGAGTTAGAGTTTTCATTTCTCGACATCTGTGTTCCTTAGTAGAGGCTAACCAATTTCAAGTTCAACATATAACGCCTCCCTCCATAGTGGTGGATCAAGAAAAATGTATAGGTTGTATGATATGCATTAATAAATTTGGGTGTCAAGCGTTAAATTTTAACGAGGCTGATAAAAAAGTTTCAATCGAGAGTTCTGTTTGTAGGGGGTGCAAAGTTTGCATAGACGTTTGTCCTCATGATGCAATATGTGAGGAGATTGAATAGACGCGTGATTTCTCTCTTTTTTTCTCCCAAAACTATTGCAGTCATCGGAGCGACTGCTAATCCAAAAAAGTTTGGAAATGCTGTTACTATAAATATCCTTCGAAACAAAGACCTTGCTAGCGAATTATATCTTATAACTCAAAATACTAAGGAAATTCTTGGAATTAAATGTTATAAAAGCATATTAGATGTTCATAAAGACATCGATCTTGTGATAATTTTAGTTCCTGCTAAAGCAGTAGACGGCGTAATTGATGAATGTATTGAGAAAGGTGTAAAATGTGTAATTATAATAACTGCTGGATTTGGGGAAATTAATCAAGAAGGTAAAAAAGCTGAAGAAATAATTGCACAAAAGTGTAAAAAAGCGGGAATTCGAGTTATGGGACCAAATTGCGTCGGAATACAAAATCTTGATATCGGACTCAACGCTTCTTTTATACAAGCAGCTCCAAGTGGGAATATTAGTATGATTAGTCAATCAGGTTCATTTAGTTGTGCTAGTTTTTACGCGATGGATCGAGAAAATATCGGTTGCTCTAAATTTGCGAATATCGGGAATAATATTGATGTTTCATTTGATGAAATTCTTGAATTTTACAAAGAAGATGAGAATACAAAAATTATATGTATCTATATGGAAACTGTTGAGGGAGGAAGGAGATTATTAAAAACGCTAAAAACACTTGTTCCTATTAAACCAGTTATCATTTTAAAAGGAGGTAGAACTTCAACTGGAATGAAAGCCGCAAGCAGTCACACCGGTTCAATGGCAACAAACTATAAAATGTTGAAAACTTCTATACAACAAGCAGGAGCAACGTTATGTGAAAATGCCACTGATTTTATAACCGCTTTAAAAGCGTTTTCTTTTTTACCTATCGCTAAGGGTGAGAGAATAGGTGTTTTGACGAATAGTGGTGGAAGCTCTGTTTTGTTTAGCGATAAGTTAGAAGAGTATAAGCTGACATTAGCAGAATTTTCCGACGCTCTTATAGAAACGATTAAACCCCATTTGATTTCGCTCGTTAAAATTCAGAATCCACTTGACATGATAGGCGTGGCCGCTGAGCAACAGTTTTACGAGATAACAAAAGCTATGTTAAAAGATTCAGGTATAGATATAGTTGTCCCATGTTTGGTAATTCCCCCATTCTTAGAAATGAAATCTGACGAGCATTTTAGGGGAATGATAAGAGCTTGGAATGAAACGAAGAGATTAAAACCGATGGTACCTTTAGTTTTTTTTGGAGAAAATTTCGACGAACTGAAGAAACTTGCTAAAAAAGAGAATGCACCCGTGTTTTACACTCCAACGGAGGCTGCTTATGCGATAAAAGTGTTATTAGATCGCAGGAAATTGAAAATTTAGGATTAGAATTTTAAAAATGGTAATTTTAGTTTCTTTTTTTATTTGAAATCTTCCACTACTTCAAAACCATGCTCTTTTAAAACACTTATTCCTTTTTCGTTATCATCTAACCTCAGAACTGTCATTGTACTTATTTCTGACGTCTTTTCTGCAAATGTATACATATATTCGATATTTACATCGTGATTCCCAAGAGTTTTAGCTATATTATACAATTGAGTGATGTTGTCTGATAGTTTTACTGCGATAACTTCCGTTACTGAATGTAAATAATCATTATCCTCTAATAATGCTATGCATTTATCAAAAGGGTTAACAAGAAGTAATAACAATCCATAATCTTCTGTTTCAGCAACAGTTAAAGATCTTATATATATTTTGTTATTCATCAAAAATTCAAAAAAATTAGCTAGTTGCCCCGGCTTATTTGGGAGAAATAAGGATATTTGTTTTAACGGCATTTTCTGTTCGCTGGAAATGTATTTTATTTAATATTTTAATCTCAAAATGATATTTCTACTTAAATTATTTGAAATTTAGATTGTTTAAAAATGATTCTGAATGAAATAATAAAAAAAGAGGAATGTATTGTTTATTAGTTATCTGCATAATCTTTTTTCAATTCTTCAAACAACTTTTTATACTCTTCAATATACTTCTCGTCGTTAGTTTCTTCTATCTTCTTAAGAAGATCGACAGAGTTATTTAATGTGTTTGAAGTTTTCTTAATCTTATCGAAATATATTTGTTTAATTTGTTGAGATTTAGCAACTCTTAATGAATTTTTATATGCCTTAATAGAACTTTCAATTTCTTTTTGAGATTCTTTAACTGAGTCTGTAAGTTGCTTTTTTCGCTGTTCTAACCTAATACAGTTATCACATACCAAATCATCTGTTTTTTTTTGTCCCCTTTTTATCATAAAAGCATTTCCACACCTAGAACAAGCAACGAGAGCAACGACCAGCTTATCTTCGTTAGAATCGGGCATAAATGATAACTATTTGAATTTAAAATTATATATTTACTATCTAATAACTCTTTTATAATTTAATTCTTGATTTTTCTTTCAGTTTTTTGATTAAGATTCTCTTTCTAATTATTAAAAAGATTTATGATGAATATACCATTTTATCGCCCATGGAATTATCTTTCTATCTTGTCTCCTTATTAATTTTACTTGGTCTATTATCCGGTATTGTTTCTGCAATTGCTGGAATTGGAGGCGGGGTCTTCTTCGTATCTATCATAACGCTCCTCTTTTTGATACCGATTAATATAGCAGTAGATACGAGTACTTTCATAATACTTTTTTCTTCTTTAGCAGGGTTTATCACTTATTTACGACAGAAGAGAACTAGTTTTAAACTTTCATTGTTTTTTAGTGTTTTTTCAATATTAGGAAGTATTTTAGCCACTATCCTATTTTCAATTATTAAAATCGATAATTTTGTATTAAAACTTCTATTTGCAGTAACCTTACTAATTGCGGGTTGCAATATGATATATAAAGCTACTAAAGCAAAAAATAGACCAACTGAACAAGAAGTTAACCATATTGAGTTCTCCTTAAACAATAACGAGCATAAAATCAGTTTTAAGAAAGCTATTCCGCTTTTTATTTTAGCGGGATTTACAGCAAATTTATTAGGAATTGGTGGGGGTATCATAAACACTCCATCGCTTAACATAGTTCTAAGTTTTCCGATTCACAATTCTACAGCTATCTCAACTTCAATAATATTTTTTACTGCAATTTATAACACAATTATAAAAAGCTTAATAGGTCAGATTGATTACTTAATTGGGATTTTGATTGCTGTTGGTTCTATTTTTGGATCGATAATAGGTGCTAAGATTTCCAAGAAAATGCCAAAAGTTTTTTTACAATTTTTCGTGGCTGCTGTGCTGGTAGCATTAGCTTTAAGAATGTTCTTCTCTTAGAATTTAATGATTGATGTTTTACAAAACACAATGACATTGATATAGAAAAATGTTATCAAAATTGTAAAAGATTATAAACTGAAAAATTTCATTATTATTTAATCTCTATGGTAAAAAATGCAAATTAAAATAACCTATTTTAAGATTATTTAATAAGTTGGGTTGGTAAGAATAGACGAAATAGAGCTATTAAATAGAGCTGAAATAGAAAAAAATAACTATAATTGGGAAGAAGCAGCGGCGTTTTATGAGCAAGTTGCTAAAGCATACTTCGACAAAAATATGCTATTAGATGCAGCAAAAGCATATAATATATTTGGTGAGATATGCATTCGAACTGTAAGAGCATCAGAAACTAAAGTAGATTATGTAAAATGGCGTGATAAGTCTGTTAAGGCTTATAGAATTGGGGAACAACTATTTAAGCAAATGGGTGAGGAACTTTTAAGTATGGAATGTAAGGCTAAAGCACTCTCTACTATAAGTTATGTAGTAA
>SOKP01000052.1 GCA_004375715.1 Promethearchaeota archaeon | reverse complement strand
TTCCATACATCTCTTTTGGTGGTAATGAAATAAAAGGAAGTTTTTCTGAAACGATTGCCCATAAATCTTCTCTTTTTTTTTCTAATAATATCTCTTTTATTTCGTCGTACGCGAAATAAAAATCTGCTTGCAGGGCAAGCAATGAACTTAGATAAACTGAAAGAGAAGCGAATGTAGCTTCAAGCAGGGGGCGTCTTCCCATATCTGAACTAGAAGGTTTTACTGCCCCTCTCCACGCTCGAAGTCCAGTGTAAACAAATCCTTTTACATCGAAAAAACTTCCAGAGAGAAAGATGAAGGAAGGGGCGATTCCCTTTTTTTTTGTTAAAAGATTTCTCGATTTGTTAATAAGCGAATCTTCCAAGGTTTTATCGTTAAATTTCGAATGAATTATAGGCATCATTAAAAATTTTTTTTTCTTAGCCATTGTTTTTGCGCTCCAAATTAGTAATTAAAAATAATATGAAAATTTGTATAATTAATTCTTTGTATTTTAATGAATCGATATAATATCTTTATATAACACATACTATTCAAACTTTATCTAATCCGCAGTTTGTAGGTGTATTACATTTCACGAGCTAATAATTCTCGTATTTTTTCGGTTATTAGATCGTAATCTTCGATAGAGCTTAAATTAGAAATGGTAATATATTCGATTTTATCAGTGTTCTTAAAGCGATAACTTATACTTAAATTAGGATTATTTTCTTTTATTCTGATTAAAGCTCCTTTAAGAAAAACATTAATAAACCTTTCTGATGTTTCCTGAATAGCTCTATTTTCAGGATCAATGAATTTAATTTCTACTCGTTTAAAATCGTAGAGATTAAGTACGCACAATAAATTTTCTTCTTTCTGGTTTTGATTTGAGAAAATTTTTCTTTTTATGTTAGTTCCTTTAAATATTTCTTCTGAAATTTCTTCTTTGAAATAGTCGTCTACTGGTTTTTTTTCTAAAGATTGTATTTTTGAATATAACTCATCTGCGCTGGAAAACGATTTATTTGATATTAGGGAGTTTATTTGGTTTAAGATTGATTGCAGATCAGAAATCTCTAGCTCTAAATCTTCCAATTGCTCTTTTTTTTTGTAGTAAAGATTCTGAACGACTGAAAGAATGCGCGTTAATTTCTCCGTTTCGTTTTCCTTATTATTAGAATCCATTTAATTCTACATATATATATTTAAGAACTTAAATTTATTTATTAAGTGTCAATTGAATTATGTAATTTTCGTATGAGTGAATGATATGCGTTCTATGATAATAACTCCTAATCCTAGAGATCCTGAAGTTCAGGTGTTATCTGACATATTTAAAAAACGAGGATATGAAGTAAAATATTTTATTCCATCAAATGTAAAAGTTAAAATAGATAATAAGCAATTTAAAGAACAATTTGAAAAACTTGATCCATATGGCGCTCTTGTAAGAGGTTTTGGAGCTGCTGCTACTCAGAAGATCTTTTTTCGACTTGATCTACTAAACGCGATGGAGGAATATGGTCTTAAGTTAATAAACTCTCGAGAATCACTAGAAATAGCTAGTGATAAGTTTTTAACATCAATTTACTTAGATCGACATAGCATCCCTACTCCAAAAACAGTAATATGTGAAAACCCGAATGATGCCTTAGGTTCCTTTGAAGAACTTGGTAGAGATATTGTACTTAAACCGTTATATGGTTCTAAAGGTGTAGGAATTACAAGAATAAATGATAAGGGTTTTGCAGAAAATGTTTTCTATACATTAGCCCAACTAAATCAAATTTTTTACCTACAAGAGTTTATCGAACATTCTAATCGAGATATTAGAGTTTTAGTTTTAGGCAATAAAGCTATAGCTGGTATGTACCGAGTAAGTGATAATTGGAAAACGAACATACATTCCGGAGCAACAATGGAGCCAATAGAGCTTACAAAAGATATAAAAAATTTAGCAATTAAAGCGGCTAAAATAACAAAAACTGAAATTGCGGGAGTAGATATTGTAGAAAGTGAAAGAGGTCTGCTAGTTTTAGAGGTGAACTCGATTCCAGGATTTACTGCGCTTCAAAAAGTAACAGAAATCAATTTAGCTGAAGAAATCGTATCGTATTTTTTGAAAAATGCAACTTTATAGTTTGAAAATAATAAAAAGAAAAAAATAGTTTTTTAACAATAAGCATTTTTATAAATCTTCTATCAAACCTATTAACGCTGCGATGACTACTAACACGCAAGCTACAATTCCCGCTCCAAAAATCACCAACAATATCCCAAGGATTAATAGTACAAGCCAATGAAACGGAAGTGGTTTATTTGGTTTTAAGGCTACTAAAAATGTTAAAACAACAATTACAAGTCCAATTATTAAATTAAAGATTGTATCTAGAAGCTGAATGTTGACTATGATAGGTAAAAAACCCAATCCAGCTAATCCAGCAAAACCATTAATAATATAGACTAATCCTACTATTGCCCCTAAAACCGTTAATATTTTCATTATTTGTTGGTTTTTGTAATGTTTACCCATATTTAATCATCTAATTAAGTAATTTTGATATGATAAATGTATTTAAGAAACTAACCTATAAAAGCATTTAAAATTTTCATTTTAGAAATATTAGTTATAAAATTTTTAATGATATTTTTCATAAATGGTTTTTATGTTAATTCGATATCCTTTTTATTTCAGAATTTCAGAGGTATCATCCAGATATTTCTTTATTTTTAATTACAAAGGATTACAAAAAACTATGTGATTGAGGATAAAATACTAAGATATAAAGATAATATAACTTTAGCTCGAAATCTGGCTAAAAAGCATTACGCTGATCACGATTACTATTCAATTATGGTTAACAGGCTTGAAAAAATGTTACATTTTTATGAAAATTTAAAAGCTTGGAAAGAAGATTTAGAAACATAGAAATTCAAGCTTTTTGATTATTATATCCAAATTTAATTCTCAAACAAATTCAAATTAAATTCACTTTTTAGAATTTTAAAAATCTTATGCATCGGCAACCCTATTACGTTTGAAGGAGACCCTCGAATTTCTTTAATAAATAAACTAGCTCTATCCCTAATAGAATAGGCACCGGCTCTACCTTTCCATTCTTCAGTTTTAATATAGTTCCGAATGTCATCCTCAGATAACTCCGTAAAAGTAACAACGGTAATATCGTAATCAACTATAATTTTAGGATCATCTATACTTGTTAAAGCTATACCCGTTATGAGGTTATGAGTACGGTTGATAAGAGATTTTAGTATTTTAAATGCTTCTCCTTCATTTTGGGCTTTTCCAATGATTTTACCATTAAATTCCACGATTGTATCAGCTGCAATGATAACTGTTCCTATCGCTTCGTTTTTTAGTAGTTCTTTTGCTTTCAATGCTTTAGCCTTAGCTAATTCTTTTACCAAATCGATTGAGTTAGAATATCGATCTTTGTAATCGCTCTCGTTAATGTTTGTGGTGAGAATTTCAAAAGGAATATTCAGCCTATTAAGTATCTTTGATCGATCAATAGATTTTGATGCTAATATGATTTTCTTCATAATTGTAATTGTAAAATAGTTTATTTAAAGAATGAAACCACAATCATTAATATAGCATTTTAATTTAACAAATTTGAAATAGATATGACAGTGTTTTTTTATTGGTTTCTATTAATGTTATTTTCTTATTTCATCGTATTATTTTTTTTTATGCATTTTTCATACAAAAAAGAAGTGCTAAACAATTTTTTAGGGTTTAGTGCTTTATCTTTAACTTTTTTAATTATTATAATTGTCGTATTGTTAATGTTTCAAGATGCAACGTTATATTCTGCTACGATTCCAATTTTTTCTCTTTCTTTTGGACTTCCTTTACTTATAATTGGAGCGATAATCTTGATCTCATCGGTCTTGCTATTTTCATTCAAAAAAATTTTTAAAAATAAGGATTTATCGAAGTTTTGGAGCTCGTTAGAGGAAAAAACAAAAAAGAGAAGCAAATTAAGAGCGGATACTTATCGGAAAATCCCTCATGTTCTTACTTTTATTGGTTTATTTTTCGTTTGGTATTTAGGAGTAATTATTGTAAAAGACTTATCTGGCTCAATTATCGGGATGATTCCAGATGAGAATAATATGTTTTTGTTGTTCTTAACAATAATAACAGAACCAAATAGTATTAGTGCGGTTTTATTTTCATTAGGTTGGTTTTATTATCTTCTATTTTTCTTCTTCTATGGGTTTTGTTTAATTATGTTAGCAAATGAGTTTACAAGAAAAGTTAAGAGCCTTGGGTTCCCCTTTAATTTTCTCTGCAATGTTCTATTGTGTGAGGAAGAAAAAAGAAGTTACGGTACGTATCTCTTTTTTGCTATCGGTCAAATGGTTGCTGCCTTAATTACGCCACCTATGGTGTTTTTAACGATTTTAGGGATGAGTTCTCTCGCAGATTTAGCAACAAGCCAAGTGGGGATAAGATACGGGAAAAATAAAATTAAATGGAATAACGATAAATCCTGGCAAGGAGCAATTGCGGGAATAATTGCATGTATGATTCTATGTACGTTGTTTGTTGGTATTTATTGGGCTTTAATTTTTACTTTTGCCTTCTTTATTTTTGATGTTTTTACAAATAAACCTTTCAATGTATCTGATAATTTATTAATCCCGTTTGGTTGTAGCCTTATCTTTTTGTTTATCCGGTATTTTTTTAATTTCGATTATTATACAATTATTTTAACGTGGATTTAATGAGAAATAATAGAATTTTTAAAATTACTCAACTTTTATGATTAATAATGAATTATTTACCAACTTCTTTGATTTTCATTGGTTATTCCGTTTTAACATTCATTTATGTAATAAAAAATAGAACCGAGAAGATCAAAAACCACTTATTCTTAAACGAGATATTGATAGCAATCTTATTTTTAACAGCTGGATTTTTATTTCCTTTTATGTTTCAGTATCACTCACCGTATTTGCCATTAGAGTCGTTGAGTTTCTTATGGTTCTTAACTTCTTTAATTTTTTTGATTGAGATGAGCGTATGGATTACCACTTTACTTTATAATGCAATTGTCTCTAAAAAAAACCCTGAAATTATGGCAGAAAGGGATTATATTAATTATTGTGTTAAAGTGAATGATAGATGGATTGACGATTTTAAGAGCGAATTCGGGAGGAAATTTCTACATTTATTTACTACATTTGTTATTCTTTTTTTTTGGTTGCTAGGGACCATTCTTGAAAATTTAGGCATTTTAAGTCAATTTAATTTAGACAATTACAGCTTTTCCCATTGGTTAATAATTACTATAGGATTTGGGTTTGTAATAATGTTTCAGGTTGCTGATCTTACCCGTCTGAATAAATTCTATATGCTTCCAAATTGGGCTAAGCGCTGGTTTTTATCGATAAGACCTGAGGAGCTCCATACTTTTGTAGCGTCCACACCTCTGGTTTTATCATTAATACCTTTCATTTTTGCCCCATTTCCGATTCTGGCTTCAGTAGCGTTAATAACTACGGGAGCGGATGCCGCCGCCTGCCTAATAGGTAAAAAATACGGTTCTCATAGCCTAAAAAAAAATTCTAATAAAACTGTTGAGGGATTTATAACTGGTGGTGTGTCTACATTTTTAATTGTTTTATTACTAATGAACTTATATCACGTTTGGATGCCTGTAAGCTTTGTAAAAATCTTACTTATGGCTACAGTATCAACAGTCTTATTCTTATTAGTTGATTTCTTTGCAAACCATATTTCGGACAATATATTAAATCCGATTTTAACGGGTTTTAGTATGTGGTTAATCTTATTATTATAATTTATTCTATAAGATTATCCACCAAAATAAAGATATAAAAACGCGAGATCGTCTCCATCTTTTAAAGTCTTTTCTAGAAAATGCTCATCCCTAAAACTTCTACCATTTATGATTATTGAAAGGAAAGAACTAAACACATTCTTTTTTTTTTTATCCCAGAGTAATTCATAGAATTTTTCGCCAAAATGCTCTTTAAAAAATTCTAATAATTCCTTAACTGTTAGTTCTTGGTCGAATTTAATGATTTGGTTTGTACCTTTCGTAATTTCGTTAAAAGGCGGTTCAAACCTAAACTTTAAGGATATCACTTTATAACAACTACTATACTTTCTAGAACTACTATTAAGACTAAGAAATTACCAATATTAAATATTGTTGGTAATTATATATAAAAAATAGAATATCTAATTAGATACACTCAATTAGCACCCTTCAATTTAATTGGGGGGTGAATAATGGGTTTATGTAATGATATAAAATCAGCCTTGTTAAGGTTTTAACAATTAGATTCTAATAGAATAAAAATAAGATTTTTTGTGA
>SOKP01000274.1 GCA_004375715.1 Promethearchaeota archaeon | reverse complement strand
CAGTTACAACATCTGTTATTGGCTTGGTATTTACTATTTAAAATTAAAAGAAAAAAAAAGAAAACTTACATTTATAATAATCTCATATATCTTTGGATCTGAGATTGGATTATAAGAAGTTGGATATTTCGGGCCCCACCAATAACTTCTTCAATTTTACTTACATCAGCTAGCTCATCTATGGGAGTGTTATCGGTAACACTGATTCCACCCATAAGCTGTTGAACTTCGTAACAAATTTCGTGTGTTAACTTAGCAGTGTAATATTTACCTTGAGCTGATATACCCGCAGCCCATTTTACAGCCTCCTTTGAAGGTTTATCGGCAAATAGTATCTTGTCATCGTAAATTGTCGCTGCTTGAAGCGCTAAACTTGTAGCTGCCATAGATTTAGTAAGTAAGTCTGCTAATCCATAACCGACGCCTTGATATCTAATTACTGGTTTGCCAAATTGTTTTCTAAGATTAGTATAAAGAATTCCATATATTAAGCCTGACCAACAAATTCCGATTCCTGAACCCATTTTAAGCGTGAAAGCAGAAATTGCTTAATTCACAATACTTAAGCGTTCAGGAACCAACCCTTCAAACAATCTAACATAGCCTAATCCATCATCAGCTAAGATGTAATCGTTTGGAATCTTTGCATTTTCAAAAAAGGTGTGTGCAATGTGTACTCGTGGAACCGAATTGATTTTTAATCTTTCTGTTCTCACTCCAAAATCACGTTTTATCATTGCTTGCACCATTGTATCTCGCGGGTTTGCTGTGTCATATACACCATAAGTACAAAAGTAATCTGCTTTTGGAGCGTTTGTAGTATATACTTTCTCACCGTTGTAAATCACAGAATCTCCTTCTTTAGTTGCAACTGTTGTCATATTGACGGCATCAGAACCCCGTTCAGGCTCAGTTATTCCTATACATCCTATTTTCTGTCCAGACATTAATTCGTCTTGAACTTTTTGAATGGTTTCACCTGTTCCTCCGTGTTCGTAATAGTGAAATGTCGGATTACCGCATAAAATTCCACTCGCTAATCTTGCTAATTCTAATTGAGGGTCTAACATTGATAAATGCGTTCCCAGCAAGATTTCTTTTTTCATCCCATATGGGCCGAAATCTTTCCATTTGTTGATTCGCTGCATATAACCACGCTTTCCAAGTTCTGGAAACAACACGTAAACATCTTTAGATTTATCAATTTTAGGTTGAAGTTCTAAGCAAAATTCCTGAAGTTCATTACAATATTCTTGTTCCTCGTCATTGAGCATCGGAAATACGTTGTTGTTAAAAATTTTAAAAACATTCTCTAAAGTCATCTTTTCAAGAATATCGTCACTAATTATTTTTTCTTGCATTATAATCTCATTAAGATTTTCGTTAATTGAATGTAATAATTAGAATATTCGATTGTAATTAAATTTTAAAATCGGTATAAAAAATTGAAAAGTTTGAAATTCTCTTTAATTCTAAAAAAAATATTATAACATAGTTAATTAATTATCTAGTAAGTATTATGGATGAAATTGACTTAATTTTTTGGCAAAAACTATCAGTAAACTCTCGATTGACATATAGGGAATTAGCGGAAATGATCGATATGTCAGTGAGTACAGTTCATAAACGTATAAAAAGGCTTGAAGAAGATGGGATTATCACCGCTTATATCGCAAGACCAAGTATATTGGCGTTGAATTGTCTAGCAGTTGTAATTTATGGCACTTCTAATGCAAGATCGATGGAAGCAGTTAGTAAAGAGCTAGGGCAACATGAGAACATTTTATCTATTGCCATAGCAAGTGGAAAATTTCTCTATATCTCTGCCATAGTGAGAAATATATCAGAACTTCAAGATTATAGTAGTTATGTCTCAAGAACGGCACAAATTAGTGATCCAACTATAGGAATTGTAAATCTACCTTACACATCATTCCCTGAACCACTCACTGGTATTGATTATAAAATACTAAAGTCTCTTAACAGAGATGCACGGAAGCCGATTATAGATATTGCTGATGACACAGGACTTTCTGCTAAAACTGTTAGAAAACATTTAGATCGAATGATTGAGAATAATTTAGCTTCATTTTCGATTGAATGGACACCATTATATAAAGATAGTTTTGTAACAGTTTTTCATATAGATTTGAACGAGGGTACAGATATGAATTCTATAATAAAACATTTTTACGATAAATATTCTCAGAATATTATATTCTGCGCAGGCTTTAGCAATATTCCAAACTTGATTTTATTAGAAACCTGGTCAAGAACTGCTCGAGATTCCCAACTAATACTGGAAGAACTACAAACCGAAGGATTCAAGGATGTTATTCCACACATATTCTTATCAATAGGGTGGTATGAGTGTTGGATAGATCAATTACTTCGAACAAAATAATAATTTTATATTCTCAGATTTCACCCATATAGTAAAAAATTTGGTAATTTAGTTCCCATGTTTATTCATTTGAGTGGAAAAAAGCGTACTTCAGTGATATTTTCGAATTATTTCAATGTAAAATTTTTAATTATATTATCAATTATCTCCATTCCTTTCCTTTAAAGACAGTAAGCTCGTATTACTATTATTTTCCTTATTAGTGAACATACTCTTATAAGCCTCAATTTGTTTTAGAATTCGTAATAAAATTTCAAAAAAAGGTGATAAGAATTAAAAATTTAAAGAAAATTGAAGAGAACAAGAGTTGGTTTTCTAAAAGTGTAGAGAAAGAGATGAACGACACCATGGAGTATTCCGAGCGTGTTGGGGGTACAGTTATTTTTGTGTTAGGTGTCTTGGGTGTGTTGTACTTCGTTGCCCATCAGATATGGTCAACAGGTTTTTTCACTGCAAAATTCAGCACGTTGGAGATGATCCTGTTTTATGGATATCTGATTGCTGTGATGGTTTCAGGTGCTTTGTATGGGTTGTTTGGTCGCAAACACCTTTCTCGCTACTTTGATGTTTTTGGTGGAATGATGTTTGCCGCTGTCGCCATTACTTGGCTCCTTATGGTCTTTCCCTTTGATTTTGCTTATTTTGCAGACGTGTTACCCGATTTCCTCAGATTTTTGGTGCAGTGGTTTTCCAACGACATCGCTCGAGTACTGATGGTGCTGGGAATTCTCGTACATCTGGTAGGGCAAGTTTGGATGGGATTATTATTCATGTTCGTTCGCAAGGCACGAGCGCGCGAATCCCCAAAAAAATCTAGTTATAATCAAGGAACATCACAACAAAATCTGACAATTTCGGAGCAGATAAAGAACGGTGGAAGAGTCTATGGAGAATGAGAAAAGCGTCCTGCGATGGGGTGGTCTAGCCGGTATCCTGGCTGTCATCGTCTTCATTGTCGGCATGCCATTATACGCTCTTGTAGATCCTTTTACCCCCGAGGGGCTGATGACGTTCCCCGACGCCAGGATGGCTATCGCTTTGAGCATTAGTCTGTCCATGGCGACCGCATTTCTGTCGATAGCCTTTGTTCTGGTCTTATATCGGACCCTCCAGAGAACCAGCCAAACAATCGCCCTAATCGGAAGCGTATTGGGTGTTATAGGTTACATCGTAACCGCTCTTGGAGATGCGTCCACGATTGTCGCTTTCGCCCCGCTCTCTGACCTTTATCACGCTTCTGGCGCGACGCCCGAGACGCAGGCGACGGTCGTCCTTTTGTGGCAAACGACCATGGGAATAACTTCCACATTCTTCTTCGTAGGGGGCCTATTCATGATGATAGGTTTCATCGCCCTCGGCGTGGCCATGCTTGGAGCCACGGCCTTTGGCAGACGCTTCGGGAGGGTGAGCATTGTCCTCGGGGTGATCGGGTTAGTGGGTGTGGTTGCCAGTCTGTTTGTCCCGGGACTAATAGGAATGCAATTAATGGGATCTACCGTCTTTGCCAATCTCATCTTCCTTCCCCTCTTCGGATGGAAGGTCTACCGTCTGTCGAGGGCCGCAAAGATAACTGAAATGAACACATCTGAAGAATAAAGGACGTTTTCGTCTTTAACTAATTTTTTTTTTAATACAAAATAAAATCACGTGAATAATAATGAAACTATGGATAATATATAAAGAAGAAATTGGTTTCTTAAAGATAATTGCTGAGAGGCTCCAAGATCGCTTGGAAGATTACATTGATGTATCAGTAGGAACTGCTAAAAAGATAGATCCCTCTTTGTTGTTAGAAGAGAAGTTAGATTACTTGATTATTGGAGATTTCATAAGTGAAACAATACCTAGTTTGGAAATTCAAAATTGGGTAGTAAAATACATTGAAATTTCAAAGATTAACAACCTTAGTCTTAAAGCATTATCAGGTTTTTATATTACACTAACTGATATTAAAAACAATAATCTCTGGGTTGAATTTCTTCAGGACAATGTAAATGCCGAAATAATTTATCCACCAATACTTCGTTTAAAGCTAAATAGAGCCGAATTAGCATTTGAAAATGGTGTCCATGAGATAGTTAAAGTTTATTCTAATGAATTTATTGAATTTATTATTAATAACAAAAAAAATAATAAAAGAAGTTTGTAACATCTAATCCTTAAGTTTATTTTCAAATGAAAAATTATCAAAAAAATAGAAAAAAGAAAAAAATTATTACTGTAGTTTATCTTTCATTTCCATGTAGAAATCTAAAGATGTAGGATTCCTTAAAGCACCACGATTAGCGACTTCCATGCCGTGGATGATTTTAGTCACCGCAATTTCGACCTTCTTATTGCTGAATGTATAAGGAATTCCATCTTCAGGTGCCTTAAATATCAATTTTGGAACATGTCTAGGACTCGTCTTTTCACGCAAAGTTTGTTTAATTTTGGTTTTCAAATCATCATTCAGCTCGAAACCTTCGTTTAATAAGACGAACATAATAATACGAATATCTCCTTCCCATTTTTGTCCAATAACAAGTGAATCAGCAATCTCGGGAAGTTGTTCAATCACATTATAAATCTCTGCAGTGCCAATTCTAACACCAGAAGGTTTTAAAACCGCGTCTGATCGACCCCAGAATGTTATGCCACCCGTATCGCTATGAATTACAATATAATCGCCATGTCTCCAGACCATTTTTCCTACATCTTTATAATAATCAAAATAGGCTGCTTTGTATTTTGTCATGTTATCGTCGTCACCCCAAAAGTAAATCGGCATTGATGGCGCTGGCGCTTCACACACAAGTTCTGCTTGTTCATCTTCAATTGGTTTAGAATTTCCAGAATAGGACTCAACTTTCATTGCTAATGCTCTACCTTGTAATTCACCGGAATAAACTGGTAAAATTGGAATAGCTCCAGCAAAACAACCATTTATGTCAGTTCCTCCACTAATCGAATTAAAAAAGATATCCTTTTTAATTTCTCTATAGACGTACTCAAATCCTTCTGGGGAGAGCGTTGACGCTGTTTGCGAAATTTCTCTTAACGCACTTAAATCATATTTCTCGGCAGGTTTAACCCCAAGCCCCATTAAATAATGAATATACGCAGCGCTGGTACCAAAAATAGATATTTTATGCTTTTCTATTAATTCAAAAAATCTCAAAGGTTCAGGGTAAAGAGGATTACCATCGTATAGAAATATTGTGCACCCTACTGCTAGTCCACTAATGAGCCAATTCCACATCATCCATGAGGGCGCTGTAATATAATTGAGAACATCACTTCGCTTAACATCAGTTGAGAGGATTAGCTCCTTTAAATGATTAATTAGAACACCACCGGCACTTTGAACGAGACATTTTGGTGCTCCCGTTGTTCCAGAGGAGAACATAACATATAGGGGATGGTCAAATGGTAGTTGTTCAAATTCTAAAGAAGGGTGCTCGTCTTTGGATAGAAAGTCATTCCAATGGACAGCGTTAGAAATACTACTGATATCTGGTTTATCTTGAGAAATATAAGAAACAACGATAACTTTTTCGATAGAAGGAATTGCCTCAACTACAACTTTGGCATTCTCAAGTATGTTAAACTCTTTATCTCGATAAAAGTAGCCATCTACTGTAAACAAGACTTTTGGCTCAATTTGTCCAAACCTATCAATAACGGCACTAGGTTGTAACTCAGCTCCACACGACGCCCATGTAGCTCCAATCGCTGCTGCTGCTAACGTGGCAACAGGTGTTTCAATTAAGTTTGGTATATAAGAAACAACTCGATCTCCAACATTAACACCCAATTCTTTAAGAGATTTTGCCAGTCGAGCAACAGTTTTGTTTAACTCTGCGTACGTCATTTGTTTGCTTACTTTAGTTTCGCCTTGAAATATAAAAGCTAATTGATCGTCTTTATACTTCAGTAGATTTTCTGCGAAATTGAGAAGGCTTCCCTCAAACCATTTAGCACCAGGGAAATGATTTAGATCATCAATAACTTTTTCATATGGCTTGGAAGCAATTATTCCTCCAAATTCCCACATAGCTTCCCAGAAATTTGCGATCTCTTCAACTGACCATTTATATAACTCTTTCCCGCCTTGAATATTTTTTCCGTATTTATTATTAACAAACTCTATAAACCGTGTAATGTTGGCATTTTTTATCCATTCCTCTGAGGGTTCCCAGAGTTTTTTTCTTTCTGAAATATTTAAAACCTCAAGTTTGTATATTTTTTTTATTATTATTATTATGAATAGTACGAAATAGGATATCTTTTTTTATAATTTTTACAACTTTGCATATTTTAATATCGATTCGAATATCCATTCAAACTTATTCATGTATTATTGGATTCTTCTGTTGAATTTTTTATGCAACAGATCTAATATATAAGATATTTTAACACTTAATCAAAATCATCTGGGTAAAAATTTTTTATCGTCCAAATTATGTCATTTATTATCGGAGGACTAACTTGAAGTTCTACACTTTCATTTATGAAATATTTGATAATATGGCTACGATAGATAGGTTCTGAGGACTCTACCCTCCTTTTTATCTCACGAATTAAAATAATTAAAAAATAAAGATATTCTTTAACTGGTTCTGAGAATTTCAGATTTTTCAAGGCTTTATTTAAAGTTGCTAAATTTTGAGCCTCAGAGAAGATAAATATTTTTTGGAGCAGTAATTCTTCAGATATAGATGAATCTTCCTTTAGACTCTTGTAAATAAATCCAACAATAAGATAACGTAAGAACTTTGGAAAATTATGTACCTTACCTTCTTTTAAAGAAAAATAACCTTTTTCCATTAAATCCTGAGGAAATGGTCCATTCAAATCTTTTGGATAATTATTAATATCTTCCATTCTTTTTGAGGGTTTTATTCTAGCCTCCTCTTTATACTCTAAATATTTAGCTAATAGAGACTTATTATATTTTTTATATATCTCCTCCACACTACTATTTGGAAAAAGAACATTCTCAAAATAATCGCTCGCTAAACTTCTTATCCTCTTAAAAGGAGTATTTGGGGCTCTCTTAAAGGCATCAGTGTAAACTTTTTCTACAGTCCACCCTGAGTTTTTAATTAAGTCGATAGCTATTGATCTACGATATTTAATCTGCACTTCTTCATGACTACTTCCTATTTTCTTATAAATCTCTACTAGAGTCTTTTTTGAGAAATTATACTTATCTACAAGATTGTTGAGTGATAGATCTTCAAGTGTCCATTTAATCCATTTACTCTTTGGTATACCAAAATAATGAATATCAATATTATCAAAGATGATTTGTGGACTGGATTCTTTTATTCCATTCTTTTCAAGTATTTTTTGTGCACTGGCTATCTCAAAGTCCAAAAAGGCTTCACCCCAACGCCAATCATTAAACCAGGTAGCTTGATGTTGCCCTGCTATATCTTCAAAGGTTCTATATATCTCATACCCCTCATATCCTTCTAAAAACAATTGTTCGATTATTGGTTTTAAGAATTTAACTTGTGCTTCATACCACCCTCCAAAGTAATGCATAATACGCTTTCCAACTGTAGCTCTTGAAACCTCAAAATTATGTTTTTTCAATATTCTAGTTATTTGATGTTGGTTCATTCCAAAAGCAATCATCAGTACAATATCATAAAGTGGTAAGCGAAGGTGTTTCCCTTTATATCCACCACCCTCATATTCATTAAGACCATTCTTGACAGTATTAAGAGTTTTAGTATAATACTTTTCTCTGTCATGAGCAGTATCCATGTATTCATGCAGTTCAATTACATCTGGAAAAATATGAACATTTTCTATTGATTTTATCACTTTATACAATAGAGTATGATATTGCTGACCTGTAATGCTTCTCATCTTATCATATAATAGTTCAATGTTCCATCCTACATGGATTAAGGAATTGGCGATAGCTAGATATAACTTAGTATACCCTACACCCGGAGTATTATATGTTCTATCACATTCTCTTATTGCTGCTGTCACATGCTCTTTAAAACGTGTCTTTAAAGACCTTCCAGTAATACCGATATAAATTTTACCATTATAAGGAAATTTTGGCAAATCACACCGTAATTTGTAGATTAAAGCTTCAGATCTCCCCTTTTTGAGTATCTCAGTGAATCCAAGTTCTCCTTTCGTGAAATAACCTTTATGACTAAACAGTTTTTTTTGACGAAAGATTTTCTTAGGCTTCAGGAAGGGATATTCTGCTTCTTTAATTAAGGAGATTTTGAGATTATATACCTGTTCAATAATACTTAGAAATATTTTATTCTTTGTTTGATTATATTTATCTAAGAGTGTATCCTTTACGAGTTTAGCCCCTTTTAAAAAAATTTGTTTTTCAGTGACATCAGAAATCTCATAAGTTTCTTCATATATCATATTTTGTATATCTGATTCTTTTTTTATACCCATGACATATTGAATATCTTTATGATTATTAAATTTTAAATCCTCTATATCCGATTTCGTAAATTTTTCTGTAAGATGTTCTTTCCGAAATTCAAGATATGCAGAGAATCTGTCAAATGCGGAGACTCTTCTCTTTTTTTTGTTCTTCTCGACAGGAGGGAGTCCAAGTAAGCAACTATAAATGCCTAAATTTAGGATCCTATCATAATAATCTTTCACTTGAGATAAAGGAATATCTTGCTCTTCTTCTATTTTCAGTAAATCTGTTTTCTCCTTTGAAGAAACTTCGAGCCACGCGTTAAACGCATTTCTCAGCCCAGTAGAGAGAGGTAAAAGCTCTTGTGTATTAATAAGGACCTCAGAATGAGCTCGAAGGTGTTTAAGTAGCCTTGTATATTGTAAAATTATCTCATCTATACCTTTCTTTATGGCTTCAAATACTTTTCCTTTTTTTCTTCCCCTTTTTATGCTTGTATCATCCTTGAGAACCTTCAGCTGCTTCTTCGTAATTTGTTTTAAATACGAATTTGAAAGAGAATCCATATAAGATGAAATGATAGGAGCTCCTCTTCCTATTGTAATACAATAGACCCAACTTTTAATAAACATACTTAATTCCTTAGGGAATTTCTCCTTTATAAGTGTGAGTAGCACCTTAGGGGGAAGCCCAGCTTTATCAAATAGACATGCTAATGCAGCACCAACAATTTCTCCGATTCGTTCATCTACATACACTAAAGGAAGCTGATGTTGGTTACATTTAGGGTATTTACCAAACCCTAAAAAGCCTAGTTTAAGAGGTTTTACTCTTTTTATTGTTTCACAGCCCAATTGAGGACATATTGCAATCCTGTCTTCATTTGTGGTTTTCCGACTTACTTTAGTATGCTCTACCATTCCCTTAACCCCTCCTCCAAAGATTTATGTTTCCTAACAGTGCTTTTTTCAGCATATTCTTCTGGAATTAATAAAGTAAGTTCATCATGTAATTGAACATAATTTACTCTCAGCTCCTCATAAAACCCTGAAGCCCAATTATTAAGTATTTTAAATACTATACACGCTTCTTGAGTAAGATTGGCAATGAATTTAAGAAACTTTGGGTGTAAATGTATTTCTTGTTCTGATAACGCGTGAATGGTTGTAAAGAGTTTTTGTGTTACATCTTTTAATTCCGTAAGTAGACTTTTCCTTATCTTATCATACGCTAGGTTAAATACTAGTCTTTCAAGTTCAATTTCATATGAAAAGCTATTTCCTCTAATATTAGCTAGTAATTTTATGAATTTTAAAGCTAATTGTTTAAGACTCCTTTCGGTTTCTTTGTATTTTTCTTCTACTCTATCAGGATAAGTAGCGGTTTTAGGGCGAAATCTGTATTGTATCATAGCAGTTTTATAATTTAGGAATGTCCGGAGCTGTCGCGAAAGTTCTCTTATTTTATTTACGCCGTGTATTTCATATAGGCTATATGGTATATCATCTGAATCGTATTCTATATAGGGATTCTCCAAATCAAAATTCATTTTTCTTTCCAACATACTTTTTTTTGATTTCTTCATAAATTCTTTATATTTAAATAAAAAAACTCCTTGCCAAATTTTTTAATAATTTATAAACCATTTTAAAATGATATTGCTTCCAATTTTATGAATTTCAGGAAAAAATATCTTTAAAATTAAAGTAAAAATTTTATCTTTAAGAAAAGGTTAAATGCAATAAAATATCAAAAAATTTCAGAAAATTGATAAATCAATTTCTTATTGGCAATTCTCATAATACATAGTAGACTCTTTTAATTTTGTACTGTAATAAGGACAAAATACATCTCTTATTTTTAGTTATTGATAGCTCGCCTCGAAAGTAATACTGCAGAAGCAATGCCAACCCCAATTTTTCAAAAGTTATGAATATTGCATTTTTATATAATCTTGCACTGTTTTTAATTCTTCTAAGTGAGTGTCTCGGTTTCCAAAAATATAGAATCTTACTTCTGGACCTGTGCCGCTTGGTCTAAAATATAGCGTAGAATCGGCGCTTTTAAGTCGGTAAATATCTACATTATTTGCGTTATCAGATAAAGCACTCACTTTATACACTTTTTCATTAATTGTGAGAGATTTCTTGTCGTTTTTCATAAAATTATTCATAATCTTAATCTTTTGCTCGTCTATAGCAGGAATAGTTCGATTTATCCCTTTTATCGACCAATCAATTGATTTTGATATTTCGTGCCCTCTTGCAATTAGTTCTGTTATTAAAACTAAAGCAGGTACAGGGTATTTATCCGCAATTATTGGAAACTTAGAATCAAAAACGATATGCCCCATATTATCTTTTCTCGCAGGATTCAATACATTGAGAGTATGTCCTCCTGATTCTTCCCACATCACTATTAAAAAACTTTTATCGCGTAGGTTTTCTTTTTCAATAAGTTCAGTTAGTCTTTTTCTTAATGGGTCAGCTTTATTAATTTTCACCAATGCTTTATTCTCGTCTTCATAATAGAGGATTGCCTTATCAACTTTTGACGGATCTACTTCCATCCCTAAAAGAAAGTACATTATTACTCCTAAATGTTTATACCCTACACCAGTCAAAATATTTATAAAACTCGTTTCATCTCCTCTTAAATCACTGGGAATAGTCCTCACATTGATGATTTTTTTATGATAATGATTTGCTAAAATATTATGCAAGGCAGAGTATATCTCATTTGGAATGTAATAACAGTACTTATCATTCTGTTTTACATACAATGCAATTCTGTCTCGATCTGCGTCTAAGAGTAATGCAATATTTGAAGCTTCTTTTTCCATAACTTGCTTCAATTTTTCTTCCCGAACTATTTTTATAGGGTTAGGAGGATTAATTTCTTCGTTAATCAGTACCACATCTGCTCCTAAGCGTTTAAATAGATTAATAATCCCTCTGGCTTTTCCTAGATATGGCCAAATAACGATTTTTAAACCTATTAAACTTTTTAGCTCCAAAATATCGTTTAACAAACTTATCACGTAATCGTTATTTATCTGCTCAGCATCAATTTTAATAGGCTTGTAAAAGGGATCGAGATTTATTTCCTTGATTGCTATTGCCTTTTTAGAAATTTCTTTGAATAAATCTCCCGACATAGGCATTGGATAATCGATGTAAAACTTTACGCCATTCCAAGACAGTTCATTATGAGAAGCAGTTAATACGATTACTAAATCAATATCCTTAATTAAACCAACAGATGCTGCACCATACGGAGCAGACGCCTTCGATTCTCCGGGATTGTCTTTCTGGTGAAAAATTTCGTATCCATCGTAAGCAAAAATTTGAGAACAATATTCTAATAGAATGCTTTTAGTTGGACGGTTATCCGTTACAATTAATACTTTGAGATTGATTCCATCCTTCATCTCTTTGTACTTTTGACTAATAGCTTTAAAAACGCGAAGAAATAGGAACAACTTTCCCTTAGTTAGAATATACTTTTCTGAACCAGCTCTTTCTACCTTGTCAAGTATCTTGATCCGCAAACCTGAAGTGGGGGCAACAATTGGATCTACTAGATACTTCTCTTCTTCAGTTAAAACTTCTAATTTTAAAGTTTTATATTTTCTACGATCAATAAGGGAAAATTCCTCTAACTCAAATTCAATCAATTCAATCACATCATAAGAAAGTCAGATAATATCCAATAATTCTAAAATCAATTAATTTTTTATGCTTTAGCTATAAAATTAATATTTTGTTCAAAACTAATGGATAATCTTATTTATTGCTTCTCGTAAAATTGCAAGAATTTTCTCGCGGTACACAGGATTAATCGCGACCATTCCATGGACTTTGATTGATGGTTCTCTTTCCGCTTCGGATAGAATTCTTTCGCAAAATTTGGGTGTTAATCTATTGGGCATATCTTGTTTGTTAGCTATACCTATTACTAATACATCCTGATAGTGTTTATCTAAAATGTCCCGAATTATATCTCTACTATAATTAACATTTTCAAAGCTTGAATCAAGGACGATTAGCGCTATGTCTGTACTATCTAGTAAACTTTTCCATAATGATCTAAAATTAGATTGCCCAGCAAAATCCCAAAGTACAATTGAACGAGGAACATCAAGTCCTTCCCCATCAAAAGGAGTAATGTCAACATTAATAGTTGGAATGTATTCTAAATCGATTTCTTTTCCACATATTAAGTGGAGGAGCGTCGTCTTACCAACGCCTCCTGTCCCTATTAAACAAACTTTAATAGATCCTAGGATGATGTCGTCAATATCCTTTTCAAAACTCGTAAAAATCGTCCGATTCCCCGTCCATTTACCGCTTTTAAGAAGTTCGCCAAATTTCTCCATGAACTTAACCCTAATAGTTGTTATTTTAGAGTTAATTGTTGCGTCATCGTCATCTAAACCCGTGCATACAACGATAATAATGGTATCAATTATAGTATAATAATATTTAAATTCATCAGTTGCAGTCGATTTAATGTCGCTTTGGCTAATTTCCTTCATAAATCCCGAAAACGCACTCAAAAAACCCGCTAATAAATCTCGATCTACATCTGAACTCCCGTAATTTCGAAATAACAATGATTTACCACCACGGGTAAGAATATTGATATACTCAATCAAGGTAATTCCCGTAAATTAAAATGCCTAAAAAACTTGAATTTAAATTTTAATACTATATTTATTTATTTATAAAAAGAATAAAAAATTGATCTTATATATATATATAATGTTCTCTTTAATTTTACTGGAAAATTTTACGTCTCACAATTGACTAAGTTAATATTAGAGGAGCAATGGTGGAATCAATGGATCAAAAAAAAGAAGATTTGTCTAAGTCATTTGAAGAGTTCCAATCTAAGATGGATTTATTTTCTTCAATATTAGAAAAATTTGGTTTAGACATAATAACAAAAATGGGACAAACTAACCTCAAAATAACCCAATTAACGGATAAGATTAACGCTTTGGACAAAGCAACAATCGATATAAAAAGTATGATACCACAGCTTAGTAACGTTATAGAAAATCAAAAATTCTTAGAAGATGAATTGGATTTAATTAAATCTTTACTAAAAAACATGGGTCAAATTTCTTCGAAGAAAAAAGAAGTTGAGAATTCTGTTGATAGGGACGAAACAGCAACAATCAAAAAAGATATTATATTAAGCCAATTTAATGACTTGAGAGAGAATTTAGAAGCTCTTGAGGATCCAATTGTCGTCAAACCAATTTTAGAGCAAGTTAAAGAAGATATTTTTGAATTTACCGGTGGTCATAGAATCTTATACGAAATTTCACAAGTTGTCATTCGATTAAATTCAGCTAGTTCACTGAATGATTTAATGGATGAACAAGATACAACTTCAAAGACAATTAAAGATCATCTAATGGAGAAAATCACTTTTTGGAATAATAAATTAATGGTTAAAGATTAAATCTGTTTAATTTTAACTTTTTAATAATTTCGAGAATTTTAAGAATTTCTAAAAGAGTTGTCTTATGATATTGGTTTGAAAAAAAATTTCATTAGAACTTAACTTTTTCGAATCTAAAGCTAAGGAATATAAATAAAAAGTTCATATTTATTATAACTAAAAATAATTAAAAGCAAAAGCGATCAGAAAACATATGAGCGATCAAGAACGAAAAGAAGGGGGAATCGTTTTCAAAGGGAGGACTGAAGCTATTTATAAAGTTATTGTTATAGGAGATCCTGCTGTTGGAAAAACAAGCCTTCTTTCTAAATATGCTACTAACAAGTTTGAAGAGAAGTACCTTCCAACTGTCGGTGTTCAAATCTTAAAAGAACCAATCGAACTGAAAGAGGAAAACGCCACAGTAAATTTAATGTTTTGGGATATCGCAGGACAACCTCAGTTCTACATGTTACATCGCCCATATTTCAACGGTGCAGATGGAATGCTTTTAGTATTCGATATCACGCGCTCGAGTACTTTTAGTAATATTAATAACTGGTATAGCGCAGCTGTTAAGTATGGATTAAGTGGAATACCTAGAATATTAATCGGAAATAAGGTAGATTTAGCAGAAGATAGGAAAATTATTTTACCTATGGCTGAGCATCTGAGTGAGAAATTAAGTGCACCCTATTTTGAGACGTCAGCTCTCACTGGGGAAAATGTAAAAACAGTATTCAAGAAAATAGCTGATCTAGTTTATAATTCAAAAGAAAATTATTAGTAGTAGATTTTTTTAGTAACTCATTCTTAATTTAAGAGTTATTTTCCTATAATTATAAGGTTTAAATTTGATGATTTTTATTTAACCTATGAACAATGAATATTAAACAAAGGCATTTTATTCAAAAATCACAAATAAGAGAATTGCAGGACGATCTTTTAAATCAATACGATGAAAAATTTGTGGCACAGATATTTCCTAGAAAAGCTCGTATAGAATTAATTCAAACTGATGCTGGAGATACGTTATATGCTGTGAATAAAGTATTAAAGCTATGGAAATCTAAAGATGGGTATATACCAGTTTTGACGCTTCTTCTAAATAAACAAGTAGATTTGAAAAAAATTGTTGTTGACAAAGGAGCTATCCGTTTTGTAACAAATGCTGCAGATGTGATGAGACCAGGTATTACACATATTGACCCTTCGATAAAAAAAGGGGATATAGTCGTAATTGTGGATGAGAACCATGATCGAGCTTTAGCAATTGGAAAGGCTATGCTTAATGCCGACCAAATGCAAGAAACCAAAACAGGTAAAGTAGTAAAAAATCTTCACACTATACAAGATAACGTATGGAAATTTGAGAAGGAGTTCAGGTAAACTCTTCGTGTAAAATCAGCATTAATTCTTCTTTCTCATTAAAGGGCGTGTCGAATAAATCATAACTACAAAGATCACACGAACTTATTTTAAAATGCTTAAAAAGAAGCATAATCATTCTTAAGCCATTCTCCATAAATCCATTAGCATCTTTTTCGGTGGTAACCTTCATCAAATCAATAATTTTGCGCGTTTTCCATAAAAATCTCTCGTTTTCATCGTTTCTGGTTTCAAGAAAATCGTCGTAAAGATTAGTGTAAAAATCGCATTCACTCATCATCTTTAATGAATACCTCACTTAATCCCTAAAATCCATATAAATTGTTTAGGTATTATTTATTTCGCTACTATATAAATTGATTTCTTATTGAGAAAAACCGTGACCATAATACAAACTTGCAATGGAAATCGACCTAACCCAAACTAAATTCAGTATTTACTGTATTTTCGTTTACTTTGTTATTTATATACTATTTTTGCGTGTTTCTTTTTATAAAGTATCTGAATAATATGAGTAAATTAAAATTCGCGTAATATGCGGATATAATATAGATAACACACGGTTCTATTACTGAACCTAAGTTTATATTATTTGGATACTACTCAAAGGGTCATCATTACGAATACAGTGATGATTCTTGTATAACAAATAAAAAATAAAGGTCGTGTGTGTGATAAAATGAGCATGTATAGAAGTTATCTTCTTAAAAATCAGTTTTGGGCTAAAAAAGGTAATGAAAAGGAACGCAACTTAGAATCTGAAAAAGTCTTTATTAAGCATGATTCAGAGGTAGGGGGCATCTACGCCATCATTAACACAGAAAGGAAAGGCGTAAAAATCATTGTTAATGGAGAAGAGCATTGGTTTAACAATTTTGATAAATTAGATTCTTTCTTGAGCCGATTAAAGCAAAGCGAAGACGATTTTATGAAGATATTAAGAAGAAAAAATCTTTCTAAAAAATTGAGAACTTTAGATATTTAAATATTATTTCGAATGTTCCATTGTGTTAATTGTAATATCTAAGAGTCCTGAGTTCTGATAAGATTCAACTTCTTCCGTATTCTTACTGACAGAACGGAAAAGTTGTTAATTAAGTAATTTTAATATGTAATTTTACCCTTACTATTTCAGTCTTAGGTTTTTTACAATTAATATATCTTTAATTTTGGGGATATGAATGAATTTAGGTGATAGTAAATACATATATGTTCGAAGTCTTCTTTTCTTGGTGATTTTTACTGGAATGCATTATGCGTACAAAATTTTTCCGAATGTTGTAGTTCTGCTTTTTAGTCCCCTAAATGAAGCCGTATTCCAACACATGAAAACAGGTTTTTATACTTACATCATCTTAACCGTAATTGAGTTCTTTATTTTCAAGAAAAAAATTGCAAATAAACCTAAATTTCTGTTTTCTCGTATCTTTTCTATGGTTGTATACCCATATTTAATATTTTTGTTCTTCTTATTCACTCGTGTTGTCTATCCTTGGCAAATGCATTTCGTTGTAGAGATCATATCTGCGCAAATTGTCGTATACATCTCAGTATTATTTCTCGGTTTTCTTGAAGTAGAAATTGCGAAATTAGAGTTTGGTAAGAGGTTAAGAGTTCTCTTGCTAATTTTAGTAGTTATCTTAATAATTGAGTTTACAGCGTTTTCATTTTATTTACCATGGCATGATATTCTAGCTAATCCTTATGGTTAGTTTTAAGAAGAAGTGTTATAAAAATTCTTAATGAAATAAATTCCTTAGTTCTCATTTTGATATACAGGCCTTAGTCCTGATTGGAAATGGCGTAGTCGTAAATCGCTTCCTCGGGATACTTTCACTTTTGGAATTTTATCTCTATTACGATGAAGTTCTGTAATAGCCGCAACAGCATAATCAATATGAGAAGTATTGTACACATTCCTAGGGACAGCAAACCGCACAAGATTCAATATGCCCTTGCGCTGTTCTGGCGTTTTTTTATCCCATTCGAACGCAAAGGGTCCCAGTTCGCAGGCTCTAATTCCATAATGCCTGAGAAGTTCTATCGTAAAGCCAACACCACCAAAATCGTCAATTTCCATAGCGGTACCTTTAAAAAACGCCTCCACATTAATATAAACTGCATGTCCTCCAGCGGGAAGTACGACGGGAACGCCGTTATTTGCCAATTTTCTTGCGAATTCTCGAACTTGTCGAATCCTCTCAGCCAAATATGGTTCTTTAACAACTTCGTATAATCCTACTGCTAAAGCCATAATGTCCCGACCTGATAATCCCCCGTACGAGTCGTTCCCAAATGTAAGGATTTGTTTTTCTTTTAATTTAGTCCCAATATTCCCGTTAGTAGAGAAATTTTTATAGAATACTCCTCTATCTCTAAAAAATAAACCGCCCCCTATATTAGCGAGCCCATCTTTTTTAAAGCTAATCGTAAAACCATCAACTTGCGAGAACATTTCTTTGACAATTTTCAAGATGCTATAATTGTTGTATCCCTCTTCAAATTCTTGTATAAAATAAGCATTTTCTGCAAATCTACAAGCGTCGAAGAAGAGTGGAATATTACAACTACGGGCGATCTCACTAATTTCTTTTATGTTTTTTAAAGAAACAGGCTGACCAGCCGCTGTATTATTCGTAATAGTTAGGTATATTAAAGGTATGCTTTCAACTCCTTTGTCATGAATGAAGGCTTTAAGTTCTTCGCTATCCATGTTACCTTTAAAGGGATTCATAGAATCCATCTGATCTAAAGGAAAATCCTTAAATAAATTCGCAGAAAATAAGTTTATGGGGATAATTCCATTTATCGCAATATTAGCTTCGGTTGTATCGAAATGTCCGTTATTTGGAATGTAATATACTTTATTAGGATTGTTCTCTTTTAGAATAAGCGCAATAGTAGAGAATAATAAATGTTCTGCACAACGACCTTGGGGAACTATGAAAGCGTTAGGCCGAGCTAACTGGTGAACACCTCCATTAACAAATCCACCCTCGAATGTTTTAAGGTAAAGTTCGTCCATAAGTGTGTTAACATTAGTTTCTCCGGAAAGAATTAAGTTAACCGCTTTTTTTGGCTCATCTCCCCTCTCAAAAGTATCTCTTATGGCCTCCAGTAAAACATAATACCCTTTATTACGCCCATACGATTCATCGCCGTGAAAGAGGGAAGCCCATTGCAAGTCAGTCATGGATGAACTTCCACTATCAGAAAGAAAATCCAAAACAAGCATATCTGCAGGAAATGAAAACATACTATATTCCGTTTCCTTTAACGCTCTCTCTCTCTGTTCTTTAGAAACTTCTTTATTATTCCTCACGATCAATGAACGCTTCGATGGAACTGGAACATTAAGTTCAGACATAGATTTCATAATTCTCACTGAAGTACCTTAATTTCAAATAATAGGTTAATGCTAATGCTAAAATTAGATATTATGCACTATTAGTTTATGGTAATTATTAAAAGGTATAATAATTTTTTATAAAAATTTAGCGAAGTACTTACTATTTGATATTACTTATCATCATTTTAGTAATAGCTCTGAATATTGATTCTACATTTTCTCCAGTTTTTGAAGAGCACTCAATATACCCCACTAAATTATTCTCTTTTACAAATTTCTTGCCTTCTTCTGGTGGAACGGTTCTTAATCCTATGAGATCTGTCTTACTACCAACCAATAGGACGGGTACCTTTTGGTCATGAGTTTCATTAGCTTTCTTAAACACGGTGAGCCAATTAGTTATGTTTTCAAAAGTTACATACCGAGTTATATCAAACATAAAAATCGTTCCATGAGCCCCATTTATGATGCCTGGTAAGAGAAATCTAAATTTTTCTTCACCCGCAAAATCCCAAATTTGTAAAGACACTTTTTTACCATCCATCTCAAACCGCTTTAAAAAAAAATCTACACCAATCGTGTGGTGATACGACTCCTTGAATAATCCGTGTAGATAACGATGAGTTAAGGTAGTCTTCCCAACTCCAGCATCTCCAAAAATAGGAAGCTTAAATTGTAAGGTAGAGGTTAAATTTTTTCCCATTTCAATCATCCAATCGATTAAAGTTGAAAAGCATTATTTGCTTTTCTAACAAGTATTATATAAATAAGATTATTTGAATGTTTATTATTCCATCTAATTGGAAATAAGTTATTTAAAAAGAAGTAAAGATCAACAATTTTTAACTTGATCTAATTTTATAATGGTTAATGATCTTGTGTCGATTTTCTCGTTTCTAATACTTGTGCTCTCTCTTCCAATATTTCCTTAATTGTATTTTTATCAAAAGAATACCACTTTAATGATAATATCCAGAGTATTGTTCCAGGTATTACAAAAACCGTTATTATCATGGCGCTGACTTGGTAATTTTGACCAAAAGCCGAAATAAAGACCCCCGCAATTAAGGGGCCCATTCCATAGCCAATATTTTCTAAAAATTGGTTCCAAGAAACGATTTGACCTTGAGCTTCTGGAAGGTTTATTTCTTGAAGTACTGGTGGCTGATTGACCATATACAAAGAGGAAACCGCATCAGAACATAAAATTAATGCGCCCATCATATAAGTTACTGGAAGTGAAAAGAAAAGGGCAATATCAGCGCCTTGTTCTGGCGTCAGAAAAGGAATAGGAACGAAAAACATCAGAACAAAAGTTATTGAACCCCCTATCAAAGATATTATTATGAAATAAATCCTTCTAATTCCTTTTTTTTCTGCTGCTTTATCAGAAAGCCTTGCGAGAAAAATCTGTCCAATAACGCGTCCACCAACGCCAAAAACAACAACAAATAAGCCAGTTACAAGTGGAGATAAATTGTGAGGTGGTGTTTGCAAATAAGGTAAAATTATCATGTCCAGACTACCCATGAATACATTAGAAAATATTCCTTCTATTAAAGCAGCCTTGTTAGTGCGAGATAACATAGTTTTACGTATTGATTTCTTGTCCATTTTAAAATCGTACTCTATTGAATCATCTTTAAGTACATCTTGGAGTTCTTTATTTTGCACTCCCCTTTTTGGTTCTTTAACAATGAGATAAAATAGTATTCCAGACCCAATAATGGCAACTCCTATTCCAATAAAATAAAATCTCCATAAACCAAATTGAATTAGTGAACCAGATATCAGAAATCCAAACATCATAAAAAAAGAGCCTGTAACGCTAAAATATCCAAAAAATTTCGAACGATGCTCTAAAGGAACTATGTCGTGTGATAATGAAACTATAGCTGGATAGCTTCCGCCTGAAAACATACCAAAAATCAATACAACAGAAAGAAAATACCACCATGTAATAATACCTTGACCCGGGGTAGCGAATCCAAGTAATATCATACATATACTCCTAATAATTGATATGATTAGTAAAACTTTTACTCGAGAATATTTATCGATCAACCTACCAAAAATTAGTCCTGAAATTGAAGAACTCCAGAGTAGAGTTGTCATAATTACTCCCATTTCTAACGCGTGATAATCTTCTCCAGGCCATATTAATGTGGATAAGGGGACCATAAGGATGATTATTCCTGCAAACGCGATACTATTGAAACCATTAAGGAGATAAACAGGCCAAATGGCTTTATTATATGAAGTCTCGTCCTTATCTGATTCCATAAAATTTATCACACCTAAAATCTAATTTGTTTTAATTTTATGAAAAAGAAAATGAGATTTCACATTTTAAATTATTGAACGATGTGTTAAGAACGAATGAACGCCTTGAAAAAAAAAAAGGAGAATTTAATAATATTATTTTAGGAGTGCTTCCATTTCGGAGAGTTTTGCCACAAATTTCACATTTTTCATTTTAATTTTACGAGCCACCACTTTCTTCACGATATCACTTTGAGACAAGTTTCCTTTACCGATCTCATCGAATAAAGCTAAAGTAGTTTGCATAAAGCCATCCCAGCCGAGTTCTTTCTGGTCGAGGTTTTTTTTATCTTGGTTATCTATTCCTTTAACTGAAACTGTTCCATTATTTACTGTAATTAAAGCAGCAAATTTTCCATCTTTAGGATTTAAAAGAATTTTAAAGCTTTTATCAGCATATTTCTCTTTAAACTTCTCGTTGTTATTGAGTGGACCGTAGGTATTTAGGATCGCTTCTGCGAATGTTCCTTCCTTCACATCATTAGGTATTTTTTCAGACATATTTGTCAAATCCTTTTTAAAGTTAAAGATCTTGTAGTAACATCTACTGCATTTAATTTAAGTTTTTCAACAAAGAAACAAGGCGTTAGGAAATTCTAACGGTAAAATAAATAAGTTTGGACAAATTAGTGAGTGAATAGCGTTATCAAAATTATAATATTTACTGAGATATTTCGTATTCAATTCTGTTTGGGTCATGATTTCTTTTTAGAAAAAGCTTTAAAAGTTTTTCCTCTTTAATGGTAATCATTTCCAGAAATTTCGAGTGTCTATATTCATCCTTTTGGAATTCTTTCTGTAGTTCCATACTAGTAACCTCTACTTATATAATTATTTCAGCCATATTATTTAAAAATAACATATTAAAAGGATAATATTGTAGTTAAGGTGGCTCTATTAGCAAAATTTTTATATTTAGAAATATCTTTGATATGATCAAGAAATTACTACTCCAAATTTTATTGAAGCTTGTTCCTATCGCTTATGAAAACGCCTTTCTGAGATTAAGTTAAACGAAAACAAATCATACTCTATAGTGTATTATTATAAACAAAATATTTTTATATAGAAAATCACTTAAGTAAAGATAATTCACCAATTTTTAATATAATGTTATTAAAATATTAGCCAATTTTTAATAAATAATGAACTCTGATAACGAATTAGCAAAGCGGCTTCAGAACGGGTCAATTCGAGGTATCATATTCGATTTTGACGGAACTCTCCTCGACATAAGAGAAGCACTTCGAAATTCAATAGAAGAAGTGTTCGATGAGAAACAAATTACCTATGATATCGAGACGACAATGCAAGAGATAGGTGCATTAATGGAGATAATCCAAGGAACTCCACTCCCTAAAATAATATTACAAGCGTTCGAATTGTTTAAATACTTAACATCACTTCACTCACTAACTTTCTTAAAAAAACTACGAATTGCTACGAAAATATTCACAACCTATTTAACATACGCTAAAGAAGCTCAATTTTATCCAGAAGCAGGTGAATTTATTAAAAAGTTTAAAAAATCCTACGATTTCTTTATTGTTTCTCATAACCAAACCAAAAATATTATTCCACACCTCGAAAGTAACAATGTGAAAAGCTTGTTCAAAGGAGTGTTTGGCGCAGATCTTTTACCGGATCTTAAACCTGATCCTAA
>SOKP01000131.1 GCA_004375715.1 Promethearchaeota archaeon | reverse complement strand
ATTTCTAATAGATTTAGGATTCCCCGAGGAAAATATTATCATTCAAGAACGTATGATAAGGAAACGGCGATATTAACAAAACTTAAAAGTTAGACCTTCATCTGCTTTTTTTTTTAATTTTCATAATTTCAATAAAAAATAAAATAGGATTCAATGAGTTCGATATTTTACAAGGTTATATTCGAAGGGACAAAAGAGGATTCTAGCGGTACATACTCGCTAACCTTTAAAGATATATTTAGTAACAATCAAATTCAAATTTCTTCTCAATTCTTTTCCACTCTGAGACTTGCGAGTCAGAAAGAGTCTAATGTCGTTCATTTTCAAAACATAAAAGAAGTAATAAAAATTGGGAATCCATCCATTAAAATCGAGATTAATTATTACAAAGTCATTCTCTACACATTTTTGAACGATGGAAAGAAAGAAGGCTTATTAATAGGAAATATAAAAAATATGGGAGATATGTTAATAGGTAAGTGGCCATATAATGAAGAACTTGTATCTGATTCTAAAGATCTTTATTTAGGAAAATTGGATTTGCTTACAAATAGTAGTAAATTTGATAACATATCTGTAATTAATCATTTGAAATAACGAAATATAATATTAAAGATTAGAAGAAATTATCCTCATTCTTTTTTAGAAAATCATAAATTTCTTGAATGTTAGGCATTCCAGTTCTCGCACCTAATTTTTGTATTTTTAATGAAGCTGCTGCATTGGCAAACGTACAAGATTTTTCTAAATCCCAACCTTTCATCCAATAAGCTAAGGAAAAAGCGCCGTTAAAAGTATCACCCGCAGCTGTTGTATCTACAAGATTTTCTATAGGGTAAGCAGGTATCTTCTTTTGATAGTTATTTGTTGTTATTAATGCACCATTTTTTCCTAATGTGATAATTACAACAGGTATCCCCTTTTTAACTAAAATTTTCGCTGCTTTTTGAGGAGTATTGCTATTTGTAAGTAATTTTGCCCCTTCTTTGTTCGGAAGTAAAACATCCGCTTTCAATAGTATACTTTTTAATTTATCCCAACCCCTTAATGCAATTTGAGACTCTAAATCGATACTTATTTTCACTCCATTATTTTTTGCTATTTCAAGTGCTTTTTCAGTTAATTCCTGATGAATTATTGTAGTATGCAATAGTTTAGAATCTACTATGGAAGATTCTTTTAGTTCTTCAATGTCCAATTTTGTTGTCTGCATGTGTGGAGATTGAATAATAGATTTTTCGCCTTTCGCTACAAAAATAAAGTTAACTGGAGTCTTTTTATTACGCTTTCTAACAACATAGCTTGTATCTATGTTTTCTTTTAAAAAATCATCAATTAGCAATTCACCATAAGGGTCATCTCCAACCGCTCCAATAAATCTACAACGACCTTCTAATCTAGCTAAAGCCACTAAAAAATTAGCTGTGACTCCACCGGGAAAATAATTTTCACTTAACGCATCAATTTTTTCGTCTGGTTTTGGAAAATGGGGCACTTCAGCAACCCAATCTAGAACTACTTCTCCTAATCCAACAATATTTACTTGTTTCATAGTTCTTTTCAATACATTAAAATCTTTTATCTAATTATAATTTAATGAACTAGAAACAAAATAGATGTAGATGGTTTTGGTTTTACTTATTATTATAAATTTAAGTCATAATTTCTTTTATTCGATTCTCTAAATCATCATTCACACTAATATCTTGAAAGTTTGAAGCCACTATTTCATATGCGTCGCTGTAATCATTAAATTTTACTCGTCCTTTAATCATAATGTCCCTACCAATTATACTAGAAGATAACTTTTTCAACAATTTTTCATAATCGGGAGTGTCTTTAACCTTTACAATTAGCTCTGCTTTTTCTCCCACTAATTTCTCAGCTGCTTCTCCAATAAATGTCGCTCTGATTCTTCCACTCTCATCTTCAAGAAAATGACTGGTAATCATTGTTAGTTTTTTATCGCCTGCTTTTTCACACGTACAATTATCTATTTTTTTTCTACATTCGGAACAAGCTTCGTAAAATCTAATATTTTTTAATTCATTAGATATTACGCCTTTTAATTCAAAAAACCCAGAGCTTTGAATAGTGTTAATATCAGTAAAATTTCCTGAAAAATTATTTTGTTTGAAATTTGTTGATGGTTTAGATATTTTAATATTTTCAATCTTTAAATCTATTTTTTCTATACTCGAGTCAATGGCAACAGTTACTTCGTTTTTCTGTGAATAGTTATTATATCTTAGTTCAACATCTTTAAGTAAAACTCCATCCCCGTTCTTCAGGGACTTTGAAAGTTCGTCTGCTCTCTCCCGCCAAGCTGTAACTCTTATAGCATCAGTTTTATCGCTCACATTGAATCCTAATAATGAAATTTCTTCCCCAGATTTTAAAGTTATTTTCTTTACGTCATCTATTGCAGAAATTATTCCTTGAAAAGATATGTAACCTTTTTGATTTTGAAGTGTGTCAATGTTATCAATTACTTGTGAATTAAACTTTACTACTTTGTCTTTTTTCGTAATTTGTGTCCAAGAAGTTGCGTGTAAGTCTATTTGGCCTTCAATAAAATTACTTTTTCTTGGATTTAAGCTACTGAGAGAAATGAAATCACCTATATCAATCTTTTCTGTTTTATCGATATCATCGTTCCAAAAACTTATTCTAGTTTTACCTGATGAATCCCGGACCGTTAACGAGCACACTTTTCCATTTTGACCATCCTTCCGAGTGAATTCGCGAACCGGAGAACGATTCATTACTTTTCCTTCAATTGATATAGATCCTAAATTTTCGTTAATCTCATTTATTAGTTTAAATTCTTCCTTTATTTTGGGGTATTTCTTATAATCAACATCCTCAGGGGCTAAAACGATTTTACTAAATCTTCCAATATGGATTTCTATTCCCCCATATCTTCCTTGTTTTGCATTTCCATTCAAAATTTTAACGATTTCATTTTTCTCAAATCGTTCATCTTTAAAAACATTTACCTGGTCGTCCCATAATACAATTCGAATATCACCTGTATTATCATGTAATTTGAAAGCTCCCACATATCCGACTTCTCCATTGCTTTTTTTAAAACTATTAAGATTGAAAATATCCTTAATCCTACCAACTAATACAATATTTTTCATGTTCAAGGCGATGTCAGAAATGTTTAATTCGATCTCATTCAGAAGCTCTTGATTTTCGCCTGAAACTTCTACTCCTAATTCTTTAGCGATTACAAATAATGCCCCTTCATCTGAAATTAAGCCCTTTAATTCCTCTTTTTTCTCTTCCACTAAACTTTGTATTTCCGTTTTAGAAAGTCCAGTATCTTCAATGATTTTATTAATGTACGCTTCAGTTTTCATATCTCTCACTTTTTTGTTTAGTTTTCCTTATCTAAAGATAAAATTAGCTTTTATACTTTAAAAATGAAATTATTTAATAATTAATTAATCACTATTTTTAAACAAAAAGAGTATATCATATTGGTAATTTGTTATTGATAATTTAAATCAAATGTCATGTTTTTGTCGCAATTATGAATAAATTTAGGATCATTCCTGTTATTGATATATTAAATTCTCAAGCTGTACACGCAATTAAAGGAGAACGAGAAAAATATAAACCATTGAAATCAGTTTTAATTAATAATAGCAACCCAACACGAATTGCATTAAAATTAAAAAATAAGTATTTATTCAACGAATTTTATATTGCCGATTTGGATGCTATACTTCAAAAAAAGCCCAACATCACAATTATTTCAAAAATCCTAGATATTCCTGGTGTTGAGATCATGATCGACCCTGGAATAAAAACTAAAAAGAATGCGGAAAAATATTTTAAACTTAATCTAAAATCGTTGATTTTGGGATTAGAAACCTTAAGAGATCTAAAAGTTATAATGGAGTGTTTAGAACTATTTGATACTAACAGGATTGTTGTAAGCATCGATATGTATAACGAAGTAATTCAAACTAATATAAGGGAATTTAAGAATCAAGATATACCTGAAATAGTTCGTAAAATTGAAGATTTAGGAGTAGTTAACATAATTTTACTTGATCTCTTTAAAGTTGGACAGAAAATGGGAGGAATTTCAGCGCTTTATTTGAAGATAAGGGAACAGTTTAATGGTGAAATACTTATTGGAGGTGGAATAAAAGACCTCCAAGATATAAAGGATTATAAAAGTAATAATTTCTCAGGAGTTCTGATTGGGACCGCTTTACACGACGGGTCTATAAAAACCGAAGAACTAAGAAACTTTCTCAAAAATTAATCAATAAAAATAACACCAGAGGTGGAAACATTTAAGGATTTCTTACATACTGGGCAAGCGTGCTTCATTCTAACCCAATCGGTTATGTGATCCTTATGAGCCTTCGCTTCGCAAATTGGGCAGCCAGCTACTTCGTCAAATATCTCGATATTCTTTCCACAGACTGCGCATTTGGTTTTTGATGCTGTAGAAATCCGTATTACTTCTTTTTTTATATCGAGCACAACATTATCTGTATTTTCAGCTGTAGGATTAATTTGTTTCAATTCGGTCCGGGTATCAACACAAAAAATAGTTCCCTCGCTATCATCTTTACGATTCCCAATCCAAACCACTTTACCCTTGAAATAGCTAGAACCCTCGTTTTCTAGCGAGAGGTTTAACCTTCGATCTTCCATCACAAATGTTTGAATTACTTTAGTATATTTCAACCCATCTAAATTTGAAGATATTTGTTTAATCACTTCAAATGGTTCTTTGAATACTTCATTTGTTATGTCGATTTTCGTGATTTCTTTCGGGGACATAATAATTCATCGTTTTTTTGATATTTAATAATAATTATTTAATTTAAATTTTTATATCACTTTCTTCTTTAAACTTTTTTAATTAAATTTAATAATACTAAAATAAAAGATAATTTATACCTTAAAGCATAAAAGATCTAGTATTAGAAGGATCTATATAGATCTTTGGGTCAAATATAATTCCTTCATATAAAAAGTGATTGGTTATGCGAGAACGTATCAGACTGCTTGTGAGCCCTAAATCAATAGAAGAAGCTAAAATTGTAGTTCAACAAAAAGACGTAGATTATATTGATTGTAAGAACCCGATTGAAGGTTCTTTAGGTGCTAATTTTCCGTGGATTATAAAGAAGATGAAAAGTTTAATACTTCCAAACAGTTCTCAATTATTAAGTGCAACCATAGGGGACTTCCCAAATTTACCTGGATCAGCTTCTTTGGCCGCTCTTGGCGCTGCCGTATCTGGAGCTGATGTTATTAAAATAGGGCTTAAAGAATCAACGACAGAGGATGAATGTGTATATTTAATGAAAGGAGTCGTGAAAGCTGTAAAAACTTACAATGAAAATATAAAAATTGTAGTGGCCGGGTACGCAGACAGAATAAGGATGAAATCCTCACCAGATTTTTTATTACTCCCAAATATAGCAGCCAAATCTGGAGCCGATATAGTGATGCTTGATACTTTTATCAAAGATGGAAAAGGTTTATTTGACTTTTTAAGCGTTGAACAATTAAAGCTTTTTAAAAATAAAGCAAAAAAACTCAATCTTGAAGTCGCTTTAGCGGGGTATTTAATGAAAGACTCCCTACCAATGGTAAAAAAAATAATGCCCGATATAATTGGCGTAAGAAGTATTGTATGTGAAGGATATGATAGGAATAATGGAATGATTAGAGGACATCTCATAGAAGAGTTAAAAGCTGAGTTATATGCTTAATTTTTTTTAAAAAAGAGATACACAGTGAATAATTATATCCTTTTATTTTTAGTTCATTTTAATAATATTAATTAGGTTACCTTAATGACGAGTTATTATGTACGAAAAAGAATTAGGAATAATTGGTGTTGGTAAAATTGGTTCTGCTCTCTTAAAAAGAATAATTTCTACTAATACGATTGAGAGGAGCAAAATTATAATTTTTGATGTAGATAATGAGAAATTGCACAAACTATCAAAAGACTTAGATGTAAAATGTGCCAATAGCAATATTGATTTAGTTAATTCATCTAAACATGTTTTAATCGCTGTTATTCCTCAAGTAATGGATAATGTTTTGAGAGAAATAGACAATGCAATATCTGTAGAGCATGTTATAATATCTATTGCAGCGGGAGTTTCTTTTTCTCACATATCTAAAATAATTACAAAACCCATATCGTTAATAAGAATAATGACGAACACTCCAGCTCTTGTAGGTGCAGCAGCTACAGCAATAGCTCGTAATGAAAATGTCAAAGAATACCAACTAAAATTCGTTAAAGAAATATTCAATTCTGTAGGGATGGTAGTAGAATTAGAAGAACGACATTTAGACGCAGTAACTGGTTTATCCGGAAGCGGTCCTGCTTATATATTTATAATTATTGAAGCTTTAGCTGATGGTGGTGTAAAAATGGGATTACCTAGGGCCATTGCCCTAAAACTTGCTGCTCAAACGCTTTTAGGTTCTGCAAAACTTCTGTTGGAAACAAACATACACCCTGCAGCACTGAAAGATATGGTAGCAACTCCAGGTGGAACGACTATTACTGCTATACACGAACTCGAATCTGCAAAGATAAGAGCAACTTTAATTAGCGCGGTAGAAGCTGCTACATTAAAATCTAAATCGTTAAATTCAGCAAAAACAAATAATAACGATAATTAGTTTTATAAAACTTTTTATACAAGATATTATTGTTGTCTGTTAGAAATGCCAAAATTATCCAAGTTTGGAGAAGATTTTTTACTACTGGCCCTCAGAATTGACAAGCATATCAAGGGATATGTCGATTTTTATTTTGGTCCAGAAAAACTCCGGCAAATTGTAGATAATGGACCCATAACTTCTCCAAACACATTATTAAATGACTCTAACAATTTAATAAAACAATTGGGAGCTCAAGGTTACAACAAAGAACGCGAACGGTATATCGAGAAGTTAGTTGTAGCTATGAAAACTTCAATAGAAATATTAATAGGTTCTGAAATTTCTGTTAAAGATCAATTTACAAGACTTTATGATGTATATCTACAACCCGCTAAAGAATCGGAGTTAGATAATTTAAAGGAAGAGTTTGAGGACGCTTACAGAGGGTCTGGAAACTTAAAAGATCGCATGAATAAATTAAGAACTACTCGTAAGGTTCCTGAATCAAAGGTTTTTAAGTTCTTTAAAAAAGCTGTCGACATAACAGAAAAACAAACTAAGGAATTATTCATTGATCTCTTACCAAAAAATGAAAGAATAATTATAGATGTAGTAAATTCAAGCGAAAAAGAAAAATATAGCTGCTATAATTGGTACTTAGGTAAATATATCAGTCGAATTGAGGTTAACCCTAATTACCAAATGTATTGGACCAGTTTTTTAAAATATTCCTCTCACGAAGCATACCCTGGACATCATACTGAGTTTGTTGTAAAGGAAGAGAGACTTTATCGCGAGTTAAACCAATTTGAACATTCCCTCCTGATACTCCATTCACCAAAATTAGTAATTTCAGAAGGAATCGCCAATAAAGCAATTTCTATACTCTTTTCAAATCAAGAAGTAGCAGAAATTGGGTTAAATGAATTTTGTTCAGATCCGTTAAAGGAAGTGTCAATTGAAGAGTTGGAGCAACAAAATATAGTAAAAGCGAAAATTCCTCTTTTTTGGTATAATCTTGCATACCATGCATTAGTTGATAGGTATGATGAAAAAGAACTAATGCGTTATGGAAAAAATCTTGAAATTTTTAGCGATGAAGATTTGATTACAGGAATAGAAAGAATGTCAAATCCCGCGTATTCTAATAATGCTTTTATGTATTACCTTGGAAACAATATTTTACAGAAATATGGTGATGTTCCTTCATTAAAAAACTTTCAAAATTTACTAGTTAATCCAATTTTACCATCTGACTTAATTTAACATTATTATTATTGTCTCTTTTACTTTCGATGGTTACAAAAGAGGATTCTTAAGTGTATGAAAATGAGAATTAAATAAATTTTATTGAAGTTTAAATAAATTTTTTGAAATTAAAATACGTAAGAGAAAAAAAAGATTTGGATTTGTATCCAAACTTCTAAGTATAGGTTAAAAGCATAAATAAAGTGGTTAAAATGCCTGGTCAAGCTGGTGCCGTACCATAAATTGGTGTTTAATATAGGAGTAATTTACATTGATACCCCTTATTAGAACACTATATATTTTATTTTTTTTTAATTCGTGATAAATAATTAGAAGATAAGAAGGATATAATACAATGGAGCGAGTAAAATGTGAAACAGACATGCACCCCTAACTTGAGGCTCTTAAAAGGAGCGTGATATATGTAAATTATTAATTTTCTTTAAAATTGATTGTTTTTTGATTGTTTATCGTTAATTTAAATGTTTTTATGTCTGGCTTATATGTGTTATAGATTTCAAACACTTCCTTTTCTTTCCCTTTTTTGCAAAATACATAAACAGAGCGACCTAATTGATTCATGCTTGCCCCTATTATATCCAATTTCCATAAATCGTTTAATAACTCGCTTACTTTCTCTAATTTTAAAACACTCATGATTTGTATATCTTTTACAAATTGGAATGACACTTTAACAAAATTCCTATAATTAAGCTTGGATAATAATTCTCGCAAAGCAAGTTTTCCAGCTTGCTTTATGTTTGAACTTAAATTCTCGTCTGATAAGATAGATTTGGTTTTTATCTTTCCAAAAGAGCCACATATGACTAAAAGATCATTTGGACTTTTTAAACGCTCCTGGTTACAAGGATAACCCGGTTCTTTTAAAACACACAAACCTCTTCCTAATTGACCACAAACGGTTCCTAATCCCGTTTTATTAACAATTTCAGCAATATGAGCGATCCTTCCGCTTTCTAAATTAGTCAAGTTTAGATTCAATAGTTTATTCAATCCAAAAATCGTCCCTAATGCTCCTGAACCACTTGCCCCGTACCCACAGCCAACGGGTAAATCAAAAAAATGTTCTATTTTTACTTCAATAGGGTAATCAATCAGTTTTCTAATATAATCGAATATGAAATAAGTTGTTTCCGCTTTTTTATCTAATTTTTCTTCATTAATGTAAATCGAGCACTGACTTTCCTCTTTCTTTTCAAGTTTTTTATTAGAAATTATTGTTTTCCCTACCCCACTAACATTAAATCCGGCTCCTCGAGAGCCAATTTTTTCCGGATTTTTAATTGGAATCCCGTTTTCTTTATCTACAATTTCAAAAAACCCCGAAATACGGTGGGGAACTTCAACAATAATTTTATTTGTAGTACTTACCATACCCATTAAATATTTACTTGACCCAATTTAATTATATATTAATTAAAAAATAAAAGTCAATTATAGTTTATTATGACAAAGAATATTGTGATAAAGTTTGGGGGCTCTCTACTATTTTCTGATAGGGGAACTATAAATTATGAGAAAATTACCGAATTTTGCGATTTAATAAAAAACGACAAAAATTACGATTCAATCGTTATCGTATGTGGAGGGGGAACGATCGCTAGGCAATACATTAAAGCAATAAGAGAATTTACTGAGAATGAAATATTATGTGATATGATAGGGATTGACATATCGCGAATAAACTCCCGATTAATAGTAGCTAACATGAAAGAGTTTGCTTATCCTCAGGTTCCAGAATCATTTGAAGAATTATCGACAGCGATTATTACTAGTAAAATTGTAGTTATAGGAGGATTACAGCCGGGGCAATCAACGACTTCTGTAGCTATTCAAGTAGCAGAATTTCTAAAAGCAGAGCGTTTAATAATCCTTACTGATGTTGATGGCATTTATGATAAAGATCCAAAAGTATTTGATGATGCAAAATTATTGAGAGAACTTAATTACGATTCCCTTCAAAAAATTATTTTAGAAATATCCGGTGATAAGCAAGCTGCGGCTGGAGAATATAGGATTTTTGACGCAGTTTCTTTGCAGATATTAAAAAGAAGTAGTGTGGTTGTATCGGTAATTTCGGGCTCGAATCTAGATCAGTTTAAAAAATTATGGAATAACGAAAAAGCGAATGTAGGCACAACAATCAAGAAATAACTTTTTTTATAATAAAATATTAAAATTTAGCACATTTTTCTAACATAGTAATTAAAAACTTAATACGTGAGTAAAAAGAGAATGTCTCAATCTACTTGGAAAGATCAGATAAAAAAAAAATGGGGACCTCATAGCCATTGTCCTATTTGCGGAAAAGCAATGCCAACAGATAAGCAATTTTGCAGTCAAAACTGTAGCGATAATTACCACGGCACCCAAAAAAAGCAGAAAAAAAAAAGCAGAATTCAAATGATATTCATGTTTGGTATGATGGCGGTTGTTTTCGTATTCATGTTTCTTTTCACAGGGTAAAAATCAAGCAAAATTGTGCATCCCTTTTCTATTTGACATAAACTCGGAAGTAATTCGATAAATAGCGCCTTAGGATTGCAGGGATAGCCAAGCGGTCAACGGCGGTGGACACAATCGAGAACACATCATGTGTTCTTGAGCCACACTCAAGATCCATTGACATAGGTCTACAGGGGTTCAAATCCCCTTCCCTGCATCTTCAATATTTACAATAAGAATAGAAACACGTAATATTATTTCTAAAATATTCATTACTTCATTCATTTCTGAGAAATTTCAATTAATGCTTCCTTCAGTAAATCCATTAAAGGTTTGATAACCTCTTGATCTTCTTTGACGTGTTTTAAAAAAAGTAGAAGCAATACGGGCTCTTTAAGGTCGGAAGACATCTTTTCGACGATAATCTTACTTAAAATTTTACTTTGAACTCCAAATATTTGGTGAGAAGCAGAAGAAGTTTTCATATTCTCAATTAAAGCAGGGATTCCTAATGTTACGGTTCCGATACCCATACCCTCTTCATCGGAAATAAGTACGAGATAACTTTTCACTAATTTAAAAATAGAAATATGCAAATTTATATTGTCTATTTTTTTTCGTTTTTCAATAAGTAGTTTCATTTTACCCTATCACCTTACTCCTAAAAATCAGAGGTTTATATCCCAATTTCTTTAATGGCTTCACTTACTTCGTAATTCTTATGAACAACTAAATATAATGCTTTTACAACTTTTGTAGGATCTTCTGCTTGAAACACATTTCTTCCAAACGCCACGCCTGCTCCCCCAACTTCTATGGATTGTTTAGTTACATCTAAAAGTTCTCTCACACTTGCCTTTACACCTCCCGCTATAATAACAGGCGCCATACATCCAGCAACAACTTCTTTAAAAGAATCAGGATCTCCTGTCCAATTTGTTTTTACTATGTCTGCTCCAAGCTCCGCAGCAACTCTTGCGGCAATTTTAACAACCTGAACATCGTACTCGTTATCAATATTTTCTCCACGAGGATACATCATTGCTAAAAGTGGCATCCCAAATTCTCGACACTCGCGCGAAATATTTCCCAAGATTTCTAACATTTCTGGATCAGTTTTTGTTCCAATGTTAATGTGTAAAGATACCCCGTCAGCACCCAATTTTACAGCTTCCAATACGCTATTTACTAAGACCTTGTAATTTGATTCTGGGCTTAATGATGTGGATCCGGATAAGTGTAGTATTAATCCGATATCCGGACCGTATCCCCTATGCCCATAAAGTGGAATCCCAACATGTCCTAAAACCGCATTAGCGCCACCTAAGGCAATTTTGTTAACAATTTCTCCTAAATTTCTCTCTATTCCTTTAATAGGTCCTAATGTTAATCCATGATCCATAGGAACTATAATAGTTCTTTTTGTTTTTCTATTAAATATTCTTTCTAACCTAATACTTTTGCCTATGTAACCAGAAATAGTTTATTCACCAATAAATCAATGATTTTATAATTAAATTTAACTATAGAATATATATTATAATAGTTAGCATTTTTTTAATTCTTTTAAATCAAACTCGTTATTAAAATTGAATGTTAGAATCCAAGGACGATCATTCGATTAAAGAAAATAATGGAAATATTTATTGCTATAATTGTGGTAGTAGAATTGCTAATATTAATCTTAAATATTGCATAAATTGTAATACTATATTAAATCCAAACGATTTAAAGTGGAGAAACAGTTTTATTTATTTTATCAGCTTGCTATGCCTAATACCAATCTTAATCGCGCTTTTTTCTAGCTGGTTGTCTTAGCCTTAATAGATCGTCTTCAAACATATTTTCATAACTAAAGAATGTAATTCAACCGTTTAATAAATTGGGTTTAAATTAGAAACGATATAGATATGGTTATTCAGGAGAAAAAACTACATCCGAAATTCGTTGCCTACGTATGTCAAAATCATGATCAAGATGAAGAGTAATACAATGTTGATCCTTCATCTGAGAATTACTATGAACATAGCTTATTGGAACGACAGGTAAGTCAGATTTAATGATATAATTTTTAGGGATAGGTACTGGAATTATTTCTCTACATCGTTCACAATTTACTAAAACAACTTTTATATTATCAGATTCTAATCTTTTCAATTTTTGTAAAAGATCAGCAGATAAACCTGGAGAATTAATTGTTAGTTTATTCTTCTTTTTTGGCGATTCTGGAACTAACGGGATTCCTAATTCGACTTCCTCTACAGTTGAGAAATCTAAATTTGATTTATCAATATTTTTCTTTTTTTTAATAACAGATTTCTTTTCATCTTTTTTTTTAGAAAATTTAGGATTTGACTTAGGAGTCATATCTTTGATTGTTGTAGGGTTTTTATTGTCTTTGTCTGGATTTTCCAATTATATCACTATATTTTCGTTCGTAAATCATTTATATCTTTGTAAATAAGCTCGTGAGAACCTAAACTCCAAAAATCTGCCTTAGCTCAGAATAAATTTTTGAAAGCTCTGATATAATAGATGTGTTGTTTTGCTGAAGATAATAATTAATGTATCCCGTAAGACCTTCGCCGTCTTTAATCCAATCTAAAAACGACTGAACCTCCCCCTTCAGCTGAGTATCTATGCTGCCTCCAACATGTGCCTGAACATTTCCACCAGCTGTACCTAATTGGGTATTTGGATCAACATAACTTTGTTTTGAGCTTAAATCTGAAACCGCTCTTGCTGTATCCATAGTAGCTCCCATAGGTTCCCCATCGGGCTCGAGATAAACAAGTACTTTATGTTCTTCGTCTTTCGCCCCAATAATGTGTCCTTCACCTCGCAGTGAAGTAGCAACTAGCCTCTCTGACGTACACTGAAGAACTGAATATTTCACATTTGAAATCATTATGAATTGTGCGTTCATACTATTCCAGCTAGAGGTTACTTTCCCGACATCAGAACTAATATCCCAGTTGTCTGTTGTGTAAAGAATATTGTCTCTTCCTTGAATTACAGCGGCAGCAATAATACTTGGATCTTTTTGTAATAAATTGTAAATAATGGTAGCTGGATCAGTTGTCATTTTTTTCTCAAATTTTTTAGATTAAAATATCCATTACAGAATTAATAATAATAATAGTATAAATATAATTATAAAATTTGTATTAAAAATTTGTGGTTAATGGTCTATTCATCTTTTGATGCCTTAATATTGATTCTTCCAAACTTAGGTTTATGGTGAACTGTATTACGGTTAGCGTATGTATTGTTCACTGGATTATTTATGTTTTGGAATGTTAGTTTATTATTAGAAAACATTTTATGCTCTAAGTCATTTTTCCTTAGTGCTTTAAAGTGATCTTTTAAGGAACCTTCATCTCTAAACATTTTTCCACACACAGCACAACTATAATATGGTTCTCCTAATAGACCCTTAGGTGTTTTAACAACAATTGGATATTTTTTTTTCCCCCTCAATAGTCCACCATATTTCCGACAATTATGCCTTATTAATTTTCCATACGGGGGGTATTGAAAAAACATTTTACTTCCGTGAGTACATTCCCAGTATAAAACATCAGCACCGCACTTTTTACAAACAGTTTGAAAGGATCGAAGATAACAGTGTTTTCCGTGACTTTTATAAAAATGTCGCATTATATAATTAGAAATTTCTAACTTATTAAAATTTTTTGATGAAACGATATAACCCAAATTTTTAAAAGAGGTTTTTTATTAACTGATAAATCCATAAAACGCAAACATTTAAATGTATGATTTTAATTATAGGAATTAAGGAAGTGAACTTTATGTGGGTATAAGTAATTGGATCTTTCAATGCCTCAAAATAATTTAAATTTATGCCCAGAATGTGGGAATGCACATCTAATTTCTGATAACGCAAGGGGCGAAATAGTCTGTAATGTATGTGGTTTAGTTTTAAGCCAAAATCTTATTGATTCTGGTCCAGAATGGAGAGCCTTTTCCTCAGAAGAAGCAAATAAAAAAGCTCGAGTAGGAGCACCAACAACATTGACGCTTCATGATAAAGGACTAAGTACTATGATTGGTTGGAAAAATAAAGATGCTTTTGGTAAGAGCATAAGCCCTAAAATGAAAGCCGAAGTCTATCGATTGAGAAAATGGCATGTTCGAACGAGAACTAACAAATCAATAGATAGGAATTTAGCTTACGCAATGAACGAGTTAGATCGATTTTCATCGCAATTAAATGTGTCAAGAGAACTAAAAGAATCTGCTGCTCATATATATAGAAAAATGGCCCATAAGAACCTTATACGTGGAAGATCAATTGAAGCAATGTTGATAGCATCTATTTATTTATCATGCAGATTAAATAATATCCCTAAAACTCTTGATGATTTTACCGAGTTTGCTTTAGTTGATAAAAAAAAAATAGCTCGATGTTATAGGCTAATTTTAACTGAATTGAAGGTAAATATTCAAGTTTCTTCACCGATTAATTTTATTCCTCGTTTTTGCGCTGAATTAAATCTTTCGGGTAGAACCCAAAACCGAGCTGCGGAATTATTAAAATTAGCTAAAAAATATCACTTAACCGCTGGAAAAGCACCAACCGGTCTAGCGGGGGCTGCGTTATATGTGGCAGCAATTCAAGAAGGAGAAAGGAGGACTCAGAAAGAAATTTCTCTAGCCGCTGGTGTTACAGAAGCTACTATTAGAAATAGGTATAAGGAAATAGTAAATCATTTAAGGTTTGACTTAAAACCCTAAAGAACATTGATAATGAGATTGCAATAAAATAGGTATAGAATTAGCGAACCTTAATCCGTTTTATTACATCAGGGCGTTTTTTATATAATATACGAAATCCACAGTGCGAACATTTTATCCCTGGAAGCGCGTTTAATTCTTTTTTAGAGACATCTTTTCCACAGCTTTTTCGAGCACAAACGTAATTCATAATTTTTAAAATTAATTAAAGTTAAAAAATTTTTCGCACATAATTAAAAATGCTGACAAAATTCCTTAAAATATAGAATTTGCTAAGAAAATAAATAGAATTATATGTATAATGACTTTCTCTTATCCTCAGTATCAACAAATTGAAATGTATTTAGATCTTTTTCTAATTGGTCTCTCTTGTCTTGTAGATTTTTAGTTATATTCTCTATATTATCAAGTGAATATTTCTTTTTAATTGGTAAAGTGAACGATTTCTTTAACATCTCCAAAAGTGTTATTGACGCCTTTAAATCAGTGATATCTTCATTAACCATAGCGATGTTATCTGTTTCTGCTAAAAGAACTATTCCGTCTAAATTAAACCGTGCTTTTGCTAGTGTTGGGATTAATCCATTAGCACCGATAATTACACCTTTTTGAATCTTATCACAATTGGTTTTAGCAAGAAAATCATCTAACAACTCTCGGTTTGTCGAACTTGCATATATTTTTGGAATTTTTGTATTGATTTTACGACTATTTATTGGATATGCTCCTAAGGCTATTATCAATTTAATTTTACATTGAAATATAATTTCCGCAAGGAAATTTGAAATTCTATAGATACCTTTAGGTGTTAAACTCTGAGCGTCTGCAGTAATTAAAAAAATATCTCTTTTTTGTTCAGGATCTTTCCAAAATAAAATCTCTGCTTTAGGAGCGGATAATATACTATCGTCCACTATAGCTCCTGCTGGATAATCATCAAATATAAAATCCATTAAGTTTTTAGCGTCTAATTGTCCTATTAAAGAATCAATTGCAAATTTTCCTACATCGGCTATTCCTGGCATGCCTAAAATACATATTGGATTATTAAAATCTTCCTCATTAAAATCAAAATGTTTAATAATTCTTATCCCAGACTCTGTCATTTTTTTTAGCTTAACTATTATTATATGATATAATAAGAGTCATAATTATGTCTTTAAAATCAATGTGTTATCCTAATAGACACACTATTTACCGTAAAAGTAATACATTCATAATATCACAAAAATTTTATTTTCTAAAGTATCATTAGATATATCGGATTTTGTACCGACAATATTAATTTTTTTTAAAATCCTTGAGAAGTGACCGAGCTAAATTATGCATGTCTGAAATGCGGAAAATGTTGTTTTAATCTCAGTTTTTCTAGTGCAGATTATATAAAAAGGATTCCGTTATACCCCGAAGAGGTCGATAAATTAATAGAAATTGCCAAAAAGAGACAAATTCCTCTAAAGGTTAAAGAAGATCTTGTTTTTCCCGATATTTTAAATAAAAAAATCCTTGTACTAACATATCGTTTTATATTAGATGAAAATGGTTATTGTATTTTTTATGATCCTAAAATAGGATGTACTATCCATGAAATTAAACCTTTTGCTTGTCAAGCATATCCATTAGCAATAAAACGGATCGATGCCTTTAATTTAGAAATCACAATTGACTCAATTTGCAATTGGGTAGAGGAACATCATATAAAATTGAAAAATATAGACCTTAATAAGATAAAAATAATTTTTAGTGAAAGCTTTAAAAAAGCAGAAGCTTTTCTCAGGCAAAATAAAAAGCTGCAATTACATATAAGAAGAATGGAAGTTGAAAATAAAATAAAGATTGCTCGTCAGATTTCATCAGAAGATTTTAATAGAGCTTTAAAAAACTGGAAACGCGACGAAATTAGGGTCAGTTAGATAATCTAATCATCACTCTTTTAAATTAATCACCTATATTGTATTCTAAATTACTTATTTAACTACTTCTAATTCCATAATTTAATTTCATTAAAGAATATTTTATATGATTGAAAACTACACTATTAATATGTTCAACAATATTCAATTTTAATCATGAGAAAATTTATTTCTTTACTCTCAGGTGGTTTGGATAGTCCAATCGCGGCATACTTAATGTTAAAAAGAGGTTTTACTCCTACTTTTCTCTCGTTTTTAACTTCAGATGATTACGAAGATTCGATGAAAAAAAAAGTTATAAAAATTGTAAAAATCTTATCAAGATTTACAAACGATGAATTGAAAATATATTTCATTAACCACGACAATAACTTAGACGCTTTTAAAGAATTCTGCGATAGAAAACTAACATGTGTTTTATGTAAGCGATTAATGTTAAGAATAGCTAAGAAATTAGGAGAATTAAATCAAACTAATATAATAGTAACTGGTGACATTTTAGGAGAACAAGCAAGTCAAACGTTAGACAATTTATATGCCTACAATAACATTATCTCTGGTTGTGTAATGTTAAGACCGCTAATAGGATGTGATAAACAAGAAGTTATCGATTTAAACAAGAAAATAGGGTCCTATAACGCCTCCTCAGAACCCTCAGCAGGATGTAATTTTAACCCTCAATACCCTGAGACTCATGCGAAACTTGGTGAAGTCCTCAATTCAGAAAAAAAAGTAAACATTGAGGAGCTGATCATGAATTCGATTAAGAATGCAGAGATTTTAAAATTTTAAATCTAAATCATCAATAAATTCATTAAATCCATCATCTTTCAATTCTGATTCTTTAAAATCAGGCAAGAATTCACAAATTACCTGGGCTAATAAATGTTTACAAAACGATCTTTTTCTTTGAATCACTACCGTTTTATAAAAGTCTTGGCAAGAACAGTACAATTTTGGATATAACAAATATTCGTCATTTTCTCCCAAAGCTATCCAAACAACTCTCCTAGAAGGGTTAAAAGTATATTTTGTTATCCCTCTTTTTATAACCTTTAAAACCTTGTCGACTTTATCAGGAAAATTTTTATCAATGAAATTCAACAATTCTTCATCAATAACGCCTTTCTTTTCAGCCATCAAAGATATATCAAATAATAAATCTTTTGACATTTGATCATCATATATTATTTATAATTGATAAATAAAAAGGATCTTAAGATTGAACCATATTTTATATTTTCCAACAAGATATTTCCCCGCTATTTCGGGTGCAGAATTTTACCTCCAAAGCATAGCAGAAATTATGAAATCGAAATATAATTTTACAGTTGATGTTTACACCTCCACAGCAATAGATTTTAAAGGTTTAAGGCATGTTGAGGGTAAAATTATAAACTCTGGAGACAGACATTATGATCGCATTAACAACTTAAACATTTCACGTTATCCAATAGATTACAATATAAATATTGATGAAAAACTTCAAGCGATTAAAAATCTCTCCTCATATAAGGAATTACAATTATCAGATGAATGTTTGATAGAATTCTTAAAAAACGGACCGTATTTGGATAGTTTGATTGAAAAAATAAAATTACCAACAAATTTTTCTCTTGATTTAATTCATACGACCTTTTTTCCCTACTTCAACTTATTAATTGCATTAATGCTTGGGAAAATTGTAAATAAACCAACGGTTTGCACTCCTTTTTTTCATTTTTCAAATCCTCGGTATCATAACAAACACCTTGTCGAAGCCCTTAAAAAATTTGATAGGATAATCGCTTGTACAGCTTTAGAGAAAAAAGTATTAACGAAAAAACTAGGTATTTCAGAAAGTAGAATAAAAGTAATTTCGATGGGAGTAAATTTCAAGAAATTTGATCAATCTACAGAACTAATCAAAAACGAATTTCGCTTTAAACGTAAATATTTTAAACCAAATGAAAAAGACTATAAGATGGTATTATTTTGTGGATACAAAAATTTTGAAAAAGGAGCTATCTCTATCTTAAAGACAATTCCTAACATCTTAAAAAAGTTCCCTCAAGTTTATTTTGTATTTATCGGTCCTTCCACCATTGCTTTCAATAGAGAACTTTCTAAACTCCGAAAGATAATCGAACCACGGATAGTCAACTTAACTCCAGATAATTTAAAAGGTTATTACGATCCAAAAAAATTAGCAGCGTTTAAGGAAACGGACATTTTTCTGATGCCAAGTAGAAGTGACGCTTACGGAATTGCCTATTTGGAAGCTTGGGCTTCAGGTAAGCCCGTTATTGGGGCTAATATAGGAGCGACTCCCGAAGTTATTAGAAATAATTTAGATGGACTGCTTGTTGAGTTTAACAATTATGAGGATATTGCTAATAAAGTTGTAACTCTCCTAAAAAACGAGCATTTAAGTAATAAAATGGGACAAGAAGGTAAAAAAAAAGTACAAGAAAGCCTCTCTTGGTTTGATGTAGCAAAAAAAACCCATCAAGTTTACATGGAACTAATCCATAACTGAGGTGAACAAATTGAAAAAATTATCAGGAAATCCCCATTTGATAAAAAAAGATGGGACGTTATTGATTGATGGTATAGAAGCAAGTGAAATCGTTAATAAAAACCAGACACCGTTTATGATTTTTTTTGCAAATAGAGTAAAAAATAACATTAACTCTTTTTATCGAGCATTCCAGTCAGTGTTTGATAACTTCCAATGTTTTTATTCATTCAAAGCTAATTTTTTGCCCGATATTTGCAGAATTGTCCAATCGGAAGGTGTAGGTGCTGAACTAATTGGGCTACCCGAATTAAAATTGGCTTTAAAGCTACAATTTCCATCTGAAAAAATTATTGTGGGTGGTCCATATTTACCTCAAGAACTTATTGAAAAATGTATTTTAGAGAATATTAAGGAAATTGTAGTATACAACTTAAACCATGTAATCCTAATCGATTCAATTGCTAAAAAGTATAACAAAGTTCAAGATATTTGCCTTAGAGTAAATACTCAGAAGTTTGGAAGCAAATTAGGAATTGATCTTGATGTTCTCGAGCTTACATTACTAAAGAAAATACAAGATGAAAATAAGAATGTAAAAATAACAACCATATTATCTCATTACTCTACTCAAATGAATAACTTTGAGCAATTTAAACAAAATCTAAGAAATGTTCTGGAAAAAATTAAAATTTTATTAAAGGCAGGAGTAAGAATAGAAAATATAAATTTAGGAGGCGGGTTTCCTGAAGCAACTATTATGCCCGAACACCAATTGATTGAAATAGCTAAAGGGATAAAGTTAATTTTATCAAATTTCGATATCAAATTTAAAAACATCTATTTTGAACCAGGACGTTATTTAGTTGGGGATGCTGGGATATTTATAGCAAAAGTTATTAAAGTATATAAAGATAGATGGATTTTTTTGAATATTGGTAATCACATATGTCCCAAGTTCGCTAAAGCTTCTTTAAGATTTTACAATATAACTCGAATAAATGACCCCCATAAATACAAAACATCTATTGCTGGAATTATACCCACCGATCAAGATGTATTAGCTAAAAATTACTTTTTCACAAAGGAATTAGAAGAAGGAGATCTTGTAATGATTACGAATGTTGGGGCATATTGTTTAACCTTTTCAAATCGATTTCCTTATCTCCTCCCAGAAATATCCCTAATAGAAGATGGAAACATTACTCAAATTTTCGATCCGCTCGTACACCACGATTTTTCTCTAAATTAAATTCATATTTCTTGATCTGTGCGTAATATGTGAATATTATATTCATTCTAATTTTTTATTTATATTATTTCTATAATGAAAATATAACAATGCGTCGTTTTAAATGGAATCTCTAATAAGAAATGCTAAAAAAAGAGAAGTAATAAGACCAACCCGAGAAAATTTTGGCTACGCGAATATAAAAATAGTTGGATGCGGGGGAGCCGGTAATAATACTATCAATCGATTAATGAAAATAGGAATCCGAGGAGCTAAATGTGTGGCCGTAAATACTGATCTCCAACATTTAGAAAGTGTGGAATCTCATATAAAATTGTTAATTGGAAAAAATTTAACACGAGGGTTAGGTGCTGGAGGTAATCCAGATGTAGGGAGAGCTGCCGCTGAAGAGTCTCGTGAAGATTTAACTAAAATACTTAGAGAATCTAACTTAGTTTTTATAACGTGTGGAGAAGGGGGTGGAACGGGAACTGGTAGTGCACCTATTGTAGCAGAAATAGCTAAACTCGAAGGGGCTATAGTCGTTGGGGTAGTTACTTTACCCTTTGAAACCGAAATTGGGCGCATTGACAAAGCACAAATCGGTCTTAACGAATTAAAAAAATATGCTGACACTTTAGTGGTAATAGATAATAACCGCCTTTTAGACATAGCTCCAGACTTGCCCATTATCGAGGCATTTAGCGTTGCAGACGAGGTATTAGCAACTATGGTCAAGGGAATAACTGAAACGATTTCGCTACCATCGCTGATTAACTTAGATTTTGCCGATGTTAGAACAATTTTAAGTACTGGAGGAGTTGCAATAGTTGGAGTAGGCGAATCTAGTGACAAGAATAATCGGGTAGAAGACGCTATTGAAGACGCTCTCAATTCACCGCTATTAGATGTATCTATTGATGGCGCAAAAGGTGCTCTGATTCATATATGCGGGGGAAACGATATGACTTTAGCCGAAGCAAATTCAGTTGCAAAGAAAATATCGGAAAAGATGGATGTAAACAATGCCATGGTTATTTGGGGTGCTCGTGTAAACGATGAATTTGACGGTTACCTTAGAGTTATGCTCCTTATTACAGGTATAAAATCACCACAGATTTTTGGGAAAAATGCCTCAAGTTTTTCTTCTTTTAATGAAAATATTTTACCTAAGAATCTTAATGAAAGCAAACTTTCTAACGATATCCTTAATATTAGAGAGCTTTCTATTGACTGAAAAACTTTTTCTCCTCCTTTTTAAATCTTCTTCTCTAAACATTTATATGAACGATAAATACAGTGTAAAAACTCAAAATGAAGTTAATTCAGTTTTAGAGAGATTAAACGAGTGGAAAAACTTGTTTATTTTTGAAGTAAAGTATTTTTATGAAGGATGGGCGATCTATATGAGAGAGAAGAACATTTATCCAAGACATCTGGTGATATTTAAATCGTATTCTGACGATTATTACTCTATTAAAAGTTTTGAAATTCATTTCAGTAAAAAAAAGGAAACTTATCAAGAGCTTTATATTAATGAGAAGATTGACACGGTCCAACAGGTACAATCTGAAATTAAAGAAATTATTTATGGGAAGGATATTTTAGATTCTATTACAAAATTGAATAATGAATCCATTTGAAACTTCATCGCTTAAATACTTAAATTTGGATGAATTAATTTTAAAATTGAGGTTTATACATTTTTCTGAATTCTTCTCTCTTTTTCTCGTTATATTTATTTTCTAAAAATTTCAGTACAGAATGGTGAGGCATTCCGCTTAACAACATATTTACTGCTTTTCTTGATATTTGTAGATTCTCATAGTCAGATATAATTGAAACTGTTTTTCCATAAACAGAAACGTGGCTCTCAGCAAATCTTTCTATAGCCCTTCTCATCTCTCCATTTCTACCAATAATTCTACCCTTTAATCTTTTTATTTTCTTCTCAGATTTACCTAACAAATTGTAAAGATTAAAAACTTCCATGTCAAAAGTCTCATCTAATAATTTCATAGCTTTTGTTGGATTAAATCCTCTATTAATAGCGTTCAGAATTTTTTCAGCAATAAAGGTATTAAGGACCCCGTATTTCGGGTGTTCAATTAAAGGTCTTACCTCGCAATCTCCAGTTTTGCTGTCTAAATTAATTTGAACTCCCAATGCATCTTCTATATCTTTTTTTGTTTTACCGTTTTTTCCGATTAATACAGCAATTCGATTTTGTCCTATTTTCATGTTTCTAATTTAAATCATATGTTTTCAACAACATATATTTTTTCATTTATCTATT
>SOKP01000020.1 GCA_004375715.1 Promethearchaeota archaeon | reverse complement strand
TTTATCATATTTTACGAGACAAAAATCTTCATTATTCGGTCCTGTAAAAGATGATCCTGCTAGGTAAATATTTTCAAGAGAATCTAATGCAATGGTATAGCATACATCATCATTTCCACTATCCCAGGTTTTATTCCATTGGTAATTACCTAAGGGATCAAACTTTATAAGTATGAAATCAAAGGTGCTAGAGTTTGGATTATAAATCTCACCAGCTAAAAAAATATAGTCCGATGAATCTATCGTAATTGCACCGCCTCTATAGGACGTGCCACTGATTGTCTTATTCCATTGATAATTTCCTGAATTATCGTATTTAACAAGACATAAGGCATTATGACGCCAAGGATCACTAAACATTTCCAATGTTCCTCCAAGATATATGTTGTTTGACGAATCTAATGCGATCCCAACACCCTCATCATGACCTTTTCCACCCCATACTCGATGCCAATAATCATTATCAGCACTTACAAATTTCGAGGCAAAGTTAAAGCTAAAAAAAATAAAAGCAGTTAAAAATAGGTATATAATAATTTTTTTCATTGAGATTTCCTATTTAAAAATATTCATGTTAAGTAGAATTATATAGAATAGCATATTTAAAGATACACCTTGAAGAATTGAAATCTTTTTGATAATGCGATGAAAGGTTATGTGAAGAATGTAAGATATACCTCGAAGATAGGGTCGGTAAAACACTGTTTACATCAATTTTTAATAAGAAGTAAATGCAAAAATTTCTTTATTTTTGAAGCTCTCTTTTCTTGAGTCTCAAATCTTTCGATCTGCATCTACGGCATTTTTTAGCTTTAATGGGGTTCAGAGCTCCACATTTTCTGCAAACCGTCTTCATTAATAAGTGGTGTCTAGCTATTTTTCTCTTATAGGGGTCATCAATGGGCATAATATAATCTCCTTTGCTACCAATCGATATTTCGTATTTTTTAGTTCTTAGGGTGCTTTTATTTTGAACTTATTTTGTTGTAATACAAGTTGCAACTTAAGAATAATTTAAAAAACAATTAAAGGCTAAAAAATTTTTTGATATGGGATAGAAATATCGAAATAAAGTAAAAATTAAAATTTTATAAATAATTTTAGGATTTAACTTAGATTAAGTAAAAATTCATAGTTAATTGAAAAATTATGCCGAAAGAGATATTTGACGAAGAGAAGTTCTTAGAATTAGCAGAGTTTGCGATCCACTGTCGCGTTAAGAGAGTTAAAGACGTTGTAAAGTTGAAACTAAGGACAAAGAAGCGTCTTTACACGTATAAAACTGATCCTATAACTGCTGATAGGTTAGTAAGAGGGTTAACTTGCGATATAATCGAGTTATAAATGACTATTAATTGATTTAATGGTACGAATAAAATGAAACATCTTCCTGCGTGCAAAACATGTGTAAATTCCGGATTTTTATGTTCTAGTTGCCAAGAAAAACTAGATACCGAAATTCTTACTCAATTTGAGCTAGATTTAGCTAAGGATTTGCTTATTTTGGAGGAGGAGGAACAGTTTAATTTTTTAAAAAATGTATCTTTCTATAAAGCAATAGATTTCGAAGATGTAGTAATTTTTGTAGTCGGTAAAAAGGATAAGCTCAGAATAACTCAGAAACTTATTAACTGGTTAAAAGAAACGTACGAAGTTGACCAATTAATTTTAATCGAGCAAACTAAAAATCCTAGAGCTGCGCTAGAAAATTTGATAACTCCGAGTAAATTAATTTCTTTAAACGAGATATTTTTAGCAACAGGAGATATTGAATTTAAAGGAGTTTTGAACAAGAAAGACCAAGATACGATCTTATTTACCAAAACAGAGCTTGAAGAATTAATTCTTGAACTCACTGGTAATACAATTCGCATTGAATTTCAATAGTTCTTAGAGCATTATATCTTAATTTCTCATTTAAACAGGTTTAATGAATTGTGGACGAATATAAACAAGTTATTTTAATAAGGACCGATTTGAAGATGGGCACCGGTAAGAAATGTGCGCAATCGTGTCACGCTTCAATTTCCTCCGCAGACATCGTTAGAGTAAAAAATAAAGATGCGTGGAAGAAATGGAAAAACAGTGGGCAGAAAAAAGTAGTACTGCGAGTTTCTGGCATAGATGATTTAAATGAAATTATACGACAATTAGACAAAAGCAAAATCTTCTATTTTTTAGTTAGAGACGCGGGACTGACACAGTTAACTCCTGGGACAACGACGGCGTTAGGAATTGGGCCGGCTTTATCAACTACTTTAGATAAAATCACCGGGGAATTGAAACTACTTTAATTTATTATTATTTATAGGCTGGATGAATTGGTTGAAGAAAATATTACTTCCGTAGGACCTACAACCCTCAGCAAGAGAAAGATGGAAAAAACTGTTGGAATCGAAGTTTTTTCTTCTTCTGGATATGAGGGTATTCAAGCTAGAATTAAAAAACGCTATAAAGATTTTATTGTCAGGGAGATAACCCATTCGGGAAGAGTTCTCGAAATAAAAGAGGATTTTGGCCCAGTTCATTTTTCTGAAGATGGTAAAGATAACTATACCCTTTTCAATTTAATAAAAGTTAATAAGGATACATTTGAAGCAATAAGATTGATCAGTAAAGCCTTAGATATTCCACCAAAATCGATAGGATATGCAGGATTAAAAGATAAACGATCTATAAGTGTCCAAATGGCTTCCGTTCGAGGTAATTATGTTAAAAAATTGAAGAACTTAAAATTGGACAATATATATATTAGAAACATATTTCCTTCAAAGAATTCTGTTAAATTAGGACATAACTGGGGGAACCACTTTGTTATAACTTTAAGGGACATCAAACATGTGCCTGATCAAATCAAAAAAATGGAAGAGTTATTTAATCATCTGCGTAATCACGGTTTTCCAAACTATTACGGGCTTCAGCGATTTGGTACGTTTAGACCGAATTCACATATAATCGGGAGATTAATTTTAGAAGGCCAATTTAAGAAGGCTTATGAAGAGTTTGTGATACGTGATTACCCCACAGAATTACCTCAGTCTCAAGAAGCAAGGGCAGAATTAGCAAAGACGGGCGATCTAGATAAAGCACTTAGCTCTTTTCCTACGGGCCTTGGGTACGAGAGAATGATGATTAAATACTTAGTAGATAATCCAGGGGATTATGAGGGCGCAGTTTACCATCTACCCAAGTACCTCATCAAATTACTAATCAGTTCGTTTCAATCTTATTTGTTCAATAAAATGGTGTCGTTACGTGTTTATCAAGGGAATTCTTTACATAATCCCTTAAAAGGTGATGTCATTGGTATACTAGACGAAGAAAATGGAAACATCACAAAAATAAAACACACATACGGCGGGCTCTATGATGAATATCTGCAGGAGGCGAGAAAACTGAATCGGGCAAAAATATTAGCTCCTCTTGTAGGATATAATACTAATCTTGACGATTTTCCTTACATGAAAACCTTATTTTTAGAGATAATTAAGAACGACGGTATCTCTTTAAATCTATTCAAAAATAAACTGTTAGAAATGTATGATTTTAAGGGTTCTTTTAGACCAATAATAGTAAAACCTATAGGTTTAAAAAATCTCGAATATTCTACAGATGATCTTTTCCCAAATAGATACAAGATGAAAATAGAATTTTCTCTTCAGAAAGGCTCGTATGCTACATTACTTCTACGTGAAATAGTCAAATAGGAATTTAGGTAATAACTACATCGTAATTTTGAATGGTTTCATTACCAAGAATATCGTTTACCTTTATAGAAATTTTGTGTGTTCCTTTCTCCTCGTAGTTATATGGAGTTGAGGTTAAGTTCAGTTTACGATTTTTTAACGTTCGATATGAAATCCAAGCTGTGGTAAAACTATGTTCTTGATGGTTAAAATCAATAGACCAGCTATCTATCCAATCTGTGAATATTCTTATTTTGTTTTTAACTCTATCTTTAATTAAATTTAAATTTGGAACGATAAAATCTATTAGATCAACCGTTATTTTGGAGTCTTTTTTTGATATTTTAACAACAAATTTGGAATCTTGGATTAAAGAGATTGTATCTTTCTTTCCTATATTCTCAACGAGGAAATCTTTGTGAGTATTTATTGTTTGCGTAAATTCATTAGTTTTCATGATTTTAAAGGGCTGAGATCGTCTTAAATATTTTTTTTTCCAATCCATTAAATCATTACTATTCCACACATCAATTATTCTCTTGCGGCTAATGTTTATGGCCTGTTTTGCGATGTCTGAACCAATCCACCTCCTACCAAGTTTTTCCGCAACCGCTAGGGATGTTCCAGTCCCACAGAAAAAATCAGCTACAATATCGTCTTTATTTGAAGACGCAAGTATAATTCTCTTCAAAAGTCGTTCGGGTTTTTGGGTTGAAAATGCTTGATATTCCATTGTATTTGCTCTAATGTAGGGAATATCTGTCCAAACATCACGAGGAAAGATGCCTTTATTAGTGACATAAACCTTTTGCGAAAGTTTTTTACCGTTGTGACTTCCACCTCGATAATAGAAAGTTCCTTGCTCGTCTTCTTTTAATGCAAACTTAACGCGATCAGAATATTCCATGTAGATTTCGGGATCGTCGTTAAAAGTGTAATCATTTGATTTAGTATAAAATAAAATCGTATCAAAAGAGCGAATAAAGAATCTCCTTGTTTTAGCTGAAGCTGCAGGATACGCCCAGATTAGAGAATTTTGGAAATTTTCTTTTCCAAAAATCTCATCCATTATTACTTTGATGTAATGCGAAACATGCCAATCTAAATGGACGTAAATACTACCATTTTCAGAAAGGAGTTTCCTCATTAGCAATAATCTTTCGTAAAGAAATTCAATATATTCATCAATTCCTCCATCCCATATATCAGAGTAAGCTTTTTTTTTCTCGAATGTTTTACTCTCTCCGATAAATGTTTTTGATTCAAAATTTCCCCCTGTTGCATATGGTGGATCGATATATATAAGTTTAATCTTGTTTGAAAATTTAGGAATCAACGATCTCAAGATGCTTATATTTTCACCCCAAATTAGCAAATTCTTCCAATCCATCGAATTTTTTTCGTGTTCATGGCTCCGTAATCGCTTAATTTTTAGTAAATCATTATTGAAATCATTATTGCTTATTATAGGGTTTTTAATAAACTCTATAACTTGAAATTCGAAGATTTTTTGAGAATGGTTAAATCTTTGAGCGTGTTTTTCCTCTTTTTTTTTCCAATTTAGTTCGGGCATTATTAATCGTCACTAAGATGGCAAAAAATTTATTCTTACTTTCCTTTTAAAAAATAATTTTAAGTAATTAATGGTCAAACAAAAAACCATGTCAAATGAAGAGATGGATGGATGGAGAAAAACTCATTATACTAAAGATATTACTAAAGATTTAGTAGATAAGGAAGTAATCTTAGGTGGTTGGGTTAGAAATTATCGTGATTTAGGTGGTTTGAGGTTTATTACCCTTCAAGATGTCTACGGAGAACGCCAAATCACCTTGAAAAAGGGTATAGTGTCTGATGAGGTTTTCGAAAAAGCTAAAGTAGGATATCAATATTGCCTTATGGTAAAAGGAACAGTTAAAGGCTTTGAAAAAGCTCCTGGTGGCATCGAAATTATTCCTAAAGAAATAAAGATTTTAAATAAGACTCCCGAAAAATTACCAATCGATGTGACGGGAGAAACCAGTACTGAATTAGATTTAAGGCTAAATAATAGAGCATTAGACCTCAGATCAGTAAGGAATCAAGCGATTTTTGCTATTAGGGGAGAAATTCTAAATTCAGCGAGAAGTTTTTTGCTTGGTAACGATTTTAAAGAGATTTACACACCTAAAATTATTGGTTCAGCTACAGAGGGTGGAACCGAACTATTCCCAATTATGTATTTTGATAGAGAAGCTTTTCTTACTCAATCTGCGCAATTATATAAAGAACAATTGAGCGGAGTATATGAAAGAGTATTTGAGGTAGGTCCAAGCTTTAGAGCTGAGAAAAGCCATACTAAACGCCACTTATGCGAAATTGTGCAGTTGGATATGGAAATGGCATTCGCTGATATGAACGATGTTCTAAAAATATTAGAAGAATTAGTTCAAAATGTAATAATCGGCGTTCGAGACAAGCAGATGTCCGCTTTAAAGCTATTAGGAATGGAAAACAAGACAATCGTCCCAGAAATCCCGTTTCCAAGATATACTTATGAAGAACTAATTGATCTATTAAACGCTAAACTCAACCTAAAGATTGAGTGGGGGGAAGATTTATCAACCAAGGCTAATAGAAAACTCGGACAGGAAATACCAGGCTATTACTATATCACTCACTGGCCGATGGCAATAAAACCATTTTACATTATGCCATCAAAAAATCCAAGATTTAGCGAATCATTTGATTTACAAAAAGGTTGGCTAGAATTGAGCTCTGGTGGTACAAGAGTCCATAACAAAGTGCAATTAGTAGAAGCTCTCGAAAATAAAGGACTCAATCCGATTGCTTTTGAATCTCATCTTAGAACATTTGATTTTGGAATGCCTCCTCATGCCGGATTCGGTTTAGGAATAGCAAGATGGCTAACAGTTTTATGTGGATTAGATGATATTAGAGAAGCGGTTATGTACCCTAGAACTCCTGAAAGATTGACCCCTTAATTTAATTGAATAGTAATAGAATATCATTTTACAAGATCATGGATGGTAATTGTATCGAATCTTATTTAAAAGCGGGCAAAGCAATTAAGGCTGCTAAAGAATTAGCCAGAACCTTAATTAAACCCGGAATGACTTTTTTAGAAATAGCGAACAAATGTGAAGAAGAAATTATCAATCAAGGTTGTGAATTATCATTTCCAATAAATTTGTCCCTTGATAATCATGCTGCCCATTATAGCCCAACAATTGACGATCCAACTATTGTACCTGATAGAGGATTGTTAAAAATAGATTTAGGGTCTCATAATGATGGATATATTGCTGATTCTGCAATCACTATTAATATAAATGATGATCCTGAACTACAAAACTATGTTGATGCCGCTACAGAAGCGCTTGATGCGGCTATTAAACTTTTTAAGCCTGGAACAAAACTATATGAAATTGGAGAAGCGATTGCTGAAAAAATACTTAACCGAGGGTTGAGACCTATTACTAACCTTGGCGGCCATGAATTGAAACAGTATAACTTGCATGCAGGTCCATTTATTCCTAACTTTAAAGATTTAAACCACAAAAAAGTTATTCAACCTGGTGAAGTTTACGCTTGTGAACCTTTCGCTACTTCTGGTGTAGGAATAGTAGTCAATGGTAAGACATCCTATATTTATCGTTTTGCTAAGAGAGTCAAAAAAAACATCCCATATAACGAATTAAACTACATGAATAAAATAGAAAAACTAACTAATTCCTTACCATTCTCGCCCCGTTTAATCGAAAAACATAACATCATCCCAAAAAACAAAATCCAAAAAATAATTGACATTTTTATAAGAAAAAAAATATTAGATCATTATCCTCTTTTAATAGAAAAGACTGGCGCTCCAGTTGCTCAACAGGAGCATACAATACTAATAGATCTAGATGGAAATTCAATTGTCACCACTTAATACAAAATTTATGGAAAATCTCACAATTGTTATTCTTTGTGCAGGTGAAGGGAAACGCGCTAAAGGAATTGCGGATGATATCCCGAAACCATTAATAAAAGTCGAATCATTAAAGAATCAATCTATTCTTACAATTCTAATATCACATTTATATAGATTCGGAGTTAAATCAATTGTAATAGTAACTGGATACTTAGGTAAACAAATTGAGAAAAATATTATATCATTTCAAACAAAAAACCTCTACAAAAGCGAAACGATAATATTCAACAACGCTGGAAATCGATATAAGTTAGGCCCTTTGCATTCTTTTTTGAGTATAACACGAAATAAAACCGTTTTTAAAACCAACAAACTTTTTTTGGTTATTCCGGGAGATACGATTTTTGACTACAAACTTATGGAAGAAATTTTTAATTTGCTTAAAGAAAATTACGCTGAAGCTAATCAGAATTCCATTATTTTTTACCGAAGAACTACCAAAATAGCATTAAATAAAGAGACCGAAAAATATGGACCAATGCGGAATAAAATGGTATCTTGTGTAAGAACTAAGGAAAAAGGCTCAAAACAGTACGTCAAAGAAATATATAAGAGAAGCATAAATAATATATCAGACGAAGAAAAATTCAATCAGATTATCCCGGCGTTTATTATTACTTATGATTATGTGAAAAATTTTGAGGTTCTTGCTAGTAAGATAAAAATGAATAAGATTGTTGAGGCCATAAACTTATCAATCAAAAATGATAGGGAATTTTTAGCGTGCAGGGTTAAATCAGATCAGAATTTTTATGATATTGATACTGCCCTCGATTTAACATTTTTGAACAGGCATTATAAAAAAAGTGGACAATAGTAGCTCCGATTATCACAGAAAACTTGTTTCAATGGATTATCTTCTTTGTTCCAATGAATCGCATCTGGGATCAAAGCCCTATTGACTATAAAACTCATTTTAAACGAGGGCCTTCATGTTTTAATGTCACGTGTAGCAAGTGGAAATTTTATTCGTTCTACAAGAGATCAGGCAAAACAGCTTCAAATTACCGTAGAATAACTTCAATTAGAACTTGATTGCGCTTCTCTACTAAACAAATGCTTCAGCGTGAAAATTATTGAAAGCGTCCAAAATTAATAACAAATGATTATTGTGTATTCAGCAGTATGAAAAAATTAATAAATAAATCCGATTGGAAATCAATGTATACGCACTAATTGCACTCACGTATCAAAAACCAATGATTTAAACTATTGTCCAAATAGTAAGATGGGAATTTGAATATTTAAATATTACTATTAACGTAAATAATCCGATTAATTACAGAAATATTAATTTAATCTAATATTATCTCTCAGAAATAAGATACAGACTAAAAAAGGTCCAAATCAAAATGTCTATGAAAATAAAAATTGATCTTTTTGGAATAGGAACCATCAACGGTGAGATAATCCGGTATTTAGCGCCATTATCGGCTGATGCAATAATTAATAAGTTGCCAATAGTACTAAGAGGAAGGTTTAGTTTTGGATCAAAAGTCTATTGGACTCTCCCAGGGCTTGAAATTTATAAGGGAATTAATAATAAATCTAAAAAAAACGTAGAGAAGGGCGATATCGTTTATAACCCTAAATCTGATGAGTTATTATTTATTTTAGAAGGTACAGAATTACAGACCAAAGTAAACAAAATCGGAAAGGTTACTGAAAATCTCGAATTCTTTCTGCAAGCGAATAATGGTTTGAATACCAAAATTTCTAAGATGAAATCATAAGATCAGACTTTTCAGGAGTATAGGATGGCGATTTCGAACAAATTAACTTTAGTGTTTACTTTTTTTTATTTGGGAGTTATCTTATATTTAATCTTATTTCTCGCAGTTCCAGATATTCAAAACGCCATAATACAATGGCGGCATGAGCTTACGGGACTTACAGAGGGATCTAATCTTCTATTAGCACTTCTCATCTCATTTTTCATCTGTCTTATAGGAAATGCGAGCGTTGGATTTCCAATCCCTTACCCTTTTATATTGTTTTCGCTTTCTAATTCAATTTACATCAAATATTCAAATCTTGGATTAGCGCTAGGTGAAATTCTATTGAACGGACCTTTTTGGTTAGAAATTCTTATAATTGCAGTAATAGGAGGCATTGGGAGTGCAATTGGTGAACTTGTAGGATTCTTGATTGGGATGGGTGCAAAGAAAGTTGTTAAACGAACTCATTCTAAGACCCTTGAAAACGTACAAGGATTTGGTAAATTGGTGCTAGATCATCCAAAATCTATGCATTTATATATCTTCATTGCGGCAGCTCTACCTATACCTGACGATCCGCTTTGGATAGCTCTAGGAATGTCCGGAAAGAAAATAAATTTCCCACGCTGCATATTATGGGCTTGGGCAGGTAAAAATGTAACTACGATTTTTTATGTAACATTTCCAATTTTGATTTTACTAGGATTTACGGCAACAGGAATAGAAGTAAGCGATATTTCAAGTGTCATAACAGAATCTATTATGTTAATAATTACGCTTGTGCTCATGCAATTCATACTATCATTTAATTGGGAGAAATACTTAGCAAAGAGAAGCGAAAAAGGATTATCCAACTCGACTTAAAGAAACAAGTATAAAGTTTACTTATCGTTATTCTTTAGGCAGTTTTTACAAACGAACACGACTTTTTGTTTCTTTTTCGAATTTTCGTCGTAGTAAACTCTCTTGTAAATATAATTATTACAAATGTTACATAAAGCGGTTGTTCGAGCCTCTTCTAATAAGGGCCCTAAGTTTTCAAAAGTCATAAATCAATTCTATAGGAGTGATTTTGAGAGGGTTATTTCGATTTTAGAAATTAAATCCTTTTTATTTTTATTATTATAATTGTTTCTGTTGTTTTTTCGATAGTTATTCCTTTGCCTATTTTCATAGAAGGGGCGGCTCCCTAAGGAGACATTGGCTATTTCTACTCCGGGATACATGCGTTTTTTTAAGATTTCAGCGACTTCAACCGCAGTTGAAATTTCTTCTCCTTCTCCTTTTATTAATAACGATTTTGTGCCTCCTGAAAAAGCAAAAATTGCATCCTTTATAGTCTTCTCTCGATCTGTTCGATTTCTTATTATAAGGATTGTACTACTAGGCATGAAAAAACCTCATTACCAATTATTTGTTAAGTTTGATTTAAAAGCAGTCTATATATTAGATATACGTCAAGTAATATAAAAGTTATTCAAATTATTTACTGAAAACATTACTAAAAAAGCAATTATGTGAATAACCTCTTAAATAAAACAATAAATTAAACTTTCACTTTGCTATATATCATGATTATATAAGTGTAAAGTTTATAAATTGAACTCAGAACGACTCTTTAAATCATCTAAAACCTTACTATATTCTGAAATCCTTTCCTCGAAATGTTCAATTATCTTTCGTTCATCTGTATCTAGAAAATCAAAAAAAGGAGAAATTATTTCAATCCTCTTAGTAAAGTCATTCATAATTTTTGTATACCACTCGGTCGGCTTCGCCAGCATTTCCTTTATTTTTTTTTTGTATTTCGCCTTCTTTTTCCTGAACTCAGGATCACTTTTCTCAGCGTTAAGTTCAGAAAGATTTGCTTCATATTTTTTTAATTCTTTTTCAATCCTTTCTCTAAACTTTGGAATTCTGTAGATTTTTTTGTCGATATCAGGATCCCATTCATATAAATAGTAATCCTCATTTTCAGCTTCTATTTCATCATCAGTTATTTTAATGTCTCTTTTTAAAACCATAATAAGACCGAAATTCCTTTGAAGTTGAGCAAGATATCTTTTTCGTAAAATTTCGTCTATATATTTTATTTCACTCAGAACATCCTTCATGTTTTTATCGATTAATTTTACTACTTTATCAACATTCTTAACCATTTTCTCCATAGTATGTTCAAACTTTAATTCTATTGAGTTTGAATAGGTAGCGAACATACCACGATCAGGATTTTTTAACCTAATTCCAGCTATTCCTAGATAATATGATTTAGATTCTTTTTGACAATGATCAAAAACAAGAGCAATAGCATATGGGTTAACACCTTGATAAAAGAGTTGTGTTTCAATATCTCTTGGTGAAAAAATAAATCCAATTCCAGGATGGGTATGCCACCAACCTACAAAGAAATCTTCCTTATTGTCTTGAATTGCTCTTTCATATATGGCGGTATTAAACTGAGCTGTATCAACATAATGCTTACTCCTATATTCAACATAGGCTCTATCACCAACCATAACGGGGATTGCATCCTTAACGGTGACTTCTTTATTTTCCTTAATCGACCCAATTAATATACCATAAACTTCACGCCAGGTTTTTTGAGGAAGATCATTACTTCCGTATCTCATAGCATAACCAACAATGCGTTTATAAGCATTGTATGATAAATATACTGGCGTGATTGCCGGATCAATCCCGTACTTCTGAATGTAGGAATCTCTCTTCGATATCTCGATCATATCATTAGTATCGGATAAAAAATTATCTTCTTTCTCTTTTTGAAGTTTCAATGCTCTAAACCTAATTTATAGTTTTAAATCGACTAACTCTGCTTAGTGCGCTTGTAATACATCCATATAATTTTCTAATCTCTTAAGAGTTTCAACTATTATTGGATAAATTTAAAACTTTTAAATTTATCAATCTTTTTAACAAATTAGAAAGTTCACACATTTAATTAATTACGTTGATTACGAGACCATCATGAAAGTTATAGGATTTTGTGGATTACCTGGTTCTGGTAAAACTTCAGTCTTGAAAACTATAAAGGAAATAGGGATTATTATAACGATGGGGGATGTTATAAGAAACGAAGCGAAACTTAGAAATATCACCCCTAGTGACGATAATCTGGGAAAAATAGCCCTAGAATTGCGAAAAAATTACGGTCCAGGGATTATTGCTGAGAGATGCGTAGATTTAATTAAAAAGTTAAAAAATGAAGTGTGCTTCATAGATGGGTTGAGATCGTTAGCAGAAGTTAAAGTTTTCAGAAAAAATTGGAAATTTCCTTTGATTGCAACTATAGTAGATGAAAATATTAGGTATGAAAGACTTTCTAAAAGAAAAAGACCTGATGATCCAAATTCTTTAAGAGATATACGAGAAAGAGATCAGCGAGAAATTAAATTCGGCTTAAATGAAGTTATAGAAAACGCGAATTATAAAATAAATAATAATTTATCAGAAGCAGAGGTTCAGCAAGAAACACGCGCTTTGATTTTAAAAATTATAGAAAATTATTAGAATTTCATTTCAAATAATCTACAATAGCTTTCGACAATGAGACTTTACTCACTTCATTATCAATAGAATCCGTACCGATTATATCATCTGCTCCTGCATTTAGTATTCTATATCTTGCATTTTGTAATAAAAGAGCGTGGGTTGCTACAGCAAATACTCTATTAGCCCCCTCCTTCTTTAAAATTTTTATAGCTTTGGCCATCGTTCCGCCCGTGGCAATAATATCATCTGAAATAATAATATCTTTATCTTTTAAACTTAATTTTCCAGACATTGTTATCTCTCCCGATTCAACATCTCGTACTTTTTCAAAATACTCTACTGGTACGTTATCTCCAAAACGTTTCGCAAATGCTTTAGATCTTTCTACGGCACCTTTGTCAGGAGCGACCACTACAATGTTTTCAATGTTTAAAGATTTAATATAATCCGCTAAAATTTTCATGGAATCTATATTCACACACTTGCATTGGATTTCTTCTAAGATTTTTGGAGAGTGGATATCAACAACATAAAGCTCATCAATTCGCATTGAATCTATAAGTCTTAGAACTAATTGAGCAAATTTACATTCTCCCGGTCTAAAAATGTCATCCTGACGTGCATAAGCTAGATAAGGAACGACAACAACTATCTTAGCAGCACCCATTCTCTTAACAGCTTCGATCATCATTAAAAGCTCGATTAACCTTCCATTTTGGTTTTCGCTTGAGCTCGGTCCTGTTGATTGGACAATTATAACTTCAGTTCCATCTATTAAGGAATCATTATCTACATTTATTCTAAGGTAGTTTTCTCCATCAGGAAAGGTTTTCGTTTCGGTATTATAGTAAGTAATGTCTAAACCCTTAGCAATTCTTATCCCAAGTATTTGACTTGCTGGACCCACAATTAAGATCTTTTTCATACAGTATCACTTTTTTATATTACCTTTTTACATTTTAACATATTGTTCCATTTCTTATATTTTTTTTATAAACTTAAGAGAAGCATTAAAAATATCTTCTCTATGCCCTTTAAAAGAATGACCTCCCTCTTCAAATTGGATCACATTTTCCGCATTTAAGCTTAGTTGTTTTTTTATCAGCGAGAGATTAGAGAACGGAATTCTATTGTCATCTTTACAATGGGCTATTAGAATTCTTTTATTGTTTGATGGCATGTTTTTTAGAAAATATTTTGGGCTGATTTTCTGAATAATGTCCTCTTGGAATTTTATAGTGGTCGTATGGTAATCGTATCTCGTACAAAGTGCAATTAAAACTTTTACTTTTTTGTTAAGGAAACCTTGTGTTAATATAATTGCACCCCCCATACTCCTTCCAAATAGAATTATTTTTTCTTCCAAGAGTCTGTAAGACTGATGGGTAAGCACCCAATCAATTACAATTTGGATGTCGGAAAATATTTGAACAGCCATCCTATCCCACCTAGATCCCGTTTGTTTTTTGGTTTCTCCGTGCGCACGGTAATCGTAAGATAACACGTAATATCCAGCGTCAACGAACTTTTCTGTATAATACTTAACAAAATAACTTTCGCGATGATCCAATAATCCCGCTAGATTAATTATAAAGGGTGCTTTCTTAGGCGTGTTAGGACTATAATAAATTGTTCCCTTGAGAGATAAATTATCATCTCTGATTGGAATATCTATATTTTCAATTTCTATGTTATTCATTTTATAAATAATTAATTCCTTGTACTTTTGTATTTCGCAATAAGATTTCTTAAAGCATTTACTGCCAGTTCTAAACTATGTTTATGATCGTCAGGTAATCCATTTAAAGCAAGGTCTATATCCTCGGTTTTTAGGTTTTCAGCATACTCTAAAGATTTCCCTTCAATCAATATTGTTGTTTGACTTCCAGTTGCTACAGTTGCTCCACAACCATCAGTAAAGAAATTAGCGCTTTTAATGATATCGTCCTGAATCGTTAAATAAAATTCCATCGTATCTTTTTTTTCTCCTTTGGAAGAATGAGATATTGTGAAATTAGTCGGTTTTCCCCAATTTTTAGGGTTATGAAACAACTTTACAATGTGTTCGTTGAAATCGTGTATTTCTTTGTCAATGATTTCCTCTTGAAGTTTCTCAACAAATTTGTCAAAATCTCCCTTACGCTGAGGCATATTACTTAATTTCACCTAGATGCTTTAAAACATGCTTTTTTAAACGCGCTACTCGTATAACTTCGTTTGAAGTTTTGTTATATTTATCTAGTATGTTTATTATTTCTTGATTTAACTCATTATGTTCTGTTGTACAAGTGCTTCTTTCTAAAAAATCTTCTCCGTGCCTTATAGCCGCTAAATTTTCAGTTATTTTAACTAATTCTGTAGCGATTACGCTATTTATATAAATTAGATCCGAAAACATATCTTTCATGTATAATATTAATTTTATTTGGTCAGACATGTGCAATAAAAGATATCTAGAAATTAATTCATTATTATTTTAGAGTTATAGGAGAATATTTAAAAGAAGAATAAAAAATAAACCACCATATAGAACAAACTTCCGAAAATAAGAGCAAATATACCACCCATTCTTATTAGAAAAGTTTTTTTCATCTCAGGTTGCATAATTTCCTTCGGAAAATTTTTCAAGTTCTTTATGTATTGCTTAATCTTGTTGGTTTCCTTTAAATTTAGAGTGATTTGAACTCTATAAGTTATAGATGGCGATTTAACTTCAATGAAATCTATCGGAAAGCATAAGTAAAATATAACAGATGCGATTATCAATATCCATAACAAAGTACTAATCAAATTATCTATTCTTAATGATAAAGTGTCTGCCGCTATCCATCCTTCCAATTGTTGAAGCGTGAGAAATACTAATAGTCCACATATTCCAAAAACATCAAAAAAATCTATTTTTCTATACCATTTTTTTACGCTTATTGATTCTACCCTTTTCGCAGCAATATAGTGAAATTTTTGTAGGAATTCTCGCTTGAACCTAAATTCTTTTGATTCTTCGTTGAAATAAAACGAATCTCCATTCTTTTTACTAAAGTCGTAAAGCACGGCTTTTACAATCAACATTGAACCATACATTAAAGCGAACCACCATACCTGAGGGCCAAATAAAACCATTTGTGTGAGCATTATAAGAGCAATTGTTATTAAAAATAATCCAAAGATGAGGTTAAATAATTGAAAATTAGTCGAATTAACACTCGAGAATACATTGTCATCGTCGTTAGTTTCTATATCTCGTAGATTTAGATTACATTCTAAAAAATTGGCAAAATTTTCTTTAAACTGTGATTGGTTCTTCAATTTTATCGGCGAAAACCACATTTCATATAATTTTTCTTTCGTAGCAATTTCGAAGTATTTTTGTTGAAATATCACTAAAATAACTAAAACTACGATGTCAATAAAAGATAATACAATAAAGGTCCATGACAATACGAAGTCTGGCCCTGCATTTTCTACTGAAAGTAAGGGAATTGCCGTCATGAGTTGTAAGACGATAAAAGGTATCATTAGAATAATCCAAGCCAATTTGGGGCCGATATGATTATTTTGGAATCGTACGAATTCGATATCCTTTTTCGGAATTTCGGTTAACCATGCAAACCCCGGTCTAATTTCGGAAAAGAAAAGAAAGTTCTTCGACTTGGAAAATATACCTCGAAATGGACTCAGAATAAAATAAATTAATAAGCCAAGACCAGTCATTAGCATGGGAAAACCAGTAACATAAAACCAGGAGGGTCCACCAAGAAATATGGCACTCCCGAGTTCTACTTCGTGACCAACATCATCTCCAAAAATAGTATATGAAATAAGGCCATTTAATATTAAGAGTATAGAGGCTATGAGTCTCGTAAGAGCAAACGAGTTAAATTTCATGTAATCTTCAATCGGTTCTCTTAAGTCTCGCATTTTTTTAAAAGTTAAGGAATTTTCCCGTATATAGTAGGGCGTAATATAATATTTTGAAGTAATTATCCCCCCAAATATAATAATTAAGATGTTTACGATGAGTGAGAGATTAGATCCGTTAAGAGTTATTCCAAAATCAAAACCTAAAAATGTAAACAGACATCCTAATAAAATAATTAGTATACCAATTGCTAAGAAAGAATAACGCAGATATCGTTTTTTGGGATGTACTAATTTTAAATTCTCAATTTCTTCGTTGGTTAAATATGTCATTGAAAGCACGCAATTTTTATTAATTAATAATACATTTTTTGTTTTTATCTTTAATAAAAGTTCAATTTTAAAATTAGACCAAAATCTTATTTACACAACAAAAAAATTAGATGAACGATGGATTATAAATACTTTCACGATGGTTTGCTATCATTATCAGTTGTTCAACTTATCTTCTCATTAACTTTATTACTTGGCTCTATAATTTTAAAGCCTTATATTGCCTTAGAGCCAGACGAAAGAGATTTTATAATTCTCTTAGCCTTAGTAAATCTCGCTTTTAGCTTTTACTATTTAATTGAAGCTCTAAAGTTGGACCGCGTATTTTGCTTAGAAGAAAAGCATATTTTCAAATTTGGAAAGAGAATTGGAGTAGTGTCATTAGTATATACACCTCATCTATTTGTTTTTATATCGCTATTGTTAATTGATTTGCATGATCTTCAACTAATGATGGTAATCTTAAACTTAATTATAGAAACCCTTTTACTCGGAATTGTCTTTAAAGAAGTTTACGATATTCTCTTTAAGGAGGAGACTGAAAGAAAATTTGAGCTGGAACAAAATAGAAAATTATATTTTGAAAAGAAGTAAATTAAGATAATGTAAATATTACTTGATTACGTGGGCTAATTTCTCTATAGCAGTATCTATCATGTTCAATTTTACGTTATATTTCTCTAACAGCTCAGCAAATTTATCAATATCGATTTCTTTGTTCTCTTTTAATAATTTCAATTCATTAATAGTTCTCACGATTCCCGCTTTCTTATCTATTAACCTTTCTCGTTTGCTATATGGGATTTTTTGCTCCAATTTTTTCTTTTGAAATGATTTAAATCTCTTAATATTCAAATCCTTTGGTACAAACTTAGTTAAATAAATCGTACTTTTTGGAACAAATGGGGCTAAATTTTCGGGAATAATAATAATTGGCTCCGGGTCTTGAATTCTTTTGATCTGCTCATAATCTAATAGATCTAAGTTCAGATCTTTCAAAATATCTTTAACAATTGATAAATTTTGCTCAATACTACTTATTTCCTCATTAGATAATTCAGACAGATCACTGATCATTTCACTCCATATTTCTTCGGATTTTAAAAAGTAAAAATTTGCTTTTTGTTGGAGTTTGGTAACTTTATCTTTATTGATATTAGTAATAGAAGATTCTAACGAAGCTTTCGCTTTTAGTTGGCACGCTTTACCCATATCGAAATGAAATTGAGCTCTCAATTGTTGTTTTTTTTTCTCCTCGTGTTTCTTTAAATAGAATAACCTTTTTGATAGTGAACTTAACCCCGCATAGAGTTTCGAGGCAAAATATATGTTATTAGAATTTTCTTCTTTCAAAGCTGCAATACCCTGCGCAAGTATTCGTGCTTCTTCAGAATTTAATTCTAAGTTCTCAGATGAAAGAGTTATTCCTAAATCATGTTGGTTAATAGATGCTGCACTAAAATACGCACTTGTTTTAAATATTTTGCTACATTCAACCATAGCTATTATAGAATCTTCCCATTCTTCATTTGTTTCAAAATTTTCTGAGAGTTGAGAATAAGCTCGCGCCATAACCCATAAAGTTCGTGAACATTCAAACATTAAATCATTAATATGGATTTCTCTGTTGTTCTCTTGTGGTTCTAAGAACGTTGGAGTAAGGTCTAAAGCTTTTAAGAGTTTAACTTGATCTCCATTATGATAGTTGATATTTAGGATTTTAGTGTATTCTAAGACAAGATTTAGATCGTCTAAAGTAAAGCTCTCTTCTTCTTTATCTAGTGCTTCTTCAATTTTTTTAATTTTATAATGCAGATATCGAATTCTTTGCATTACTTCTTCTGTAAAAAAAGTCATAATTCACAGTTTTTTGTTTAAATTTCAGTTAAATGTAATAATTTATTCTTATTTTAAAACCATTTTAAAATTATGAAAATTAGTACTTCATATTAAAAATGTTCCATGAAGATATCTTTATCTTTGAATTTGTCTCGGGAGGAGGATTTAGTCAAGTGGAAATCCCTTCGTCTTTATTCTGTGAAGGGTTTGCCATGCTGAGGTCAATTATAGAGGATTTTAAGAATCTTGGTTTTCAAATTACCACTCTCTTGGATTCTAGGATAGAATTTCTATCCCGTTATATGAAAGTAGATGCAGTAAAATCTGTTGAGTTGGAAGAAGATTTTTTGAAAAAATATACAGAATGCGTGAGAAATTCCAATTTTTGTTTTGTAATTGCGCCCGAATTTTCAAATATTCTCTATAATCTTACAAAAATCGTCAAAACGAATAAGAAGAAACTATTAAGTATAGATTTAAAAGGCGTAAAGCTTGGAGCATCTAAGCTAGAAACTTATAAGTTCTTTATTGCAAATGGAATGGATACTCCAGAATCATATAGGATACCAGTTAAAGGAAGTGTTTTGGATATAAATTTGATCCTTCAAAAATGTGATCAATTTAATAGTTCCATCGTAATTAAACCTGATGATGGTGCAGGTTCAGAATCAATTTTTTACTTCGAGAAAAAAGATGATGTTTTACATTTTTTTGAAAGTTTCAACAAAACATTCGATACAAATAGAAAATACTTACTTCAAGAATATATCGAAGGCGATCCTATGAGTGTTTCAATAATTAACGATCAACCTCTTGAAAAAACTAACGAAAATAATCTTAAAATTCTAAGTATTAACCATCAGAATATACAAATCACGGATTCTACCTCTGAATCTGTGTATCTCGGAGGCTCTACGCCCGTAGATCAGTTTGAACAGTTAAGAAGTCAGATAGAAGATATATTAAAGCGTGTAGATTTATCAGCTTTCAAAGGATATTTTGGAATAGATTTTGTGAAAAAGGCTGACGATTCTCTATCTTTTATCGAGATTAATCCACGATTAACTACATCCTATGTTGGAATTAGAAACGTTTTAGAATTCAATCCTATGGAATTACTTCTTAATCAAAAAAAAAAGGTACTAAAAATTTACAAGTTCATCCCTCGTAAGTTTTCAGAATTTACTCAAATAAAATTGAAATATGACGGAGAGTATACATCGGGAGAGGTTAATAATTTATTATTGCCTAAATTGATAAATCTAATTCCAGAAATATTAACTCCCCCCATTATTATCGAAGGGGTAAAAAAGAACCAAGAAGCTTTTTATTCATGTTTTATCGCGACAAAATCAAACGACGTTCAATCGTCGAAGTATCGTATATCTCAGATTAATCAGATTTTTGGCAAGTTTAATTTTCGAATAACTAAATAGAAATCAAGAACATAATTGAGAATCCTCCATAATGCACTAGCAATGAAATTATTAGCGAATTTTCAATCTTCAATTTTTTATTAATGCTTAAATTATAGGTTAATAACCACAGAGACCACACTTGAAATAAAATCAGAAGTACATTATCTAACACTCTAATATATGAAAAACTTAAAGAACCAGTTGAGGTTAAAATAAACCGCAACACTAAGTAAATATCTAAAGGAAAAAAGATTATAGCAAATGTCGCTAAAAACTTCAGCGTATTCTCTCTTTTCTTATAGATGCTTCGAGATAATCCCTCATTTATTAGAAAATAAAGAAGGATGTTTCCTATAAAAAAAAGAGCTAGTAGAAATTGAATAATTAAATCAACGGTAGTAAATATCGTCAAGGATTCACCGAAAAATAAAAAGAAGGGAAATAACCCGTTCAAACCGCAAAAAATGGAACCAACTAAAGCAATCAGAATTGAAAATATTATTACGCTATATGTTCTGTTGTTCTCGTAGTTTATGTACGTTTTTGGTGTAAGAAACATTAATCCCTTTAATATGGGTGAATTGAATTCTTTTTTGCTAAACTCAGGCGTAATAATGTTATCTTTATTATCAATCAGAGAAGTATAAGCGTGGAGTCCTAATTCCGATAAATAATACTTTTTGTCGTCTTGTTGTTCAATTAGACTAGACAAGGTATCTAAGTGATGGTAAATAGTGCCTGTGCTCACTTTTAACTCGTTTTTAAGGTAAGTAAACGAAGTAAATTTATTTTCCCCTATAATTTTGATTATCCTTCTCCTTAATTTGTGACTTAAAGCATAGTAATAATTAGCTTCAGCGTCAGTAGAGTCAATTTTTTTATCTTCTTCTTCTTTTTTTGTAATTTTTAAATCCCTTCCAAATTATTCTTGCTTGGTAATGAGTATGTTTAAAATTTCGAAAAATATCAGAATCGAACCAACAACTGAAAAGTAAAATCCGATTTCTGCATAGGGGATATAAAGGAGTTCTCGGGGAATGATCTCGATTATAAATATCAAAAAAAACCCAAGTCCTATGAAGTTAATGATTACAGAATTAATCTTATAATCCAAATTATATAGAATTACTATAGCTCCAACCAAACATATTATCCCGCAAATTAGGGGAAATAGGTATAAAAAGGAATCTTCAATAGCTACACTAGTTGAAATTATATAAATGTCTAGCAAAGAATGGTTAGAGAACCAAGGTAAAAATTGAGACAATATCAACAATCCCGAACCAGTTAATCCTAATAACCGAAAATCTAAATATCTTTTGATATTCATTGTATATCATATTTTTGAATTATTTATTATAAAAATGTTCAAATACTATAAACTAAAATACTAATATTAATTTAAGTCTTAAAATACATCTCATTAAAAATAATAATTTATTAATCAAGATGTCATCAAAAAAAGATAACGAGGTTGATGTAGATTCGATTCATCTTGTTGATTATTTGAAAGAAGAAATCCCCGTCGAGGACCTTAGAGATTTTTCCTCCTCGAGAAGAATTGGAAGTATAGACTTCGTCAAGGGAATAGCAATTATTCTTATAATAGGCGCGCATTCAGCTAAAGCGTGGCTTGTGCCTCACTGGCAGTTTTTTTATGGGATTGGTTTTGCCTTTCTGGACATTGTTGGTCCGTCTTTATTCGTTTTCTTGTCAGCTCTAAGCGTCGTTTTTAGTATACGCCGCAAAAAGGGAGAAGTAAAAGAGAAGATTATAAGGAATAGAATTTTTTCTCGAGCTACTATGATTATAGTAATAGCGGTTATATTTAATTTAATTTCTATCGAGTTCACCGTCCCAGGTTATTCTTTTCCCGCTACACTTTGGGGTTGGAACATCTTGATGTTCATTGGTTTATCGCAGATCTTTTCGTATTACGCATTGAAACTAAATAAAATCTCTCGCGCTGTAATAGGATTGGTTATTATTTTTACATCTGACACGATTAGGCTTTGGCTTTTTCAAGAAAAAGATTCTAATATAATAGTCGAGATTTTACATTATATTGTAGTCTCGCCTTCTCCTATGACTCCATTGTTACCCTGGCTCTCAATCTGTTTTCTTTCTTCGATTTTTGGAGAATACTTGTATGAAGCCATGGTTGGAGGAACAAAAAAAGATTATAAAAAGTTATTTCGAACATTCTTATATTGGGGAATATTTTTCATCCTCGTAGGTATTTTTCTGGGTAGTAATTCTTATTTACCATCTCTGACTGGAGACGAGTTTATTTTAGCTACGAATACTACAATTGGAAGGCTACCTGCAAATGAATACCCCCACATCCTTCTTTGGTATGACATGATAACGCAAAAGTTTCTACCCGATATTACTTATCCTGGTATGTGGGAATTTACGATAAGGGGAAGACTTCCTAACATGATATATAATTTAGGAGCTGCTCTTATTCTCATTGCAGTATGTTTCTACTTCATAGATATTAAAAGGAAGAAGAATAATTTTATAACAATGATAAATTATTTCGGAAAAGTATCATTAAGCTTGTTCTTGCTACATTTTGTTTTTATAACTCTATTTTTGAATACACTAGACTTCGTCGCTTATGCTTTTTTATACTTTGGCTACCTGGGCTTTTGGGGCTTCATTATGTATATATGGAACGAGTTCTATGATGGGGTGGGGTCGCCGGAATGGCTTATGGTTCAAATTGGGCGAATCGGACAAAAAACGGG
>SOKP01000315.1 GCA_004375715.1 Promethearchaeota archaeon | reverse complement strand
ATAATAGTTTCCATTACCTGAATATTTCTAATTTCATCATTTGGAACCTCCAGTGGATTTCTGCTTACTATCACAAAATCAGCGAGTTTTCCTATTTCTATACTTCCCTTAATATTTTCTTCAAAAGCACCATAAGCGGCATTGATAGTATATGTTTTTAATGCTTCCTCAATACTAATGCGTTGTTCAGGAATAAAATCGTTTCTATGAACTAGAGCATGCAATCCCATTATAACGCTAGGGTCTTCAACGGGACAATCAGAACCTGAGATTAAAGTTATCCCAGCATCTAATATTGATTTCATGGGATAAGTATCCTTAAGTCGTTCCTTTCCTAATCGTTTCTCTAACCAATTAAATTCTGAATTGATGAAGGGAGGTTGACATGAGGCAATAATCTTGTATTTTGCCATATCTTTCAATACATCTTCAGTTAAAATTGAAGCGTGTTCTATCCGATGTCTATGATCCTCTCGAGGTGATTCATCCAACAATCTTTTATAGAGATTTACTACTATCCGATTTCCTTTATCACCGATCGCGTGAATACATATTTGAAATTCATTATCATGGGCAACTTTCATCTTCTGGTACAAGTCTTCAGTATCAACGACACAGAAACCACATTTTTCGGGTGCATCGGTAAAAGGTTCATACATGCAAGCTGTCTTGGCCCCGAACGTACCGTCAAGGAAAAACTTTGCACAACCTAATCTAAACTGGCTGTCTGGCTTACCACCATCAAGAGGAGGTTTTTTAAGTCTTAATAACTTCTTAGGTCTTTCGGTGTTCACCATGAGATACCAGTTATGTAAGATATCTGACTGGATTGATTTTAATAACGGTATCTCTACAACTCCAAAATCTCCAAATTCGCCTCCCGCATCGGAATGTAAAATTCCGTGGAGAGAGGTTAATCCTTGAGATGCTAGATAATTAAAGGCTTTAATTGTTGCATTTTTTAATTCTTCTCCTTTAGGAAACGAAATTTTATTTAGTATAGGTGAGACTGCTGTTTCAGTTAAGATTCCTGTTAATTCTCCTTTCTCGTTTTTTTTGATTTCTCCCCCATCAGGAACTGGAGTGTTTTCGTCTATTCCCGCAATATCCAAGGCTTTCGTATTAGCAATTCCAATATGTCCGTCATACCTCAACACAAAAATAGGATGTTCAGGACACGCATCATCGAGATCCCATCGAGTAGGCAAAACAGGATCATCAAATTTTTCTTCGGATAAATTTAAAGCAATTGTTAATTGATCTTTTGATTTACTCTCAACTGCTTCCTTTAAAACTTCTTTCAACTCACTAAGACTGGTTACTTCAGATACATTTGGACTCACTTGGTAGAAAACGAATAATATGGGATGTAAATGACAATCGATAAACCCGGGCAACAAACTACTCCCTTCTAAATCTACAGAAATATAGCCTTGTCCTAACATTTCTTTTACTGTATTTAATTTTCCAGTAGATATGATCTTTTCATTTAATATACCTACGGCTTCTATTCGCGGTTCTTTTTCATTCATCGTTATGATGGGACCGTTGAAAAACAGTTTATAGACCTTTGTTTCAGGCTGCATGTTTATTACTCTCTCAATTTAAAGGTGAAAATTACATAATAAGAATTTAAAATGATACATAAACCTTGATAAAACCGATTTCAATGAGATTTTAGTATATGTGTGAAAAAGTTTAAAATAATTCAATCAATTTTTAGGAATATAAGTAAATAAATTTGGCAAACCTAATAAGGCGAATAGAATATGGTAAAGAAATCGGACTTAAAGAAACT
>SOKP01000272.1 GCA_004375715.1 Promethearchaeota archaeon | reverse complement strand
CTGCTATTAATCGCTTTACAGTTGGGTGAGAAACTATGCAAACTTTCCATGGTTGGCTATTTCGACCAGAGGGGGCCCATCTTCCACACTCTAATATTGCTCCAATCGTGTCGTTGTCAATTTTCTTGTAGATAAAATTGCGAATTGACTTACGAGACTTAATTAAGCCGATTAAGTTGTTTGATTCCATACTTTCCATATATATTCCATGTATATATATATAATATTGATTAAAAGAAAAAGAAAAAAAATGTTTAGGTGCTAATGCTTATTCTTTCGATTTATTTAAATCCGCAGCGTCGTCTTCTAAAACATCGTAGTATTCAATATCCATTAATCCACCAGTCCTATTTTCTGCCCAATGAACCTTTACTGGCATTCCTACGTAAGTGTCTCTAAAATCTATTTCTGGGTTTAATTGGGAAATAACAGCTGTATCAGCTCCGTCTTGCTGCACTAGTACCGTAGGCTTTTCTTCAACTTCTCCAGTTTCAGGATTTTTAAGGTAAACGATAGCAAAAGTTGCAACTCTCCCAGTTTCTCGTAAATCAACCCATTGATCTGGTTTTACTAAACATTTTCCACAAACTAATCGAGGTGGAAAAAATACTCTATTGCATCCTGAACATTGGTTTCCTACTAATTTTTTGTCTTTCAATTTTTTTAAAAAATGATTGTTATGAGAGATGTTGAATTTAAATTTATAACTCGCCAAATACCAATTAGCTGGCATAGTTCGTGTCCTCACGTAGTCTTTTTTAATGTAATCGAGAGATTTTCTTTGCGTTAATTTTGACATATTCTTAAATACAAGTTTTTATAATCTTGATTAATAATATTCTTCTAGTAATTTAAAATATATCTTCCATCATTAAAAATCAATAATTCCTTCTTTAAGAGATTATCAATGAGTTTAAATAAAGAAGAATGTATCTGTTCATGTTCAGATTGATTTCCACAAGGATGAAGATTTTGTATTCGATTATCTAATGAATCGAGATTGATATGCTGAACCCTACATTCAGGTTTTAAATACTTACTATTAACAAGATATATTTTATACTTTTCTGGTTGCTGTGCCATCTCTTTTTCTAAGATATAACGATGTTCTAACATATAATTAAAACCTACTTTTTTTAGTGCAAAAGGATTTCTATAATTTTTTGGAACTTTTGTCCAAATTTGATTTCGATTTTTCTGCTTATGTAAGTATCTTTTAAAACCCCAACCTTCCACTGGAATTTTATGTATCTTGCTACGCCAACGAAATGCAGTACTTTCCGAAATTTTACAGAGTTTTGCTAATCTTGGATCTGTTAAATTAAATCTTGAATCAGTAATAATTCTTTCCACCCAACCTCTATGTTTATAGAGAGGATTTTCTTCCGAACAATCTTTATAAGGATTTAAGTATATTTTTTGAGTCGAAAGTTTGTTAACTTGAATAACAATAGACCATTTCAAATCTGACCAATCCATCTTTTTGATTTCGTATCTTACTATTTGAATATTGTCATATCAAAAAAACTCAACTGGTTTTATAATTTCTTTTATTTGCTCGCTCTCCAAATTTCTATAATCAAAATTTGAATTCAAAATATATTTATTGTTGCTTTGAGAAAATAAAATTTGACCCAATTTAATTAATCCGCTTAAACATGGATTAATGTTGGTATTATTATGTTCAGAATTACTTGCATAAAGCCATAAATTATCTATATAATTATCTCGTTTTCTATAGTTAATATGATGGACAATGCATCCAGTCTTTATGTAATACATTCCATTGTCATCTCCAATTAAATAAGGGTGAAGATCTAATTCTCTTGAAGTAGAAGAGATCATTAAATGGTTCTCCATTTTAACAATATGTTCCCTTCGTTGGATTCGTTTTTTTCCGAATGGATTTAATTCCGGGTGTTTATAAGTTTTAGGCATATATAGGTCAATATATCCATCTGGATTAAAGTAAAATCCACTCTCTTCCTTCGTTTGAATATTAAATTTATTACGCCAATACCGTATAGATTTATGATTTTTCAATCCACATATTTTTGTGATCGTGCGATCACTTAAATTTAAATCTTCATTCAGATAAATCCACTCTAACCATTTTTTATGTTTATAAAGTGGATTTTGGTTTGAACAGGATTTATAGGGATTTAAAGTAATGCTTCCTTGCCCTTTTACCTGGATTGTCCAATTTTTAGAAATTACTTGCCAATTAATACTTTTAAGATAGTCTTTTATTGCTTCCAATTTACATGAACTAGTACTTGCTTTTATATCATAATAATTAAGTTCTTTTGATGAGTCTTTAGATTTCAGCACTTTAATAACTGACTTGTTCTCTGAGCAAATTTTCTCAATATCTAATTTTGTAAACTTTGTAGCTAATCTTTCAGTGTAAAATTCATAATAAGCGGAAAATCTGTCAAATGCAGTCAATTTTGCTTTCTTAATTTCTTTACTTTCAGGATCCAGTCCAATAAGACAACGGCATGTTCCGATGTTTAGGATTTGATCATAGTTATTCTTGATTTCTTCTAAAGCCATTTCTTGCCTATTTTCTGGAGATTTAATGATCTTATTATTTTCTAATGTGTTCTTTTGCCACTCCTTCAAATAATTTTGGAGGTTTTTAGACAGTGCTTGAAGTTTTTGACGATCGGTGAGGACCTCAGAATGAGCCCTCAAATGCTTAAGAACCCTCGTATACTGGAATGTAATTTCATCCATTCCACTTTTAATTGCCTTATTCACGAGATTTGGCTTGGAAGTTCCTCCTCTTTTAATTGCTTTAATCTGTTTCTTAGTTAATTGTTTAAGATAAGTATTCGAAATTGTATCCATATAACGTGAGACTATAGGCGCTCCCCTTCCCACCGTGATACAATACACCCATCCTTCTACAAACGAGGTAATCTCATCGGGGACTTGTGATTTTACATATTCAAGTAAATCATTTGGAGGGAGTCCTGCTTTATCAAAAAAACACGCTAAGGCTGCATCCACGAAATCACCGATCCTTTCATCAACATAGACCAAAGGGATGCGATGTTTCCTACATTTAGGATACTTCCCAAAACCTAGGAACCTAAATTTAAGAGGCTTAACTCGTTTAATTGATTCACATCCGAATATTGGACAAATGGCAATTCGATCTTCTCTAACAGTTTTTCTTGAAACATTACTATATGTTTTCATGACATTGAACGCTCCTCAAGTATTTTTTCTTTTATAACTTCTTCAAATGATACTTGCTTATGACTTAATTGCGTGAGTTCTTCTTCTAAATTTTTATAATTTTTACTTAGCTCTTCAAAAAATTCGCTGAATTGCGTGTATAGGCACTTTTTTACCAAACATAAATAATTTATCAACTTTATGACAAATTTTAGGTAATTTGGCTGTCTATGAGGACGATCTTCTGAAAATTTATGGATCAGTATGAACAATAGGTCAGTTATTTTTGAAAGCTTTTTTAGTAGCGTAGTGTTATTGAGAAAAAGATTTAAAATCCCTTGTTCAAGTGTTTGCGCACTCTCTTTAATTTTTTTAAGTAATTTTATGAATTCGAGAGTTAATGTTTCAATTTTTTGCTTTAGAGTTAAAAATGTAGGGTTTGTATGGTTTACAGTAGGAGATAGAGTTGAATGATACCTAAATTTAATCACTTCTGATTTATACTTAAACAATGTTCGCAGCTGGCGTGAAAGTTCTTTAATTTTATTTATACCCTCAATTTTATACCAATCATTGAATTGTTCCAATTCTTCCTCAAAATAAGGATCATTATTATAATATTCCATAATCAATCAAAATAAAGTTAAAAATTTTTCTTACTAGATAATTTTTATAGATCTATTTAAAGAAAAATCCTAAATTGCATCAGAATTTAATTTTTTAGAAAAAAATTTTACTAGAATCACAATATTAAAACAATTAAAAATAGCTTGATTACTAAGAAAAAAGAAAAAAGAAAAAGAAAGCTTAAATGTTGAATAGCTCCAAATTATTTATTTAAATTTCCTTCTTTGCTGATCACTCATCACCATCAAAGTGCATAAGTTTAAAGATCCTCCCCATCCATGCCCAATTGAAGTGTGCACCGTCTTTGGAACTTGATTATCCGCTTTGCCCATTATTTGGAGAGCTGCTTCTGCGGGCCTTTCCATCGCTGATGCTCCAATCGCATTAGTCGCATTAACACCCCCAGAGCAATTAATGGGTAATTCTCCTTTTAACGCAGTAACTCCTGTTTCATACATTTTAGGAGCAGTAGTTTCTTCAAATAAACCGAGTTTTTCAACCCACATAAGTTCTTGATTAGGGAATGGAGAATACACTTCAGCGTAATCAATTTCTTTTCTTGGGAAAGAAATACCTGCTTGATAGTAAGCTAACTCTGATGATTTCATAGCACCTATTTGATCTGATGGATCAATCTGCCCCGTGCCGCTTCCATCGTATCCAAGAACTGCAGTTTCATTAGCTACGGAAGCTACTCCATTGACATAAACAGGAATTTCGCACATATCTTTCGCTTTTTCTTCTGTTGTAAAAAGCATGGCACATGCTCCATCTGAAGCAGGACAGACCATACCATACCTTAATGGGAAGGATATATAAGGAGTGTCGAGTACTTCTTCAACTGTAAGGTTAGGCATTTTTAAATGTGTCCACCACGTTTTTGCAGCATTATGTCTATTTTGTACGACTACTCTTGCTAAGTCTTCTTCTGTAGTTTTAGTTTTGCGCATGTAATTTGTAGCTTGATATGCAGCTACCCCTATTGCTGCTCCTGCAGATAAAAGGCGCGATAATTGGTCATACGGGATACCCATTGTGTTTAATATTGAGATTTCACCATACGCAACGCTTGCAAGACCAACACTTGTATTTCCCTGAGATTGTTGTTCAAACGCTATTGCTAAAACCGTATCAATTTTCGGTAAACCTGCTGCAACTGTATAATACCCTGCTATTGCTACAGTCCCTCCCGTTGTTCCTCCAGTCGTTACTCTTAACAAGGGTTTATTTCTAGCCCCCATCCAATCGGTCATCCATAATTCTGGCATATTTGACCCCTCAAATGCGGGCATATTACCGTTTACAAACGCATCAATATCATCAAGTTCTACACCAGGTGCATTCTTCAAACAATCTTCAACTGCTTCGCTTACTAATTCTGCCATATTAACATCAGACCTTTTTGAAGCGTGTTCGCTAAAACCAGCTGATGCTATAGCTACTTGTCTCCCCATTTTTAATTACCTCCCTCCAATACAAATAAAATATTATTTTGAGCACACATACCAATTTGTCCTGAAGCAATAGCTTTTTTAGCATTATTTACTTGATATCCTTTAGCTTCTCCTCTCAATTGTCTGGCAGCTTCAATTATTCTAACCAAACCAGTTGCACAAGGAGGATTTCCGCCAATAGCCCCACCAGAAGGATTTATTGAGATATCTCCGTTAATTTCAGAATTGATACTTGCTCCTTTCCCCTTTTCTGCTAATCCTAATGCTTCCGATAATATTAATTCCTCGTGAGCATAAGCTTCAAATAGTTCTGCTACATCGATTTCGCTCTTTGGATCTTTAATTCCAGCGCTCTCAAATGCCATTTTTCCTGCCAATTCCATTGATTTGCTTTCATATAAATTACGGTCTCCAAGATAATATGCCTCTTGAGAATATCCAACTCCAGTAATCCAAACCGGATTATCAGTTATTTTTAAAGCCTGTCGTTCAGGTGCTAATAATATAGCAGCCACACCATCGCAAGGTTGAGCAACCATTAATTCGGTAACAGGGTCTGCGTAAATGTCAGAAGCCAATACTTCTTTAACATCAATATTTAAGTTTTGTGCTTCAGCTAAAGCTAAGGGATTCTTGGCAGCATTCTTTCGATTTTTTACTGCTACACTAGCTATTTCTTCAGCACTAACTCCATATTTTTCCATGTATGATCTCATCTGAAATCCCGCTGAAGTGATATCATTCACATATGCTAATGGCCTTTCCCAAGTGGGATCAGTCTCGAATAACCGAGTTGAATGATAAGGAAAACATGAGGGCATACTTCCTCCCCATATTACTGCTAATTTGTGATTGCCTGATAAAATTCTCATTAATCCATATAAAACAGCATGCGCCCCATCCATCTCTACTTTACTCTCGTCAGCCATATATCCTCCACCTACTTCGACGGTAAAGCAATTTGAAATAGTACGCCCGTCGTAATAGTCGTTTGTGCATGAGATAACTGTAGAAATATCTTTTTTCTTTAAACCAGCCATGTCTACAGCACCTCTTACGGCTTCAAAAATCATTTCATAACGACCGTAATTCGCGTCCGAATGAAATTTTACTTGATAATACCCTACAATTCCAACTTTTTCCATTTTATCTATCGCACCTCACATTTTCACGAAACCCTTAATATCTGAAGGGTCTCCTTTTGTTTTTTCTGCCCACTCAATTT
>SOKP01000101.1 GCA_004375715.1 Promethearchaeota archaeon | reverse complement strand
TTATTATATTAGGTTTAAATACAATATTAACTTCATAAAACAAATCCTATGCGTTACATCTTTAAAATTCTAATATTGGGCTTAGACGGGGAAGCAGTCGCCCTTTATACTATAAGAGCCTTCGGAGAAGAGGGCGAAAATAAAGGACCATATTTAGAGCTATATAAAGAAGTAAAAGCATTAGAGGATACTTGTGATCTAGAAGTCAACGCTATAATTGATGTTGAGAAAACTGATCTTGATGAATTGATAAATACTGTTGATGGTATTATCTACTTCATAAATCCTTTGAAAAACGAAGAGAAAGAAGTCTTTGATTCCATTTTACACGACATTAGAAAAATTTCTCGAAACATACCTATAATCATAATGTACTACGATCAAGAAGGTATTTTTCCTCTATCAGTAAATAATTTGCTAGAAAACACTTGGCTTAAGTACTTTGACGTTGAAGCTTTTGTGAATGTTCGTCCGAGAGAGTTTCACCATGTTTTGCATTGTTTATGCATCGCAATGATCTCTGGAGGTTCGCCGTTAAACATAGAGAACGCGTGGATGAGGTTTCCTATTTACATTCAACTTGCCAACATTTATTTTAAAAAAGCTGAAAAAGAATCTAAGCCCGAATATTATTTCTTTTCTGCTCAAGCTGTTAAGAAAGCGGCGATGATTGCTGATATTTTTAACAAAGAGGAATATTATATAATTTGTGAACAAGCAGCCTTTCTGTTCTCAAAAGTAAATTTATATTTAGAAGCTGCTAAAATACTTCAAAATGTAGATAAAAAAAAAGCGGAGAATTTCAAAAAATTATATGCTAATTCTATGATCTTGGAAGGTAACAAATTGTTTAACAAGCGTAAATTTGAAGCCTCAGCAAGACACTACGAAGCTGCAGCTCAATGGGCGGCTTTAGAACTTGAGGGCGAGGAGCTTAAAAACGAAGCGTTTAAATTAGCGATAACTTCTTGGATTTCTGCTTGTAAAATGGAACATGTTTTTAAAATTATTAAAAATTTGCCACACGAATTAACATTTGAAATTTTGCAAGGCTTTCTTCCCAAAATAATAGAGATGGTTGATTTCTTAATAAAAGAACAGAAATTATTACTAGCACGAGACCAATTGCGTATAACTGTAGATGACTATCAAAAAAGAAACTTGACTGAGGAGCTCCACGAATTAGTAACAAAGTTAGTCGAAGTTCTAAAATTACTTCTAACAAAACTAATTGAAGAGGAAGATCGGTTTAGCGCTTACGAATATTATTATGAAATTGAAAGTGTTTGCGAAACATATGATTTAGAATTACCGAATCACGATCAACAACTTAAAGTTTTGATTAATTTATTCATTGACAATCTTGAATTTGGAGATGCGGCACTATTACTAAACGAAATTAATTCATTGAAATTAAAAAAGGAATTGACTGCGCGTATTTCCAAGGTAGAAGATGAAAATAAGGAATTATTGAAACAACAAAAAGAGGAAAATCTACGAAAAAATAGAGGGATTCTTAATAGTTACATTGAACGGGAGTTACAAATTATTGCTGAAAGTAATATGAAAACCATTAAGGAAGCTAATGAGTTAATTGAAAAAGGAGAGTATCTCAAAGCAGCTAATTTGGTTAAGTCTCAAGCGGACTTTTGGAGTATTATTGGTAGAGAAGAAATTCAAGCCCAAATGCTAAAAAAAGTTATTGACATTCTATTAATTGGTAAGAATTTCGATAGATTTACGAATGTCTACTATGAACTAACAAATAAATCGAAAAAGATTTATTTGAGAAATAAACTAACCCTC
>SOKP01000238.1 GCA_004375715.1 Promethearchaeota archaeon | reverse complement strand
AGAAAACAAAAAAAGGGGCTAATTTATAATTGTTAATTCCTTTATAAAATTAACCGAAATTTTTCTATTTTTGATTATTTTAATTCAATATTTCTTCTTTTAGCTTCAATAATTGCTACTCCCATCTCCAGCACTCTGTTAAATGGCTCTACACAATCTTCTCTTGGTTTCAGACTTATTGCTTCTTCTGGACAGACACTGGCACATAAACCGCATCCAAGGCATAAATCTCGATTCACAAATGCAATATTTTCTATAGTTATAGCTTTAACCGGACACCTTTCAAGGCAATTTTCACAAACAACACATAATTCTTCATCTATGATTGATTCAAACACAGCATTCATGAATTTTTGCTTATCTTGTCCAAATTGAGTCATGCCTTTCATGGAGATACAACAACAAGGGCAACAGTTACAGATATTAGAGAGGTGTATTGAATTTGCTCCCGCATGAACTAATCCAGCTTCGTCTGCTTCTTTAATGATTTGAATCGCTTCCTCAGAGGTTATTTTTCTCCCTATTTCATTTTCTATATAATATTCAGCAGCAGTTCCAAAGCTTAAACAAGTTTCCATAGGGTGTTTGCATCCTTCATTTAATAACTGCGATTCTTTTCGACAAACGCAGTCAGTTACAGCAATGACTCTTGCATTCCTTATTGATTCTTCAAGCTTTTGATACGGAAAAAGCGTAGTTTCAGTATGAATAGTTTCTTCTAAGGGAATCACTTTAAAGCCGGGAATATTACTTGCGCCTAACTCTTCAAGACCCGCTGCATGATAATATTCTTTAAAAAGTTGAGCTAATTCTTTATCAATTCTTTTAACAGAGTATTCATACAACCCTATCATAAAAGGAGCAGAGTTATACAGGGTCTTGTTATCTCGCTGTGCTCGAAAAATGAGTCCTTTCTTTGCCATTGATTCAAGCTTATGTTCTATTTCAACTAATTTCTTACCCGCTCTTCTTGCAATACTATTGGCTCTTTCTGGTCTTATAGTTAAGAAAGTAGCCAGTTCAGCTTCTTCTTCAGTAAAGAGACGCTTCAGAATTTCAATCTCAACTCCCGATTGAGTTTTACGGAAGCCTATCGGAAACTGATCAAGGAATTCTCTTAATTTCTCATACGAATTTACAGTCATAGCACTAAAACTATTGTTTTTTACTATTATCTAATATTCATTCTAAATTAAAAATAAAGGTTAGGTAAATTTCTCTGTTAATGATTTTGTTAGGTCACTCAATTTTTTAGAAATTCTAACTTTAAATATATGATTTTCCTCTAATTCTTTAAATTTATTTGGTAATTTTTTAATATTTTCGTTATAGTACTGCTGGATGTTATTTAGATTAGGTAATTCCGTTATTAATCTTCCTTCTTTCACCACAAGAATAAGGAGTGCTTCTGAATTAGGAGGTGCTGGTTCATTGTCTAACGTTAAAAAATCTTCTATAAACTCTCCTTGCTTATTATAAATTCTGTAGATTTGTTTATCACCAGGATAAGTTAATTTGGCTTCACTTGTTTTTATTTTTGGTTTATTATTATATTCTATGAGCTTATAAACACCCGCTATGGTTGGATCGTCGCAAGATGTAGCTAATTCTGTTCCAACACCAAAAGCATCTATGGGGGCGTTGCTCTCTAAGATTTTTTTTATTTTATATTCGTTCAGATCTGAACTCGCAACGATTTGCACCTTTTCACATCCGTTTTCGTCTAAAATTTTTCTAACTTTTTTTGAATGTTCAACGAGATCACCGGAGTCTATCCTGACGGCTTTAATGGTGTTTTTATACTTAGAAATCTTTTTAGCTGCTTTTTCTGTATCGTAGGTATCAATTAGGAGGATGGAATTATCTCCATAAATGTTAGTATAAACATCGAAACTCTCCATTTCATTATCAAATCTTTGTACAAAACTATGAGCCATTGTCCCACTTGAATTAATACCAAGTTCAATATCAGCGATAACATTACTCGTACCGTTAAAACCCGCAACATAACTAGCTCTCGCGGAATAAACGCCAGCAAGAGGACTGTGGGACCTTCTTGTACCAAACTCTAATAAAGTCTTTTGTTGGGCTATGTTTTTTATTCTAGACGCTTTTGACGCTACAATGGTCTGATAATTTATAACATTTAAGATATAGGTTTCAGCCAATTGAGCGTGGATCATCGGACCTTTAATCTTCATAATAGGCTCGTTAGGAAAGAAGAAATTACCTTCCTTCATTGCCCACACATCTAACTTGAATTTGAATTTGGGTAGGTATTCGTCAAAAAAACTCGAATTAATCTCTTTAAAAACATCTTTTTTCCTCAGAAATTCGATCGTTTTTTCGAAAAACCTAGCATTTGTTAGATAATGAATTACCTGCTCTAAACCAGCAAAAATTAGATAATTACGATTTTTAGGATATTTTCTGACAAAATAATTAAAAACGGCAATATCGTCCTTTTCTTTAATGTGATTATCGAGGTTGTACTGGTAATAAGCCGCGCTCATTGTTAGTTGGTAAAAATCAGTACTCAAGATTAAATTTTGGTCGTTAATGAATCCCGATTTCGGATTTGTCATTTTTATCATCTAAATTATAATTTCTTTAACCCCGTAACCCTCTTTAGCATAAATCCCAAGAACCTATCTTTATTTACTCCGCCGTTGCATATAATTCTATCTCCTGATTTAAAAATATCACTGGAATAAAGTTTTTCGCTCACTCTTATTTTTAATTCGTCTAAATTTTCTATGTCTTCTTTTCGATAATCGCTTTTTTTTTTCAATTGAGGTCCGAATTCAATATCCTTTAGGGTTATTAGATAATAGGTGGTTATGTTCCCTTGGAAATCATCTTCTTTCTCTTCTATATCTGTTATTTCTGCATCGTAAATAGTTATTCTTTTGTGTTTAGCCAGTAAGGAACTAGGAGCACCTTCATTAATTAACTTTCCATCTTTAATAATTATATTTTCCACATTTTTTCCGAAATCTTTTGGGAGGAAAGTAAGTTTCCAATCTGATAATTTGAAATAATTTTTCTTTAATGAGTAAATAAATCCAACCCAAAAATGATTACACAAACCCATATTTGAGCCTACTCTACAATCGCAATCTCGTTCAGGATCAAGAATGTTTTTTAAGGTTATAGATAAATACGAACTTGATTTCCAATTAAAGCCTTTAAAATTTAATTCGATTTCATGGTTCTTATCATTAACAACCTTTATATCAGTAATAGATTCTCGATCTTCTCCATTTATTTTTTTGATTGCCGTATTAATTTCGTTCGTAATGATGTCTCCTTCCTTCTGTTCTAATAAGTCTTTTTGTTCTTCTTCTGCTAAAGAATCAAGAACGAAATTAATTAAGTCTGACTTATTAAATTTTGAAAAGCCTTTTATTCCAAAATCCCGACAAATCTGTTTTAAGGCGTCTGCATTAAGAGATTGGAGTAGATATTTTAAATAAGTCTTATTATCTAGTTTTTTGCTCAAGATTTCCACTCTCAATTTTATGATTGTCTGTAAGTTATTTCAATGTTATTTAACAATAAAGAATTTTCCTTTCTTGTCAATTATGATTTTTCTATCCTTTAATTAAGAACTTAGGAGCTCCCTAAATATGGTAGATTTCATAATAATAGTAGTGAAAAAAAGAATACTGAATGACTTTTTCCTTCATTCCATTGTTCTATTTTATAATTGAATTATTGAATTCTTGTAAAGATTCATGAATGTATATGGTGGAATAGTTTCGGATAGCGAATTCTACATAACATTAACTTAATTTAACATTGTCCCTCTAACAAGAATATCTGTTAAATTTTCAACAAGTTCTTCCTCTTCAAGTTTAAAATCACTCCGAATCCACCAAATAAAGACTCCAAGTACCGTAGATGTCCAAACTCTAGCTGTTATTTTAGGATTTTGATCACGAGCTCCGAATTCTATTAGTCTTGAGATGATTTTTTCTACCTCATTCGTAAAATTGTCAAGAATCTCATTTCTTTTGGTTCGGTATTTTTGATCCATTCCCCCCATTTGCTCAAAAAAAATTAGAAATGTTTCTTTTTTTTCCTTAAACATCTTAGCATATCCTCGAAAAAGATTCTTAACCGCAGAGATTGGTGGAATTCTGTTTTGTTTGAAATAGATAAATAATTCTCTAAATTTGCTTATCATAAGTTCAGCTAATCCACTAATTAATACTTCAATTACTTCCTCTTTTGAATTAAAGTAATTATAGAAGTTCCCTACACTCGTATTAGCCCGTTCTGTGATATCTTTTATACGAGTATTATTAAATCCTTTTTCTTCAAAAACAGAGAGAGCTGATATTATAAATAAATTTCTCTTTTCCTTCTTTATTATTTCAGACTTTTTTTCTCTTAAAGACACTTATGGTCAACTCAAAAAATCATGAACAATTTGTATTATGTCAAAATTCAAAAAAATTATTATTACATCTTATGAAAATATATTAAAATTTATTACTTATTAATTTTCAATTTTCTATTGATTTATTATGTTTTTGGGGACTTTTGTATCTAATTATAATTAATGATATGTCTATATATTAGAAATAAGAAGGTAACTACAATTTATGGAGTTGGTAAAAAACTAGTATGGGAGGTGGGAAAATGATGGGAGTTTTTGAAAAAGTGGTTTTTTAATGTCTTTCCTATATTTTTCGCTGAATAATAAAGATCAACACAAAATAAATGAACGTTCATTCAGTGAATAAGGATTCGGAGCGATTTTTTCATACTTTTACTCTTAGGAATATAACCAAAATATTTAAAAGATAGACTTTCCATTTATGATCTATTATATAAATATATATTTGAGTAAAAATTTAGTGAACAATTAAGAAGTGAACATAAAAATGAGTGACGCTGTACCAGAATATTTGTATTTCTTTGGCGAAATCAAATTCGCGGAAGAAAAAAGTTTAAGTGCAAGTGATTTTGAAAACTCCCTTACAAAACATTTTTCGAAAGAGGAAAAACTGCCAACAGGGCATTATAAATTCGCTGAACTTAATAATTCATACATAAAGGATTTCGAAAATTCCTTTAACAGTTATTTTGAATAATCTATAAAATTTATTTTAAAAAATCTCTTTAAATTTTAATTTTTCTTTACAAATCTAATTTATATTATTTGTAATTTCTTTTATCTATAATTTTATTTACTATTTGGTAATCTCTACAGGCTTATATTTGTGGTAGAATTTAATTTCTAAAAGGCTGATTTATATTTTATGAAAGCCAATAGAAATTAGTTTGCTCAGAAAATGGAATGAATTATTATGGAATTACTTGATGAAATTGAAGAAAAATTGATTAAAACCAATGGGATAAAACTTCACACTATTATGATCGGGGAAGGACCGCCTTTAATTCTACTTCATGGATTTCCAGATTTTTGGTATGGGTGGAAAAGCGTAATTTCTGGTCTTAAAAGTAAGTTTAAATTGATTATCCCTGATATGCGTGGATATAATTTGTCTGACAAGCCAGAGGGCGTAGAAAATTATAAGATTGAAACTTTAGTGGATGATATTAAGGGTTTGATAGAAATTTTAGGTTTAGGAAAGGTTTTTCTTGCTGGGCACGATTGGGGTGGTATTGTTGCATGGGCGTTTGCTGAAAAACATCCAAACCTACTAAATAAGCTAGCGATATTGAACGCTCCTCACATGAAAATATTTCAACAAAAACTGAAGACAGACAAAAAACAACAAAAAGCCAGCTTTTACATTTTTGAATTTCTTAAACCTGATGGAGAAAAATTTCTAATTAAAAACGACTATCAGTGGTTAAAATTCGCTGTTTTTGAAGGAATGATAAATAAGAAAAATTTTACTGATTTCGACAAAAAGCAATATTTAAGTGCTTGGACGCAACCGGGGGCAATTTTAGGAGGTGTAAATTATTACAGAGCAAACTTAAGCTTCAAAAACTTGACGGGAAAAATAACAGTGCCTACTTTAGTTATCCACGGGATGAAAGATGTGGCTGTATTACCATCTGTCTTGGACGAATTAGATAATTATGTGAGCGATTTAAAAGTCATTCGCGCTGAAAGTGCGTCTCATTGGGTTATGCACGATGTTCCTGAATTAGTTATTTCCTCCTTTAAGGAATTTTTCTAACTTTTTGTCTAAATTTTCCCTTTAATTAGCCCATTTAATGATTTTAGTTATTTCTTGTTGTTATATTGCGGTATATCTCTTTTATTCGATTTAATAGAACATAAAGCATAGATTTATATGGTTACATTTTCATGAAAAATCATAGGATAATATTTAACTTTAATACAAAATTACAATAATAGAAAAATCACTTTTTGAAAAATATGCCAGAAAAAGAAGCTTGGGCTTACCAGCTTGATTGGTTAAATATTGTAACAATCTTGGGATTAGATTCAATCGAGCAGATCTCCGAAGATAAAAGAATTAGAGTTACCAAAAAACTCTCTAAACTCTACGGTTCAGAACCTCTGCTATCGTTCAAACCTCAAGAATTGGATGAATTAGTCGCAAGTGAATTAAAAAACCTTATGGAAAAAGAATTAAGGATACATGCAAAACAAAAAGAAAGAATACGGAAACAAATGAAAAATAGGATGCCTTCCTTCAAACAACCAGGAGTAATACCAATTGATATGAGCGATTTAAAAAATTTACCTGACGAAATAAAAAAAATGCTTTCTAAGATGTTTATGCAGAATGAAGGGGACGACGATAAGGACGACGATAAGGACGATTATAGCGACGATTATAGCGAAGATAAACACTCTTATTATATTTAAACTAAATTAATTAAATAAAAAAAAAGATTTTAAGAGATTTTATTTATCAAGCGATCTATATCTGCTTTTTTTACTTTTTTGTAGAATATGTAGAATATTAGATACATACTTGATGACCAAATAATCCATGAGAGCGCTTGGTATGTATCTATGTTTAAAAAATAGTTAATTAAATCTTCTAAAACATAAAATCCTAAATCTGTTAACTCTCCTGGAAAATCAACAATTTTAGGATAAAATTGAATGGCGATGGTTTCGTGTGTGTTGTTTTTTAAGTTTTTAAAAACATTTTCTAAGGTTTTATTACTTGGATCATCTAGTTTTAATTTGGTAAATGTGTTTAAATCTTCATTTGTATGAATATCGGACCCGGCTATGCATATTAAATCATTATCCAAGCAAAACTGACGAATTTGCGTGTATTTATTGTAGCTTCCTCCGTTGATAATTTCAAAACCATCAACGCCCCAATCTCTTAATTGTTCAAGAGTATAGGGAGTACCAAATCCTCCTTCAGGATTAGGTTCATAATGATAGTGATTTACTGTTATAAAACCGCCATTAGCTTTGACATAAATGATTAGCTCTGAAGCATTCATCACTCTTGGACCTCCAACGGCGTAAGATTCGGGAGGTACGATTTCTTCCTCTAATCCATAATAATTCATATGAATCTCTGGGTTCGGTTCGTGATTAGTCCATTCTTCTGCAATCCAAACTATAAAATCCAATCTATTCTTCTCTACGAATTCTCGAGCAGCTAGAGCTCCTCTAATATTATCGTGATCGGAAAAAGCAGCTCCTGAAATTCCATGTTCAATATACCACAAAACTCTCTCCTCGGGAGTAAGCCACCCATCAGAAAAAGTCGTGTGAACGTGAAAATCAAATAAAAACTCATCATCCTCTAGAGATGTGGTGGGTACGATTCTGTGAGGAGGAAATTGTATTGACAATAGAATAACATTAGAACCAAGCAGTAAAAATATAATCCCAGCAAAATAGACCAACTCTTTTTTCAAATTATAAGTAATTCTTTTATTTTTTGAATTAGCCCTACGATTATTATTCTCAATTTTCCCAGCAAGGTTAAGGTTCAGCCTAGGATGGATTAGCTTTAATAAAGTGTATCCAACCTTGATTCCAAGTAAAATAAAGCACAGGTGTATTCCAACTTGAACAGGAACCATGAAATATCGGCTGACAAAGAAAAATTCTTGAATTAAGTACCCTATTACAATTATTAATAAGATTACTACAAGCGTTATTGAAAAGATTTTAAATGCAAAATATATGATGTCATTTAAGATATGCTTAAGTTGGTTGTATTTTTTTGAATGCAGCTTACCCCTCTTCCTTAAAAACACATAAACAACTCGTAGAATTGGATAAATTATTAAGAAAAGCAAGAGCCAAGTAAATTCATATTCCAAGATAAAAGCAATTATTGCAAAAGGTTCGATGATGTATCTAAGCCATGGTAAAACACTAGAATATTCGGAAGAAACATCGATTTGTCCAAGAGCATCGTAAAAAACTATTTCTCTCGTTCCTATTACAGCTAAAACAAGCAAAATAACAATCCAAATAGAAAAGAGTAATGTTAGTACCGAAAATACTTTATTTTTTAATAAAAAAGACTTTAGATGCATAAATATTACTTTGTTCTTATCCTTTAAAATATAAACTATACCAAGTTCTTTCTAAAATTTAAATAAAAGTATCCAATGTTTTTAGAAAATCGGAAAACTTTTGATATATTCGTACATCAACCACAGGTAGGTTTTCACATATTAGTTGAGATAATTCTTTCTTACCTATTTTACATCTATAAAAAGGCTTTTTACCTTTCAACACAAGAAAAAGGACAGGAGTTTGGATGTTAGATCGATTTTGGTTTAAATTTTGATCGAAATCAAAAGACTTTTTTAACTTTTGAATAATGTAGTCATACATTTTTTCTTTATTTCTAAATTCTGTTTTAAAGTAGATGTGCTCCCATCGGGAGGTTCTATTCGTTAATCGAATTTTCTTAACACATTTAGTAAAAGTATCACTTTTGGTTATTGAGACTAAAAATATTCCTCTTTTGAACGAAAAATCTGAGGAGCACGAAGCTTCAGAAGATCCCGGATTAAAAATCCAGTCGTCTAAGATAAATTGTAAATGAAAATGACCGAGAGCTAAATAATTTACTCTATCCTTAAGTATTTGGATTTTTCGGTAATCAACACCGGGAACCTGTTCCATTTGGCCTTTAATTCCGAAATGTTGAAGAAGAACGTGAAAGAGATCGTCGTCTTTTTCGATTCCATCTTTCACTTTTAAGAGCTCTTCCACAGGGTTTTGCCCTAAATATCTTGTACCGTAAATAATTACATCTTTTATTCTGATTTTCCCGCCCTTCCTCGATTTTAAGTCGTATTCTTTAAATATTTCTTCTGGCGGTAATTCTACATCCCCATCCAGCAAAATCATTAATCCTAAACTGGCTAGTAACTTCAACCAAGACTGACCCCGCTGTTTAAACCTTTGTCCTCTCGAAAATTTTCGAATATCGTGGTTTCCCTCAATTGCTACAATTAAAATTTGGTTTTTCGTGTCTTTTTTGAAACTTGTCAGAAGATTAACTATTTTGGTTAATTTCCCAGGTAGCATTTCTAAGGATGTAAAAACATCACCCCCTAACAAGATAAAGTCTACTTGATGAAGAACGGCAGTCGTCAGTATTTCTTCGAAAGCAAAAATAAAATCGTTCGCGCGATTTTCATTACGATATTGGTGGCTGCCTAAATGAATGTCGCTAGCGTGGATAAACTTAATTGAGTGATTATTATTATATTGATTTTCTGTTTCCTGCTCTAAATTCGTTTCAAATACATTGGCACTTGTCATTTAAATCATCTAAAAGATGTTATTTACAATAAGAATAAAGTGTCAATAAAACCATATAAACCAAAAAGGTCTATGAAAATAGTAAAAAAAAGAGGTAAAAGTTTTTTTTAAGTAAAATACAGCTTTTCTTTTGAAGAACTATTTATTTGCTTAAGCAGTTGTTGTTTAACTCCGCTGTCGAACTCATAATGTCTCGTTTTTAAAAATTCCTCAAGCCGCTCCTTATTCATGTTTGGATATTTGTTACTTTTTACCCAACTAATTGCTTCTTCTATTAACTTACCATCTCCGCCCCCAATAAAAGGGGGTAAGTAAAAGTCTGCAATTATTTTAGTAGAATAGTACGTTCTAACGTATAAGCCTTTATGCTCTAAATTGTGATAAATATGAGGTACTTTTTCCGAAAGGGTATCTATTACAACATTTTTACCTGCTTTTTGGATTTTTTTGTATAGAGGGAACCATTCTTCTGATCCTTGTGGTTGTCGACCTGCCCCTGATACCCATTGGATTCCTGTTAAATTGGGGATTGATAAAAAATCGTCTAAAAACGGGATTTGATAAGGACCATCCATATGGTAAATTGAGTAATCCATGTGTTCGATTTGAGTAATTATGTCTGGTAACGCAAACCTTTTAAACCATTTTGGGTTAAGCATCGCAATAAAGTCACATTGAACGGGGTACCAACTTTTCCTACACCAAATATTAAGCCAAGCATTGAAACCTTTGCAATCCCTCTTAATCATTACATAAAGCTTATCATAAATATTTATTAACTTTTCAAGAATTATTTCTCGGCAAGTATCTATTATGTGTGGTTTACGTTTCATAGTCAGTAATAGATTAGTTGGCCCTAAGAACGAGGAAAGAATATCTAAAACCCCTCCTAAATCTGTAATTGAAATCTGATAATTCTCTTTAGCTCTTTTCACGGCATACTCCGTGATTCTAAGAATCCTCGAATACCATTCGTTATTCTGGTTTAATTTTACGCTTTCAAGTTGAGATATTATTTCTTCTGGTTTGGTTGGGCGACTAAACCAAATAGTTTCGGATTGAAATTTCGGTTCAACGCCAAAAATAGCCGCAACTATGCCCGGTCCGTAATTTGGAAAATAAGAAGGTATTGCTTCTCCACCATAATAAGTTTTTCCCGCAGTTTTCTCAAATTTATCGATAGCTTCCTCGATACCTTCTGGGTTTTTTGCTAACCTCCAATCCTGCCCCAAGGCATCTAAATAGCCTCCAAGGGATGATCTTTTCTTCGAAAAATAGTACGATATAACCGGACGATCAATTACCTCGTGATCCCACCACGCATCCATGCGTTCTTTCGATTCTTCGATATCCTCTTTTAATAACATAATAATAAACCTACCATCAATTGGAATATTTCATATGCCAAAATTATTAATCTTTTTTGAATTATTCGAATTATTTTATTGCGACAAATAGATTATTAGAATGAAGCAAGTTAAAGGAACACGGTTCGAAACTGGAGTAATTCACGGAAGGTTCCAAATACTTCACAACGATCATGTGAAATTTCTCCTAGCAGGAAAAAAACTATGTGATCATTTAATCGTGGGAATTACCAACCCGGATCCCTCTCTTACGAAAGACCACGACTCTAATCCTCATCGCAGTACGCTTATCGCTAACCCTATGACTTACTACGAGCGATATGTAATGGTAAGAGAAACATTATTAGAAAATAGTTTGGAATTTTCAGAATTCTCTATTGTACCGTTTCCTATTAATGTTCCTGAGTTGCTAAAATACTACGCCCCCATGGATGCGGTGTTTTTCCTCTCGATTTACGATGATTGGGGAAGACAAAAAAAAGAGTATTTAGAGACTTTAGAGTTGAAAGTTCACGTTCTATGGGAAGTATCGATAGAAGAAAAGGGATTAAGTGGAAGCGATATTCGCAGTTCAATGCTAAAAGGAGAACCTTGGGAACATTTCTTGCCCGCCACTGTAGTAAAACTCGTGAAAGAATGGAATATCGTAAATCGACTTATTAATTTAGGCGAGAATAAATAAATAAATAATTAATAAATTGATAATAGATACTTATGTCAAAGAACCGTTTGGGTCTATATTGTCTTTTTTTGAGAATTTATTACGAAACGAGAATTTAGCAGAAATACACGAAGAGATTCAAAGAGACAGAATATACTTTGAATTGAAACATAAAAATCGGGATTTTATGAAATAATTTCCTGGTTTAAGCTTAAAAAGCTAAATTTACTTCTCTGTCCTTCCTCAAACTTCTAAGAACAACTACGCAAGAACTACCGAAAAGAAAAACTATAAATGTTGATAATACGACTATAGGAATGAAACTCAACGGGGGTTCTATCTTGAAACTAATCATTTGATTGCCAATTACCGTATTATTACAATAATCACGAGCTACAAACATCATAATGTACTCACCAGGTGGTAACTTATTTAACGTAAAACTAAATCTATTTCGATTCTGATCCCATGAATTGACATATTGGTGGAATTCGTACGTCTTCATATCGTTTGTAGAAACTAAGAGAAATAAACTTTCTAACCCCGATTCATTATCGTTCAATCTCACGTCAAATTGCATGTTGTCCGAAACTGTTGGTTTAAGTGGGTAACTATTTACATCCACAATTTCTGGCTGAATTATGTCGGGAATCGTACTAAAAGTAAAATTAGAGAGGATTAAATTATGTCCCGTGATAACTACGCTGTAATTTTCGTACGGTCTATCAGGCAACCTAATGATAACCTGACCGTTCTTGTCGGCATATTCTGTGTGATAACTACCATTAGAAGATTTGAAATGGACTCGGGCGTAAGGTACAGGCTTAGAATGAATGTTTTTTATTGATGTGTTTATCATCTGTCCTGAGAAATAATAATCTGTAAAGGGATTTTGGGTGTTTGTGGGTTCCTTGGTGTAAATATCGACTATCGGATCTCCAAGCAAGCTATAAGATAGAAGGTTTTTTCTCTCATATTCGTATCGAATTGAACTTCTATCATCTCTGTCCCCAGTAAAATAATCGCTCTCTAAATACGCTACTTTAGAATCGTATAGAGCTCGACCTTGTCTAAACTTTTTCTCCTCAAAAAACTGCTGCCAAAACAGCTTTGCGTTTCCCCTATTGAGCATCTCTAAATCGTCATCATTCTCCCAATACCAAGTTACGCGAAGTCCTCCAACAAATCCAATAGCCCCAGAGTTGATTCGCTTAATAAGGATTTCTCCAATGCTATCGTCACCCATATCGTACGAGGAGGTTGTACACGCGTCGGCATAAAACAATGAGGGCATGTTTAAATTGCTACTTGACGAAGCGTCATCGTTATTGTAGTAGTTGCCAGGATCGGGCAAAGAGCTTGCATCATTAATCTGAGATGGATCTGCATGTCCAGCAATTATCACTGTAGAATAACCGGAATCAAATTCATCACGAAAACTTGTTATATTAAGATCCCCAAGGAAATTAGGCGTAGGTGGAACACTTGGCGTAAAACTGGCAGTTGTTTTTGCTAAATGAGTAAAATTAATTTCTGAGATTGCGTAGTTTTGCCAAATATTTTCCATCAAACGAGCTTCGTCTTCAGGTGGAGAATACGAAGAGATACCACCTGCTAATAACATTTGATTCATCCAATCACCCAAATCGGGATCGCTTTCGTATTTAAGCGTTTTATTAATCATATGAGCCAATTCGGTTGGATTACTCGCAGGGAGTCTGCCAACATACACGTTTGGAACCCATGTTATCTCGTCAATTCCGTTATCGTTATAGATTCTCGATTCCCCGTAGTCTCCATCTCCATCTCCGTCCCAAGTGCCAGCAAGCGCTGAATAATAGAAATCCGTTGGCTTGTAATACTCGTTCCAAGAGAGGTGTTCTGTTCCATTATGGTCAACCGTATCAGGATTATACACGTATCTTATGGGGATTGAACTCTCTTCAGCGTCTCCAGCTAGAAGAACCCATCGAATATTCTCTTTGTCGTAAAACTCTTTTATCATGTTCCTAATCTTCTCAGCGGTGTCAACGCCATCGTATTCAGAAAAATTCGAAAGAATTTGAGTTTTTACCCCAATACTCTCTCTCCATTCTCTTAAAGGTTGGACTGCGTCAATATATTGACTATCGTTAGGTGTAATTATTAGCATTTCCGTTTTAGGATTGTTCCAAGAAATTTGATTAATATCAGGAAGATGTGTGAGATCGAGCGTAGAGTTATAACTATTGAGAAGAATTGTACTTGCGACAACTGGTTTATCATTTTCAATAAATGTTTGAGAAAGGGTTAACATCGAGGGAAAAAACAATATCAATAATAAAATGATGGAACTTCTTCTCCTCAAGGAATTAGGTTTTTTCATTTTCGAATCCTAAAAGTAAGTATCTAAATTCAATATTGTAATTATATAATAGAGCTATTTAATTATAACTTCTTTAATTATATTTGAAAGCTTTGTTGTTTAAATATAACCTATACTCGAAGATCGAATGTTTCAAGATATTAAGGTAAGTTTTAATTAAAAAAAGCAGAAATTACGAGCTATAATATTTGAAATGCTATATTTACAAAAAATAGTAAAAATAAAATAATAAAAGATTAATTATTTCTTCCGTTTTATCAAGATAAATGCGACAATTACTCCAATAACAGCTACTGAAACAGCTACTCCAATAATTATAAAAGGTGTAGGATCAAACGGTTCTTCAAATCTTATCGTTACGGTTATATTGGTATACCCAACACCCTTATCGTCCTCTGCACGCACAGAAATTATATAAGTTCCTTCACCGAAATCACTTGGATTAAAAGAGAATGCATAATCAGAGCCAATTATGTGAGTTAAAGCATTCCAACTAGGTAATTGAGGATTATTATTTGAATCGTAGATCATAATTGAAGCGTTAGAAAAAACATCGCCCTCGTTGTCGACTATAGTGATATCTAAAGTAAAGTTAGTAGGGTGACTTATGATATCGTTATTTTCTATGTTTTGAAACTGTATTTGAGGGCGCATATTCGTAATCAAAATCGAAATTGATTTGTAAGCATATCCTAAATCGTCTGCTACTCTTACTTCAACTATATATTGATCATTTGGAAACAAAATTGGTTGTATTGTGTGCGTCCATTGATCGGTTGAACCAACTTGAGTCATATTTGTCCAGTTTAATATTGGGTTTGTAATGTTATTATATACTCTAACTGAAACGTTATTATAACTATCTAACTCCGGATCGGAAATAGACACATTTATATCGTAATCGTAAAATTGAGAAACTAGCTCGTTATTCTGAGAAGGTGATGTAAAATTAATTTCAGGTTGATAGTTCACGCCAATAAAAAAGGTTTCTATCCAAGTATCAAAATAATCCACTCCAGGAAAACCAGATGGGTTGAAATCTGCTGCTGATGTAATGTTTATTTTTATAGAATTATTATTACCTATATTTCCAGAAGTAATATTGAATTCATGCTCAATATTTCTCCAATTCAAGCCCCAATCATAATGTTTCACTTGTTGCTGGGTGTCACCCTTAGTTAATTCAGAAGTAATAGTGTGACTGTTTGTTAAGTATTGACTGAATTTACATCGAAATATGATTTTTAATTTTTGTGGTGTGCCCAATAAAATATCGTCTATTAAGGCTTGAGCGAGTGTAATATTATAAGAAATAAAAGCGTAATAATGTCTTGTTATTCCGTAATTTCGATATATTCTACTATGAAAAATGTCCGACCCATCTCGAACAATCGTAGCATTTGGATTATCCGGATAAGTAATCTCTACAGAAGCGTAAGATGGTGTTGCCCAAGCACTATAAGTTGCATTATCTACTTCGATATCACCGGGATCAGATATTTTCAGGCTTTTTTGAGTAGTACGAATATGATAAATTGAGGCTTCTTGAAAATTAAAAATAGTAAAAGAAAATAACACCAATAAAACGACTAGAGAATATTTTTTTCTCATAATATCTATTTACCCTCAAGTTTTTTTAAATATTTATTTTTTTAATAAAAAATTTTATAGAGTTGAATTTCTCTTCTCTATAATCAAGAAAAGCTTATTGAATTATGTTCTTACCTTTTTATTATATAGATAAAAAATAGTAAAAATAAAATAATAAAAGATTAGTTATTTTTTCCGTTTTGGTTTTGAGTCAATCTTTTTAATTACTATTGTTTCTGCGTGAATCTTACAATTCTTTAAAATGATTTTGAATCCGCCCGCGCCACCTACTCCCGGAATTGTAAATGCCTGTGTACCCATTGGAACCATTGCGCCTTCAGCTTCCCATTCGCCTTCGTCTTCTTCCTCTTCTTCACCTAAGGCTTCTGCCCACGTCTTCACTATAGGATGATCCACTTCCTCTAACCACTTCTTTAAGTTGTTAATGTCGGGAACATCTTCTTCAGTTGCGATTTTGGGTAAAAGGTCTTTCGGAAGGAATTCTCCAACTCTATCCTTTACTCCCTTGTTCATCCACACGACAGTTTCAATTCCTTGACTTAATCCTTGTGTTATTGCATCATACTGCTGATACTTTGGTGATACGATGTATTGTATGCTGATTCCGTTGAAACCGGGCATCTGTTTACCGCCTCCGGTCTGATTGGCCATTGCACTGAACGGGAGTCCATTAATTGCTACATCTCCATAGTTTCGATCAACAATTCCATGTCCATTTACTTCAGGAATATAGAAGTCAATAGCTTCGAAACAACCACACGATGTATGAGGGAATTCCATTCCTGAAAATAGGTAAATTCTGTCAATTTCACCTAACGAGCGCTTTTTTATCATTTCGTTTATGCCTTGATATTCTCCTGCATCCTTGTTATAACATTCTCCAGGCGGAATTTCGAATAATGGTCCTTTAGGATCAACTTTTGCCGCTGCTCTGGCGTCAAACCAATTAATTGATCCACATAAACTTGTTCGGTCAGGAGTGATACAACACGCGTGAGTGGGAGCGAAGGATTGGCACAAAACGCATCCATAGAACATGTCTACATCGTCATCATGAATCGTTCTAGCTCTTTCGTCTCTTTTTTCGTAAATACTCATCGCAAATTCGTATGGTTTCTCAATTTCTTTCGCTTTAGTATAAAAAGTTATTTGTGCCTTCTCGATTATAGGGAGTTCTGCTTTAAAAAGTCTAATCATAATTGTACCTAACATCTGGAAAGAATTGAAACCTTTTTCGAAAGCAGCAGTAGAAATGCGCATCCAATTTGTATATCTTTGATTTAAATGCATAATCCCATTAACAAAATTGCAGAATTCGTGAACCCGTCGTTCGAAGACTGCTTCTAGATCTTCTTCAAGCTCTGGTCCGGAAACTTCAACTAAAATTCCGATTGGGTGAGTTGAGCCCTTTTCCATATCTTTTAGATCAGGACCAAGTATTGTTACCTCTCCATCTTTGATTTCCTTAGCAGGTTTTACTCGAACGAGCTCGAAGTGCTTATCCATCTTGGGACCGCCCAATTCTACATACATTTGCTTAGCCCTGATGCGTTCCCCTTCGTAAACGGGACCCACATCTACAGGCATGTCTGAAAAACTCATTTATTTTTTCTCCTCTTAGTTCTCATTTATCATTTATTTTTATAAATTTTCAATTAACTTTTCTAAAAAATCTTTCCAATCGTCGTCACTCAAATTTGGAAGGCTAAATCTGGCATTTGGATGAGAAAATTTATCCAACTCAACGAGTCGTAAGTGATTTTGAAAGTTCTTTAATCGACTTAAGGTTTGACTCACGTAGTATACGAGATGTCCACCAAAAATAGCCATACGATATTGTCCTTCGCCATCAAAACCTTTCCAATCTTTATCAACTAATCTACCGGTTATATTTATAAGCGACATATCCCATAATTTATCGAGAGGGAGTTTATCTTTAAGATACTTGTAAGTGTGTCCTGTAGATACGATGTGACAATCTAGTTTCTTAGCAACTTCGATGAAATAGTCGACTACTTTTTTTCCACTAAGCTCCCAAGTTAAAGATTCGGAACCTATGACAAAAATCTTCTTTTTATCGTCCTTTAAGAGGTTTGCCATGATCTTAGGATCGTAAACGCTGGTTCCTTGCTCCGGTCCTGGGATATTTGCTTTTTGATACGGTCTTGCCATATTTTCATCAATTTCCTCTGTTAAAGATTTTACATGTAAGTTTTTAAATAATTGCTTTATTTTATTTTATTAACCGTATTTTAAAAAATTTGGTTTTATTTAATTTAACCAATTTAAATGGTGCTAATATTAAATTTAAGGAGAAATTTATGGCATGTGTGAATTTAAGGTAATAAAGAAAAACGATGGCTCGCAGATATTAGAGGATATTGTAATTTTATCGTATACGGAAGATAATGAATTATTATTCAAAGATATAATTGGCATGGGCGAGATTTTAAAATCCGCTCTTATAGTTGATGTTAATACTTTGAATCAAACTTGCGTTGTTTTGGAGCATCCCCTTATACAAGATTTCGTTGGGATGATAGAGAAAATTAATTCTAAAACTATTTCAAAAGAAGTTATTGAAAAGTTTGAGAAACAGCTTGTTAGTCTTAAAGAGAGCATAATCTAAGTAGTAAGCGAGATTGTTCGTTAATCTTTTTAAATTAGCAAATCTTCTTATAAGAGCATGGATCCAATATTTTATGAAGATATTACTGAATTTTATAAAGTAGCATATCCTTTTCTGTTGGAACATGAGGCAGAAAATAATCTCCCGTTAGCTATTCTTATTTCTCTAAAAAAAAACATAGAAATATATGGAGAAGAGAAACCTCTTTTATTTTCGCTAACTGACGCTAAAATTGTGAAGTTGATCGCTCTAAGAACGCCACCATACGATCTAATAATATCCTACACTGACGATTTAAGCACAATTGAAGTGCTTACTGAAGAACTCACAAAGCGGAGTGAAGTATTGCCAGGAGTGCTAAGTTTTAAAGATGCAGCAGATAAATTTGCCGAGCAATGGTGTGAAAAAAATTCTTTAAATTGTAATTTGTTTCGGAAAGAGAGGATATATAAGTTAGTAAAAGTATCAGAAGAAACTCTTGGACATAGAAAATTCTCAGTTGCTACAAAAGCTCATCAAGAATTAGTGTTCCAATGGGTGGGTGAGATGATGAAGGAGGCATTAATTGATACAACTGAAGACAATATTCAAAGAATGATTGAGATTTTAAGAGAGGAATTTGATCTGGATAAAAGCCGTATGTTTTTATTATTTGAAAATAACGAGCCCATTTCAATGGCGAGGGAAGCAGGTAAAACTCCGAACGGTGTTTTTGTGAACTTTGTTTATACTCCAATTCCATTGAGAAGAAAGGGATATGCGACTGAATGCGTGGCAAAATTAAGTAATCACCTTTTAGAAGCAGGGAATAGGTATTGCTTTCTTTTTACAGATTTGAGTAATCCAACCTCAAATAGCATATATCAAAAGATAGGATACAAACCAGTAATTGATGCAAACCACTATAAATTCTTGGAAAAATGATTAAAGATCTTGTTTGAGGAATATTATGTGATTCGATAAAAGCATTATATCTTATATCTCCTTTTAATAAGAAATTATAATAATCCAAGAATTCATAGAGAATAATAGTGAATTCGTTGAAAAAGAAGGACCTAAAGAAATCGCTGAATCTTAAGAAAACTTTTGTTTCTATTAATAATCATTTATATGGGAAATTAAAATATGCTGATACAGACACTCGAGCACGTTCAAAAGAAATAATTAATCTTTTATTGTGTAAATTAGTTGATGAAATAAATAAGTCCCCAGAAGATGAAATGGAGATTTATGTAAGAGAAGGAGAGACAGATGAAGAGCTACTTGAGCGGATTCAAACCTTTTTTCAACTGAACGTTAAGAAGAAATATCCTAATGTAATGGGGGAAAACGAGCAAATAACTTTGAATAAGGATTTGCTATTTATTATTATTAAAGAACTGGGACCAATCTCGCTTCTTGAATCATCTAAAGATATTTTAAGCGACGCCTTTGAAATTTTTGTAAGTAAAATGTTAAAGGATGAAGGTGGGCAATTCTTTACTCCTCCAAATATCGTAAAATTTATGGTAAATTATTTAGATCCAGAAGAAGACTCAAAAGTATTAGATCCTGCATGTGGACACGGTGGATTTCTTCTTGAAACAAAGGATTTGTTATGGTCCAAGATAGATAATGGGCAGAAAAAAGTAAGAATAATTTCTAACTTACATGGCATAGATAAAGACTTATTCTTAGCAAGAATCTGTAAATTATACTTAGAAATCTTAAGCAGTGGCAAATCTAATGTATTCTGTGAAGATTCATTAGATCCTCTTAGTTATAGGGAACAAGCAAAAAAAATAATAAAAAACAATTATTTTGATTCTGTACTAACTAATCCCCCATTTGGGGCAAAAATTCCAATAAATAATAAAGAAATATTAAATAAATACGAATTCGGGCATATCTGGAAGAATATTGATGGAAATTGGCAAAAACAAGAGAAGATTGTTAAACAACAACCCCCACAGATATTATTTATTGAAAGATGTGTTCAATTCCTTAAGGATGGTGGAAAATTAGGAATAGTTTTGCCCGAAGGTATTTTTGGAAACCCCTCAGATAGATATATATGGGATTTTCTTAAATCAAATGGTAAAATTTTAGGAATTATATCATTAGATCAAAATACTTTTCAACCCTATACTTGTAATAAAACTTCGATACTGTTCTTTCAAAAGTTAAAGGATATTCCAGACGATTATAAGATTGATTTTGCTATAATTAATAATGTAGGGCACGATAAGGACGGTAAAACTCAATATATTTTGAATAAAGATGGAACTAAGAAATTAGATGAGGATAAAAATCCTATTATAAATGATGATTTAATCGATCTCCATATGAAATTAAAGAATGCAGAAGATTTTAACTACCAAAAGAAGCAAAAAATCTTTAAAATCAATTTTAGCCGGATTAAAAATAATATTTTTATCCCTTCTTATTATGTTGGTGTCGAAAAACCTCTAAAGGCTCTCGAAAGTAACGGTGATTTTCAGTTAATTTCTATCGGCGATCTAATTAATAAAAAAATAGTATACACAAAAAATAGAGATATTCTTCCAAGAGGTGTCGAAATTGGTTCTAATGTGTATGGTTTAGGCTCTATTCCTTTCATACGGACTAGTGATATAAACAATTGGGAAATTAACTTAGATTCCCATAAGAAAACCTCTGAGGAAGTTTATAACCAGTTTAAAGCCAAGCAGAATATAGAGGTAGGGGATATCCTCTTGGTTAAAGATGGTGGACCAAATCTTATAGGGAAAACTGCGTATATTACCGAATTAGACACAAGGATAATTATTCAGAGTCACATTTTCCAAATTAAAATCCTTGAAAACAGGGAAAACATCGATTCATATCTTATTTTGCACCTTTTAAACCTGGATATTGTTCAAAAACAGATTAGAGCAATAACATTTGTGCAGGGAACAATTGCTACAATCGGTAATAGAATTTTAGATGTTAAATTACCATTACCGACTGATCTAAGTAAGAGAATAAAAATTTCAAATTATATTAAAGAAATTATTAAAAATAAAATTGAAGTAAGAAAGAGAATATATAATCTCTCTTTAGATTCTTTCGATGATTAAGATGAAGATAGAAAAATTTAAAATTGAATATTATGACGAAGTTGTGGAACTCTGGAGAAAAGCAGGGGTTGAAGTGGTATCCTCAGACACGATTGATGAAGTAACGAGAGTTCTTAATAGGAATCCCGATCTTTTTTTGATAGGGAAGGTACAGGAAAAAATAATTGCTGTTGTGATAGGAGCGTTTGATGGAAGGAGGGGTTATGTTCATCACCTTGCAGTAGATCCCGACTACCAGAAGGTGGGTTTAGGTAAAACTATTATGGAGGCATTAATCGAGCAATTTAGAACAAAGAATATCCAGAAAGTTCATTTGTTCATCGAAAAATCCAACAAAAGTGTTATAGAATTCTATACCAATTTAGGTTGGGATGTGAGGGAAGATCTTATCATGATGAGCTATATACCGGATAAAAAGTTATATAAAAGGCACATGTAAAATCTAAAATGGGAGAAAAACGTAATAAACAGGTATCGAAGCATTTGTAGTATTTGTGAATTAAAAAATTATTTTTTAAGACTGATTAGTTTTATTGCTTTATTTGGACACCTATGATAACACACAGAACAACCCCCACAAATATAATCCGAAGTAATTGTGATAGCTATTCCTTGGTCATTCCATTTTCTGATGTTTAATGGACAAAATTTTATACACGTACCGCACGATTTACAATTTGGTAATATTGTTATGGCTTTATATGTTAATTTAGATAATTCCCTGATTTTTTTTTGTAGCCTAGAGGAGGTTGATTTCATTAACTAAAAAAAAGAATTATTGTTCATAAAAAGTTTGAAAAAAAAAATTAGGGTTGCTGCCTAATCTTTTAGGAAATCTTTGCAGATAATTTTTTTAATATTTCTTCCGCTTTTTTTGAGAACGTAGTTATAATATCGCCAACATCCATTATTGAGTCGATCATTCCACAAGTTTGCCCTACGGGTATTGCTCCATCTTCTACATCTCCTTGAGTATACACGATTTCGTAGTGATGAAGATCTTCTAGGAATGCATCCATATCTATTGCTAATTCTTGAGCTACTTTTTCTTCTTTTGTCATGATTTTTCCATGTTCAAGGCAATATTTATTTTTCAATAACCTAATCGGACCAAAACCGCCAGTGGTGAGCATAGTATCTCGAGCTGTTGCTGGTGGAATTAAAGCTTTGTAATTTGGGTGAAATTCGCTTTCAGTAGAGGCTATAAAACGGGTCCCCATAGCAACTGCATCTGCCCCCATAGCTAATCCTGCAGCTACACTTTCCGGACTTGCGATACCTCCACAGGCAACTAATAGTTTTTCAGGATATTTTTTCGCCACTTGTGAAACTAGAACCATTGTAGTAATTCCTTCATAGCTTTGATGACCACCCCCTTCAGTTCCAGTCGCACATACACCATCACAGCCCGCTGCAAATGATTTATCTACTAACCATAAAGCAGGAGAAACGTGGAAATGTTTTACTTCTGGAGTTTTCTCTTTCAACAATTTACTCGCAAATTTTGAACCTCCAGCACTCGTAATAATGTAAACTAATTGTTCGCGAAGTTTTGGATTTTGCTTAATATTTTGAATAATTTTCCTTAACATTATTTTATGATCAGTTTGTATTCGAGCTGTTCTAACATTTACCCCAAATGGTTTATCAGTGTGTTCAAGCACATATTCTAACTGTGCTATCATATCTTTAACAGAATTTTTTCCCCGCAAAGTCGCATGACTTAATACACCAAGCCCTCCTACTTCAGAAACGGCAACCGTTAACTTAGTGGTGTAAAAAGGTCCCATCGGAGCGCTAATAATAGGATATTTGATCCCAAATAATTCAGTTAATCTTGTCTTT
>SOKP01000046.1 GCA_004375715.1 Promethearchaeota archaeon | reverse complement strand
GAGGTTTTATAGAAGCACATGGAGGAAAAATATGGGTTGAATCAAAAGGAAGAGACTTAGGCGCGGAATTTAACTTTACGCTCCCAAAACTATAAACCCGTTTTCTTAAAAGATTATTAAACAAAGCCGAAATCGACAATAAAAAATTATAATAGGACGAATTTTCTTATTCAAATTAGATGTTTTTTATTTAAAAACAATTAGAAATATATTACAAATATATGGATCTATTGTTATTTATAAAAGCTTGAAGTAGCTATAACCTAATGCCGACTTTAATAGTATCTGAAAAAAATAAAGCAGCAAAAAGAATCGCAGAGGCGTTAGGGCCGGTCACGGTCATAAACAGATCCAAATACCTAAAAGTCTATCAAGTACCTTCTAAGAATATTTATGTTGTTCCTCTTCGAGGTCATATTTTAGAGTATAGAAACACAGATCAATTTAAAAGCTGGATTAATTCAAATCCACGAGAAATCATTACAAACCCAAATTCAATCGATAAAATCCCCAACAGCTATGCCAATCCGTATATTAAAGCTTTAATCGACTTCGCTAAAAAATGCGACGAATGCGTGATTGCAACTGATGCCGATGTCGAAGGGTGTAATATTGGACTTTTTGACGCACTCCCTTATGTAATCAAAGCTAATAGAAATATTAAAGTAAAACAATTATGGTTAAGTTCATTAGAAAAAAAAGAGATCGTATTAAAATATAGAAATTTAATTTCCCCTAAATGGAGCTGGGGAGAAACAGGGGAAGCAAGAGCAATTATCGATGCGATTATAGGCTTTTCAAGCACTAGGGAAGTCACAAATACGTTCAGACCAATATTAAATGAGATTAATAATAAATTTGTATCGATAGGTAGAGTACAAACATCGTTACTCTATTTGATATATTTAAGAGACTTGGAGATCGAACAATTTGTTCCTGAACAATACTGGACGATTACCGCTAATTTAGAGCACAAAAGTCATATCATAAAAGCTGTGCATACTAAAAATCCATTCATTAAGGAGAAAGAATCCAAAGCCAAAGCTATATTTCAGAAAATTAAAAACGAAAAAGTAGCACTAATTTTAAACAATACAAAAGAATCCGCTATAATTAATCCCCCAACGCCATTGAATACTTCTAAAGCCCTTGTATTGTTAACGAGAATTTTAAGAACGAGCGCTAAATCTGTCATGAATGCTATGAATTCGCTGTATTTGAATCAAATTATCTCTTACCCAAGAACTGATAGCGATAAATATAGTCCAAATTTTAACCATCTTCCATATTTAGAAAACTTTAAGCCCCACATGAATTATGGAAGTTACACAGTAAAGTTATTTAAAGAAAATCGATTGAGTCCAACAACAGGAAAAGTATATGCTGGAGACCATCCACCCATCACTCCCTTAGTAAGTTTAGAGCAAACTAGTTCCAAATTTGAAAACAATCTCCAGAAAAAAGTATACGACGTATTAGCACGACATTATTTAGCTCTTTTTGGTAAGCATGCAACGGAATTGAGAATTAAACTAAGGATATCAATCAAAGATGAGCTATTTACATCTCGCCTCGTTTCGCTAACGCAGAGCGGATTTTACGAAATCGCACCATTCTTGAAAAAAACTTATCAACCAATATTCGAGATTGAAGTCAAAGAACTCCCAGTTAAGGAAATCCTTTTGGACGAAAAAGAAACTCAACCTCCACCCCATTATACCGATACAACCTTATTAAAATTAATGGAGAGGGAGCATTTGGGTACAAAATCCACTCGTCCAACAATAATAATGATTCTGTTAGATCGTAAATTAACTTATAATATTGCTAAAAATCGCTTTAAAATAACTGAATGGGGGAAATTTCTTATTCAGGAGCTAATTCAAGTGTGGTTACCATTTTTAAAGCCTGATTTTACCCGATTTGTTGAAAATTTACTTGAAGATATAAAAGAGAAAAGGAAAACAAAGGAAGATGTTATAATAATAGTAAAAAAGATATTCCTAGCTCTATTTGATAAATTTCGTAATGAGAAAAATACGATAACGATTAAATTTGACAGCGTTAAAGATAATTTAAAAACGACAATGCAACAAACTTCTCAAAAAAAATTCCCTCAAACTACTTCAAAATGCCCAACCTGTAAAAATCATCCAATGAAATTAATTACAACTTCACAAAAGAAAAGATTTCTAGCGTGTTCTGATCGAAATTGTAAAACCTACCTCTCAGTTCCAAAAACGGGAAGGATTACCATATTAAAATCTACGACTTGTTTAAAGTGCGGTTTTAATGTATTCAAGATACTAAAAAGGAAGGTTAATAAAAGTAATATCTATTACATTTGTCCAAAATGTTGGAATGATAGTTTTAAAGAAGAGGGTACTATTGGTTTCTGTTCTAATTGTACAGATTACCAAATTTCTAAAGAGCAATGCGTAAAAAGAAGTTAAAAAAAGAAAATTGTTTAAAAGTTAGTTCATTTTAAACCTATATTTGTTGTATGCCGCTCGGGTTAGCCCAACATAATTATCTGAGATTCTATAAGATAGCTTTCCGTTTATCATTTTCTTTTCAAGGTAATCGTTATTTAGATGGTGATTTAAAGAGTGAATCATTGTCCCTAAAGTTACAGCACCCAAATATCTCATTTTTTGCTTAGCTACTCTTATTAAATCTAATTCAGTATGCCAATTCCCGTCAAGTAAAGACATTAATATTTCATTTTTTACCGGAGTTTTAATGTCTTTTATCTTATTAAATAATTGAGAGTAGTTAGGTTTATAATACTTTTTTAGAACTTTGGTTTGTTCAAAACTAATATTCTGAGGTTCTTCCATTTTCATTCAACCAATTGAGATGAAACTACACTAAAATATAATATCAGAATATTATTTTTAAAAAACTGTAATACGCTTGTAATATTACAATAATACTTTGAAAAACAGTTGCTTGAATCTTAAGCGTTGATTTATAGAATATCTTCAGGAATACCATCGGTAAAATATTTCGCTCTGGTTATCCAATTCTGCTCGAATTCGGGAATCATTGCTAAAATCGATCCGCCTACCCAAACTGAGAATATTCTTTCCCGGGGTGCTATTATTTTGATGACTTGGCTTTTCTTTTTACGCCTCGCCAATTCTATTTCTAATTCTTGATAGATTCGAGACTTGAGATTTGGAAACATCGAAGACCCTCCCGACAAAAAAATGTTGTTTAGTAAATCTGGACGGACATCTAGGTCACACATTTCAATTACATCCATAATTGCTTCTGGGAGAGAATCTTCCTCTAATTCCATCGAGGGGCTAAATAACAATTCAGGAACTTCGAATCTTTCTCTGGCTAAAGAAATTGTTGAGCCATCCGGCAAGGAATATTCTTTTTCGTATTGTTCAACTCTCTTCAAATCTTCTTTGTAGTCGAGGGAGACAAAACATGCTTTTTCCTTTAAGGCTCTGACGAGTTCTTTTCTTATTGAAGAATCTGACGAATACCCTTTTGCACCTAATATTTTTTCCATAAATTTTGTTAGAGTTCTTCCGCCAATTTCAAGAATTCTAATTGCGTGATCAAGTTTATAACCTTCATAGATTGGGACTATTCTTGTTAGACTATCTCCGATCTCTATTACCAAACCCGTTCGAAATCCTCCTGCATACAAAGTAAGCATAGAATCTAAGACCGGATAAAATGCATTGCATTGATAATGTTCTAGAAATAATTCAAATAACTTTTTTAAATCGTTATGAGGAAACAAAGGATGGACAGCAAATAAGACATTTACCAAGCTAGGGTCAACTCTCAAATTATAGAAAATATAATCAATTATTTTTCCGAATGAAACCCAGTCTTGTATTGTACCTTTATTAATAGGGTGAAGTACTTTATATAAACCTAAAGATTGAATCTCATCTCCTACGTAGTAGTCGTCCTGTCGAACCATTCCATACTCGTAATCAATTTGTCTATATTTAGGCTTTCCTACGATCGTGAAGAATACTTGGCTTGGCATATCTTCACCAGCAAAACCCGCTTTAGCTGAAAACTGTCCAATGTCTAAAACAACAGTAAGATTGCCCATAATATCCCAATTAATTTTACCAAATGATTCGCTTATTTAATAATCAACATTTAATCTTTTTATATCTATACTATACTAGTAATAATTTAAGTGGAGTGTAAGTGGTCTCAGGTATGAAAGCCTCTCCATACGACGAATTTATTTCGTTACCTCTTAAAATCGCAGTATCTTCTGCCCACTCCATTACTCTCTCTAAAACTTCTTTCTGAGTAAGGTAGGCGATGTTAAATATCTCTTTTTTCTTCTCCCAAAAATCTGCAATATCTACAATAACAAAAACAGAACTCTCAATATATTGAAATTTACACGAAGGACCCTCGTAATAATACACACCTAATGGAGTCCAGTTCCTATCGTATCCTCCATAAGCTTTACCCGTCGAACAATGATAAATTGCTTCTCTTGAAATTAGGGCCAAATTTCGATGCACTCGATGAAAATCAGAATGATGAGGCAATAAAACAACCTGAGGCTTAATATCTCTTATAAGATTTGTTATCTTAGAGATTTTTTCTCGAGTTATGTCCATATCAGGAAATTCTAATTCTATAATTTCACACTTCAACGACGATCGAACAGAATCAAGCTCGTGCTTTCTTTGATTTATAATTCCTTCTTTTTGATTATTTTTAGCATATCCGCCAACACCGCTCGTCGCAACTACAACGATTATTTGTGATCCTAACGCCTGATATTTTAGAAGAGTGCCACCACAGGATATAATTTCGTCATCAGGATGACCAGCAAGTACGATAATGCGTTTAGGAATTACGATTGGAATATTGTTTTCGCAGATGATAGAATTGTGTTTGTCCATCTATACTAAATAGTTCATAACCTATGATTAAAAATGTTTTGAATAAATAATAGTGAATTCTTATTAGATATAAAGATCTGCGTTAAAAAGGTGTAAAAATAAGGATTAGATGAGAAATATGGAGTTAGTTACTAATCTCCTCTCATAATCTTCTTTAATCGATTTAATTCCTCTAACATTTCATCTCGGAGAGAACTTAAACCACCTCCTGCTTGAGGTGCCGGTGCAGGGGAAACCGCTGGAACACCCGATGACGGTGCTTTTGGCGGCATAGGCCTCTTAGCGAATGATGGTGTTTGCACAGTTCCTGAATCAGGAGCTTTAGAGGGCATACCAGGTGAACTGGGTGGTAATTTTGGCGCCGGAGGTAAATTAGTTCGTTTAGGAGGTCCACTTTTAGTAGGCGCTTTTGGAGGTGCTCCCGTTGCTGGTCTTTTTGGAGGACCCTTTCCAGGAGCTTTAGGAGGTCCACCTACCGTTGGAGACACTGTAGCTGTGGTAGTTGAAGGCATTTCTTGTGCTGGAGCAGGACTACCACTTAGTAAACTAAATAATGTGCTCGCCGCTGCAGTTTTAGCATTACTATCCGAAGGTACTACAATTTTCTTAGAAGATGTACTAACAGTTTTTAATTCTGGTTCAATAGAAACATTTTTCAAATCTTTCAAGGCTTTGTTTAATGATTTTACAAAATCATTAATCCCTTTAACAGTATCTTCTAAGTCGTCGCTTAAAGAGGTTAAACCCTTTTTCATAAAATTAACGACTCTCTCTATCTTCTTATATTCCTTCGAAACCAAGGTTAGTTCGTTTCCTCCAAATTTTTAATCATCTATTTTAAAAGAATAATATATAGCTATAGTAGTAATTGTAATTTATTAATTTATATTTTTATTTTTGTATAATATTTGTATCATAGATTTTCCTAAATTAAATTCAAAGCGCAAGATTTTTCAAAAATTTAACCTAAAATTTAATTTTCTTTAAATTTTAAAAGAGTAAAAATATATAAATCATAACATTTTTAGTAAATCTTAAACTGTAATCATTATTATATTATAATTAAAACATCAAATATTCACGAGATTAAACTAAAAGGTTTGAACTTAAGAATAAAATTGCATAGGTGAAAAAAGATTCCAAAAAGAGAACTCTTCATAATAAGGTGAGCTTCTCGCTTACTCTGTGGAAAGAGAGTTTATGAAATCGTAAATGAGCTTAAAATCCCCTTAATTGACGAAAGAGTCTATGAAAAAGCCAATTTCAGCGCTAGTGCTGCCATCGCCAAAATTACATTTAAATTTGAGGAAGATGAATCGGTTATTCGTGGTTTCTTAGGTTTGGCGGAATATTTTCATACCGTCGTAATAAAGGTGAAGGACCAATTCTATATCCCTCACGCTTCGATTCTCTTTCAGCTGCTTAGCTCGTAAATTTCTATTTTTTTTACTTTTCTTTTATAATTTATAGAGGTAAAGAGACTTCAATTAATTCAATGTTTTTTATTATTAATAAAAAGAAGAATATAATATTTACATAAACGGAAAGATATCTTTTTAATGAATAAATTCATTTACACAAAAATCAAATATACACAGAATTGACACAATTTCTATTTTTCTATTTACTTTAAAATAAAAATATCAACTCGATTCTCTAGTTCGATGCTTTTTTTTATGTTAAAGGAAAAAGTAAGTTTAAATAAATCTTTTGTTATGTAGTGTTATAAATACTTTTTTCTTAAACTATAATATTAAATTATTTATGTGATAAAAATGAAAAGACAACAAAAATTAGCTCTTGCGTTATTTAGTACCTTGATTCTTTTATCATTCGTAAATTCTTCTATGGCTGCTCCTCCTAGTTATGTTGGAGTAGCAACAGGAGACGAATTTGTATGGGTACCTACAGTTAACTTGGCAAATATTAATACAACGGGTATTGCACTATTTGGTGAAGATAATTGGACGATTGCATATAATATGATTTTAGATCTGTATGAAAATAGCACTGGTATGGATTTTGGTTCTTTTTCTGGAGCTGGCATAAAAGTTGTCGTAAAAGATGTTTCTGATGAGATAACAGTCGCACCAGGGATTTTTGCATCAGGTTTAACAATAGATATCCACACATCTGCAGGTTTAAATAATTGGACGTTAGTTGCGAATAACACAGTAATGGGAATATATGATCCGAATAGTTTAAACGAAACTACTGCAATGGCAGCACTTTCTGGAATACCTCTTATAATGGCTAAAGGGTTTAATTATAGCATGATTACCAATGCTTTTAATACAATGATTGCAGCTGATCCGTCTTTGAATGGGAACTTAACTGTTCAAGCTCAAGGAATAGGATTCAAGATTACGCTTTTATCAAGCTTTTTAGAGGCAGCTTTTAATAGTACTGGAGCGCCATTCGATGTAGGTACGTTAGGTGATGTAGTAATTAATCTTAGATGGAACAGTAATGGTGTTTTTGAATCTGGTTCAATAGTATACGGCGGTCTAACAATTGCGTCCATTCAATTAATACCAAGTGATGATTTAATACCTGGATTTGAAATCGCCACCATTATAGGCGTCTCGATTGTAACCATTCTCTCGATAATTTACTTAAAACGAAAGAAGAATATTTTAAATTGAAAACTTTAACTTTTTTTTTATTTTATTATTAAATTTTACATCCTTGGATTCTTAGAACAACTATATTGATTGAAAATTATGGATTTTTTTAATGCTCTCATTTTTTTGCTTATCCTCCTAATTCTTTTAGTTTCGATAAAAGCAGATTTTTTTTTCATGATATTTGGTTTAGTGATTTTAATTTTTTTCGTAATCTCTCTTTTTTTCATGAGTCCTTTGGAAATTATTATTTCAGTTATATCCTTTATCATTTTAAATCCAGTTGGAGTGCTTATACTTTTTGTTCCATTAATAATTAGTTTCCTCAATAAATTCTTAAAAAACTATGTTAATTTAAGAAAAAACAACAAGGAAAATTAATCAGTTCGATTTAGCTTGAAAAGACCAAATAGAAGCATGACGGAAGCAATTGTCGCTGAAATACCCATGTTTGTAAAGAGGATATACATAAACCCTAACGAATAATCGATTGCTATTGGAAAAAGAGGAATGGTAATAAATAACGAGATTAGTAATGAAACTACTTGCAAAACACCAATAAAGTAAATTTTAAAGTATATCTGCTTTCCCCTTTCACCATAAAGTGGTCTGATACATTGTAAACCTACTAATTGGACAACAATTATAAAACAATAAATAATGTAAGTGCTAAAAAAAATCCCTACAACAACGAAATTTAATGAGAATAATATAGCGAAAAAAATAGTTAAGGCTATGCCATAAAGCAATAAAAGATGTGTCATTAGATACAAAAAAGAATAAATTGAAGTGTTTACCCCCTTAGTTGATTTTTTATAAAGATATAGAATGTCTTTGGAATCAAATATCGAGCTAATCCCCATCATCATTCCAAAAATTAAGCCACCCATCCAGGAAAAAATACTCATAACTAATATGTCAAAATATTCTACAGGGATAGAAACGAGTTCACCCACTAGATAATCTTTAATTGAAGTTAAAGGGTTGTCTAAGGATAAAAATATAAATAAACCTAATATCCCTGTAAAAGCAATAGAATAAATCAATTTTGTAACATTTTCCTTTTTTCTTAAAAAATTTTTGAATTGAACCATTACAACAATCCTATACTTTTTTAATGTCATTTTTTCTATGAATTTAAAAAATATTCCCTCGCGTTCTTTGATAATCAAATTTTTTTCATGTTGAGGTTCATAACTATAAAATACTTCAGCTTTTCTATATGAAAAGAAGAACACCATTAAAGGAATCCCAATCGCTAAGATAACACTTAACCAAATATTTACAATATACGACTGAATAAGAGTTGGATTGATAATGTACAAAATTATATTTGAATACCAAAAAGAAGGAAAGATTGATAACCAATTTTTAAAAACTGGATCGTTATAAGCGAGATTAAACGCATAATGGAACAAATAAAACGAAATAATTACTATAAAAGAAAGTAGTAAAAGAAAAGAATTGCTTGAAGAACTTATTCTTTTATTAGATGAAAATTTGAATTCAATCCAGTTTGCTAGTATAGTACCAATTATTAGACTAAAGGTCATGAGTAAAAAAATAACTAAATAAATTGTAAAGTAATGCACAATAGTTAATTGCGGGTTGACTTGAGATAATAAACTTGCCGCTGCGGGTCCAACTGCTAGAACTATTAGAAAAATAAAGGGTAGTTGAGAAAAAAATTCACTTAGGAAAATATCTCCAGGCTTTACAGGAGAGGATAATATCACATCTTTTATCCCTATTTCAGATTTTCTAAAAAGCGTAAAAAGCGGGTATAAGATAAACATAATAAAGACTGTCATTAAAAAATATTCAATGACAAAATGCAATACAAGTTCGAGAACTCCCGAAAAGGCTGATAAAATATCTGGAAAAACCGCGTTAAAGAAGACGGGTCCTAAATATATAGCCCAGAAAAGAAAAATAGCAAAAATTGTGATAAAAAAAAGCTTCCTATGAGATTTAAACTTCGCTGTTCTTATTCTAAGCTCATTTTTTACTAATATTATCCAAAGGCTCATAATCTTAACTTTTAAATCTAGATATAACTTTTTAAATTATTCATTTAATTATCTCCATGAGAGATAATCTTTATTCGACGCACCATTCGGGGAGGGATTTAGTATTTTTGAATATGCATCCTCTAAATTATTGGCATTTACAGATGCCATAACTTCTTTAGGGCTTCCTTCAATCAATAAAACACCTTTATTAATAATTCCAATAACATCACACAGTTCTTTAGCAATGTCGAGTAAGTGAGTGCAAATAAAAACTGTTTTATTCGCCCTTTTTACCAGATCTAATATAAGATTCTTTACAATCCTTGCGGAAATAGGATCCAAATTTGCTGTAGGTTCGTCTAAAAAAAGAATTTTTGGATCATGTATTAGAGTAGCAGATAGACAAACTTTTTGTTTCATTCCTCTAGAATATCCTTCTAAAAGGTCATTCTCTCTTTTTTCTAAATCAAACATTTTTAAGAATTCATCAATTCGTTTGTGAATTAAGCTCTTAGGTACGCTATATAAATCACCTACAAATTCTAAAAATTCTCTTGCGGTCAATTTTTCGTATAAACTGGGTGACTCTGATAAAAAACCGCAGTTTGATTTGACTTGATGTTTTTGAGACTTTATATTATATCCTAAAACTTCAGCGTCCCCAGATGAGGGTGTTATTATAGAATTTAATAATCTAACAGTAGTAGTTTTGCCGGCTCCGTTTGGACCAAGTAATCCATAAGTTTGACCGCGAGGAATTTTCAAATTTAGGCTATCCACGGCGCACAATTTTCCGTAATATTTCGAAAGATTTTGCGCTTTAATTGCTAGTTTCTCCAACATAATTAAATTACCAAAATCTGTTTTGTTATTTAATTATAAATATTAATTGTTAATTTTATTTTACTAAAATTTAGTTTGTTAGCTATTTATAAAGACCTAATTTGATAATTTACAAAATTATTCTTTAAAATAGAATTTTGATTTCTTGATTATATCTAATACTTCGCTTTCTGGCACATCATACCAATGTTTATAGGCATCAGCTACAGCAAACCAAGATGTTTTCCTTATATCGGGACAATAAATCTTATCCACTTCATGTTGAATACGGGTAACTGAATGAAGTGGTGCTGTAGGAATTCCTACATAGAATTGTTTTGGGTTATATTTTTTTATCATTTTAATTGCTGCCAACATAGTAAATCCGGAAGCTAATCCATCATCCATTATAAAGATATAATTATTATTTATGAAAGAATTATAAGATGATTCAATATCCGTACTTTTATTGTAAAAATCAATTCTTTCTCTAATTTCTCTCTTCGTAGTTTCTATGGAATTTTCTATTGAACTTTCTGAAAGGTTTAATCGAGATAACAGAGCTTCATTAATTATAACTGTTCCATCTGTGGTAACCGAACCAAAACCCGCCTCAGTATTATAAGGAATCTTAATCTTTCTTACAATTAACACATCATAATTTATATTAAGTACATTACAAAATCCTTCTGCAACTGGTACACCACCATTAGGAATTGCAAATAAAAAGACCTTTTCAATTTTACTACTAATAATTTTCTTTATTACTGGATTTTGGCTCAAAACAAATTCAGCTAAAATTTCGCCTGCTCTGAATCTAGACTCATACGGAATAAATTTCATGTTCAAAGTTCCAAATGATAAGAGAGAATTTAATTTTAATCCTTACAAATTCTATCTTTCTATTTACTTAAAAATAAAAACATAAACTCGATTCTATAGTTAGACGCTTTTCTAATAAAAAGAAAGGATGAAGGATTAGAAAAATGGGATTTCAAGAGTTTAAAGTTGAGTATCTTAAAACAACTGTTCCAGAAAATAAAGTGAATATGATTAATTCAATTAGTAATTTGATTGATAAAGATTATTTGAGTTTTTTTGATACACAATATAAAAATGAATCAGATGGTAAGGTACGAGCAACAATTATCAATGTTATAGCGAATAATATACAAGAAGCTTCAAGTCCAATATTAATTGAAGCTCTTAAAGATAATTTAATAAATACTAGAAAAGCGGCGGTGTTTGTCCTTGGTAAAGTTAAAATTCTCTCTGCATTAATACCTTTGTTAGAAATGCTGAGTAATCCCTCATTAGAAATAAGGGATGATGTCATAAAATCAATCGTGAACATAGGAAAATTAGGAGATATACAAGAGATTATAAACTTCTTTGATAAAGGAAATTTATATGTTAAAAGATCAATTCCAGTTATTCTGGGTAAAATTCAATGCGGCGATTCAACTAGTTACTTAAAGGAATTACTTCACAAAAACGATCCTGAAGTAAAACGCAATGCTGTTCAAGCTTTAGAAAAATTAATTCAAGTAAAGGATGTAAGACTAATTATTAATTTACTGGATGATTCCGATGAGGAAGTTAAGAAAGCGAGTATCAAAACGTTAGGTTCAATAAATAGTAAACGAGCAATTGATCCCCTTCTAAAATTATTAAAAGATAAAAATGAAAATATCCGTAGGTTATCTATTCAATCGTTAAAACGAATTTTTGGTGACTTGAATTCTTATGAAAAAATTTACGAAGTTGCAAAAAGCAAAAATATGATTGAGAGGAAGGAAGCAATCAAGCTTTTAGGTTTACTAAAAGATAAGAACTCTATAGATTATATGATTAATTCCTTCAAGAGTATTGATACTAAAACCAGAAAATTAGCCTATAATTCACTTCTTCAGATTTCTAAAGGTAAAATTCCAGTTCAAGTTTTTGAAGGTCTTAAGGCTAAGGAATGGAAAATTAGAAGTCTATGTGCAAAATTAATAGGAAAGTTAGGTAATGAACAACAAATTTCATTACTACTAGATCTTTTAAACGATCCTGATAATAGAGTGCGAGATGTCTCTATTGATGCTCTATCAAAAATAAAGAATCAGAAATACATTAATGAGGTGAGGTCTTTTTTAAATTCTTCGAATTGGAAGACTAGGAGAGCAGCAGTTAAACTCTTAATTAAAATAGGGAGTGAAAATAGCTTAGAAGCTCTATTACCTTTAATTAATGATGAAGATCTTTTCATTAAAAGTTGGATTGCCTTAGCATTAGGAAAATTCGAAAACATTAGCGACATCTCTCCATTTATAGAGATGCTTAAAGATAGCGATCCAAAAATTAGAATTGCTGCTGCGAGAGCTTTAGGGCAACTAGGGGACAAAAAGGCGCTAAATTCTTTAGCAAATTCGTTATGGGATGATGACTGGGCTGTAAGAAAAGAAATTGAGGCAGCACTTAACAATATCGATTCAAATTGGTTGAAATTAATTAAATCCAAAGATTAATTTCGCGAATTATTCTAGAACATTTACTTTTATCGTTAGAATTTTTAAAATTCGCAAAAGCAAGAATTTTTTAACCAACAATTTTATGTATTTGCTAACAAAAAATTTAACGATAAAGGGTTAAAATTTATGAATAATTTAAAAAACAGAACAAAATCAACTGTAATCATACTTTTAGCATTCACAGCAGCTATAAATTTAGGTGTGCTTTTAACATCAGTGAAAGCGGGTCCGTATGTTCCCGAAGAACATGTATATAACGGTTGGCATTGGGGTGTTGATGTTGGTGACGAACTCTATTGGGAAGTAGAAATGATCCTTACAAACGCTTCAAATGATGAGGTTACCATGATGTTTAAAGACATTTGGATATATAACATAACATCAATCGAAAACGTGACAACTGATTGGTTAGGAGTAAACGAATTTTCGCTAGTTAACGCAACTCAATATTATTTCAATGTTACAGAAGGAGAATTGGAATCCTATGGCGATCCTATGGAATTCGCGCTATTTGGATTTAACAACTCAGACACCATTAAGCATAAATATAGAGCGGGAATGGGTGCTGCACCTTACATACTACCATTAAATGGGTCAAATAATTTAGAAGTCGATATATTAGCCGATATTCTCAACGAATCGTTTTACGATCCACTTTCTCTTGATAGATTCAATGCATTCGATGGATATTCCCCCACCACAATGGGTAATGGTATGTTTTTTACAAATTCGTCTGATGGGTACTATCTGTACCTCGAGTACAATGTTACAAATGGAGTGGCAGAATATGTAGAAGGATATATGAAAGTTGAAATGGGTGAGTCAATGCTACTTAATTTTACGATCCAAAGAGTTCTCGATTACGATATAACTGACGAGATTGAATGGGGAGTTACTATTGGAGACATATTTTATTTTGATTTTACTGAAGGCGGTTCTGATTACGAAGATATAAAAGTTGAGGTTACTAACTTTACAGATATTATGCTTCCCAAATCTCATAACGGGTTTATGGAAGACGAAATTCCTATGGTATTTCAAGCAGTTTACTGTAATTTATCCTTATGGGATGGAATTGAGTATGATGTAGTAGATGAAAATTTTCCAATAGGTCTTGCAAACAACTTTTATTTTCAATATTTCGATGAAGGAGGTCCACTTGATTTAATTTTATTCTATCCCAATAATACTGCTAAAGAAGATATTGAATTCGTGTGGAATTCTGACACACTTCGTATATGGGATGTCCCATTTAACGATATTGAGCTCATTGAGAATACTAACTTTGAGTTTACCCTAAGAAACACATCTACGAACTTTAGAGTGAGTAATATCATTGACAAATCAACTGGAATAGTGCAATCATTCCTTATTACTGAGCACGGTGAAGTTCAACTTTATTACGAAATGAAAAACCAAACACTAATAGATTGGGACTTAGAAATAGGTGATGTTGTTTATTATAAACAAAATTCTCAAGATGGCGGAACGTATATGAGAGCAACAATTAACGCTACTGACGGTGAGTTCGTTAATTTGACAACATGGGAAGAAATTAGCGGTGGACTCTTCACGAAAATACCTGGACAACCTGAATTACAATTCTTTAAGGCAGTTATTGCTGAACTTGAAGAATTTGACGAAATAACAGGAACTTGGCAAAGTAATGGAGATTATATATTCCTTGAAGCCAATATATATTGGGCAATTTCGCCATATGCTATGTTTGGAGGTACAGCTCCCCCACTTTTTCTACCTCTAGGTTTTACAGGAGAAGATTTTGAAAATATCTTAGCATTGCTTGGAGGGATGTTTGATGTAATGACATTCACTGAAGACCATGTTTTTCTTAGAAATTCGACGAACAATAAAGAATACGACGCATATGTTGATACAACCAGTGGTAGAATAACCTTTATGGGAGGTTGGATGAATATGCCCGGTGGGGACGACACTACCTGGAATTATTTGAGCATTTATCCGATGGTTAACGAAACTCTTAACGTTGGAATAAATGTTATATCCATTCCTAACGATGCTATAAGTGAAATAGATGCCTCACATATTGACATTATCACGAGTAACACGGGAGTAGAGATAGTAAACGCAATTTTGGCCTATAATCCTATAAATACTTCAATCACTACTGGAACAGTACTTTACTATAATGACCTTCTAATTACCAACACTACAGGATTAGCGAACCTATCATTCTACATCAAATTCGATGATTCTTTTGATCTAGATAGCTATAATCTTACCTTTTGGGCATGGAACATGAGTGGTAATAACGAATGGAGCGTAGCTCCTCCAGAAGCAACCGATATGTTTGTTTATGATTATGGGGATAATTCCTTGACCATAATTTTTCCAATAGGAGGTAGTTCAGGCCCCATTTCCATCATCATGGCAGTTTCTTACGTCAATGTATCTCCTCCAGAATTAATACCTGGTTTTCCACTTTTACTGACACTCGGATTTCTTACAATAGGTGTGTTTGCTTTAATTATGATACATTTCAAGAAAGTTAAGAAAATATAGTCATAAATCCAATTTTTTTTATTTTATATTTTTGAAATTTCTTTTTAGGTGCATCTAATTTTATTTAAAAAAAATCATCTATTTTCTTTCTCCAAATCAAAATAAGTGAAGAGCTTATTTGATTTTAAATTTTAAAAGCTTCTTTTGAATTTTTTATTTCAATAAACAATTTTTAAATAATTTCGAGCCTTAATAAATTAGTAAAAGAATGAACGAAAATTTAATAATAAGTTCATCTGATGATGATGATGACATATGGAAGCTCGAGATACTAAAGGTAGAATCGTTAAAGAAACGTTTCCATCTGAAATGGTTTCCATTGTGGGCGATATCCTTGCAGGGATCGTACTCTCTCTCTTAATAGTCTCATTTAAGAGTTTTCTTCTATTAATTCTGATTATTCCAGCTTTACTCTCTCTTAGGGGTAATTTAAGTGGGCCGTTTATTGCTCGAACTTCAAGAGATTTCATTATAGGTGAATTTAATAAGAAATCATGGTTTGAAAATGTTTTAGCTACATTAGCTTTATCGTTATTAACAGCATTAGCAATTGGAGTTTTCAGCATCCTTATTAATTTTTTATTAATTAGACTCTATCTTTTCCATATTGGTTTGCTAATCGTAATTCCCGTTGTTTCAATTGTATTAACTTTAGCTATTTCAATTCCTTGTTCTACATTTCTAAATTTCTTAGCATTTAAGCGGGGGCTCGATCCAAATAATGTTGTAAATCCTGTAATGACAGCGATTGACGACTTTTTTACAGTTATATGCTTCTATTTAACAATTATTATGTTGGGGGTGCCATAATATTGGATTACTTCAAAAAAATCTTCAAGGAATCTGTAATAGTAGTTCTAATTAGTTCCGTTATGGGACTCTTTTCCGGAACCCTTCTATCCAATAACGAAAGAGTGTTGTCAAGTTTTCCTATTATTTTATTAGTTCTACCGTCCTTGAATTCTTTAATAGGTGATATATCAACTGTTCTGGTATCTCGTCTTACTTCTCACCTGTATATAGGTACGTTGTCTCCAAAAATTCAAGTCTCTGATCGATTAAAACAGGACTTTTATGGGTTGTTTATAACAATTTTATTAAGCCTTGCTGCGTTGATAAGCCTAGGATACATATTGGGAAGCGTAACTGGAATACAAATCGTTAATCCCTTGTTGATTATCTCAATTTTTATTATTACTATTTTAATTCTATTTGGACTAATGTTCGTATTTTTATTTATGGGTTCCATATTAATATTTAGAAAAGGAAAAGACCCAAATAATTTTTTAATTCCAATGGTGACATCGTTAGCGGATTTCTTAACCCCCTTATTTATAATAATCTTTATCCAAATATTTGCGTAATTATCTAAACGAGAGTGAGAAAATAATTAAAAAACATGAAAAAAGAAAGAAATTTCAGTATCAACCCATATCGCTGAAGGATATTTTAAAAGAGATGAAACAGAAGATCGACTTGATGATTGATCTTGCTTACAGCGCTATAAAATTTAGTAGTAAAGAAATTGCAGACGAAACATCTAAAATTGAAAAGCGAATCCATGAATTAACATTTCTTTTGAATTTGCAGATCATTCAAACTCAAACTGGTGGTTTTAAAGAAGCAAAAGCTTTAGAACCTATTGTTGTAATGGGCTATTCAATTGACAAAATCTCTGATGCTCTTGCAGATATCGCTCGAGTTGTATATATAAATAGCGATATATCCGATTTCACGCAACTATTTTGGGACGAAGTCCCTGAACCCATTGTGAAAATCACCGTCAATGATGATTGTGAATTTATAGGAATGAATCGCAAAGAAGTACATTTTCGGTCTAAGTACGGAGTAGACTTAATTGCAATAAAAAGAAAGGACGATTGGTTATTTGAAATAGATAATGAAATTAAAACGGGGGATATACTGATAATTAAAGGAGAAATTGAACCAATTAAAGAGTTAAAGAAGTTAACATATGACTCTGAAGATTTTTCTTTTCACATCGGTGAAGTAAAAGAAGAATCGGATTATGATCTAAAAAACCCTGAATTTTATGAAGAAATTAAAGAACTGAAAAGGGATTATGTGTTAATAACTGATATTTCTGAGACAATGATAGAATTAGCCTTAGCATCGTTGTTCTTTAACAGTTACGATGTAGCTGAAGATGTATTAGAGATGGAATCTTTAATGGATGGAATGAATATAAATTTCGAAAAGGATCTTTTAGATTTAACACAATTACTTGATAATCCAAAAATATTAACAGGGATCATGCGTATAGTATTTTCATGCGAATTAATAGCAGATGCAGCGGCACATTTAGCCGAAAATATTTTAGAAGGTTTTGAACCTCATGTTATTCTTCAAAAAGCCATAGAAGAAACTTCAGAAATAGTCGTCCGAGAAACAATTTCAGCAGATTCTTATTTTAAAGATAAAACGTATAATCAATTACAAAATCAAAAATATAAACGAGGGTTTCACATCATAGCCTTAAAAAGAGAAAATAAATGGATTTACAGCTTTAAATCAGATTTTATTTTTGAAGTTGGGGACCTCTTGATTGGTTTAGGTCCTAAAGAAACCGTAGATCAGTGGAGAAGTTGTGTTCATCCCGAATTATCAAAGGAGGAGAGACAGAAATGAATAATTCTAATTCAAAACTACTACGGGAAAGGTTTCTAAATACTCTTTTAGAAATCGCAGATCAAGTAAAAAAAAATTCTGACTCTATTGATACGGATCAAATCTTAAAGCTAATTGAGTTAATTATTGAAATTGATTCAAAAGATGGGAGGGTTTTTATATATGGCGCTGGGAGATCTGGATTTATTGGACGATGTTTTGCTCAAAGATTAATGCATTTAGGTATTAAATCTTGTTTTGTTTCCGATGCAGTTACGTATCGCTACAGTAAAGAGGATCTTTTGATTTTGGTAAGCGGAAGCGGTGAAACAACTTCACCTAAAGCCATAGCAGAAGAAGCAAAAGTAATTGGAGGAAAAATTGCTTTATTTACAGGAAATCTTAAAAGTACGATCGCAAAGTTATCTGACTTGGTCATTAAAGTTGAGGGTAAAAGTAAAGAAAAAGCGATTTCACAAGATTCTTTAGCTCCGTTTACCTCTTTGTTCGATATTTCTACGCTTTCCATATTAGATTCCATTGGAGCCTCGTTAATGGTTCTATTAGAAATAACCGAAAACGACATTGATAAGCGTCACGCATCAATAGAATAAAAAATTAGTGATTCCATTGCATGAATTTATAGAAGTTAAATTTATATCTGAAAAAAAAGGAAAAGGTGCCTTTGCGAAGAAAGATATTAAAAAAGATACAGTAATCGACATAGCAAATGTAGTTTTAATACCCAATAAAGATTATAGAAAGATTAAAAAAACTTACCTATACAATTATTGCTATATTTGGGAAGATCCAAAACTTAAACCGGCTTTTAAAAACGCAATCACTCTAAGCGTTAGTCAGTTCATCAATCATTCGTATAATCCCAATTTACGGTATTTATACGATTATAAGAATAAAGCAATTGAATACACGGCTATTCAAGACATTAAGAAGGGGGAGGAATTAACAGTAAACTATAATGGTTTAGTTGACGATACTAGTCCTTTATGGTTTAAGATTCACGATTAGCTACTTTACCTTATCAAAGATCTAAGAGTTGCAAGATTCATTACATCTTCTTTCATATCTTTACCTTTTGGAGTCTCTATAATTCCCGGATGATCTCTAAATCTTTCATCATTTAACAAGAATCCAAAGGGTTCCTTGCCGATTTTTCCTTGTCCTATGTGAGTATGACGATCAACTCTAGAACCTAACTCTTTTTCAGTGTCATTCAAATGAAAAGCAAATAAATACTTCAAACCAATAATATCGTCAAACTCATTCCACATTTCATTATATTTTTTCTTGGTAGTAAAGTCGTAGCCTGCTGCAAATGAATGGGCAGTATCAAAACAAACCCCAATTCTATTTTTATCTTTAATTTTATCAATAATCGTAGTTAAATGATGAAATTTATTGCCTAAACCCTTACCTTGCCCAGCGGTAGTTTCTAGCAAAAGTTTAACTTTTGAACCTTTGGTTTCATCTATTAATTTGTTTAATTGATTAGCTATCTGAGTTAACGCCTCTTTTTTGGAGATTTCATCTTTATCGCTTATAGGAATAACTCCAGGATGCACATTTTCCAACTCGATACCGAGTAGGTCAGCTTTAATAAGCTCGTCTAGCATAGAGCAATAAGACTTCTCCAATTTTTCTTTATCAATGCTTGCTAAATTTATTAAATAACTATTGTGACTCATTACTGGCCAAATTTCTTCTTTTAATTCTTCCTTTATTTTAAGAAAATCGTCAATATCACTTTTCAATAAAGGTTTGGACGACCAAGAGCGTACATTTCTAATAAATACTTGAATAGTTTCGCACTCAAGCTCTTTTCCCCTTTTAAAAGCCATGTATTTACCTCCAGTAACGCTCATGTGAGCACCTAACCTCATTTCAATCACATCTGCAAATTAATTATTTACAAATAAACTTAGCAAATAATCTGAATTATTTATAATTTTTTTTATTTCTGAAAATGAAAATAATATTATAATTTTTTTTATCAATCTAGGCCTAATCAGCAATAATGTGGATTCATAATAATTTTAAATGTGAGAGTTGCGAATTGTAGGTTTACTTCTATTCCAATTGATATATTTAAATTCCTATTGACAAAAAAGTATAAATAGTAGTCTAAAGTAATAGATTATCGACAAAAAATAAAATTTAATAAATTTTTATGAAAATAAAATGAAATCAAGTGTAAAATCAAATATAATAATTTTAATCACTTTAATTATCTTTTTCGCTTTATTACCAATATTTACCACTAATCTTAGTCTTATTACGAGCAGTTGCGGTAAAAGTTCGGAATATAGCGATGATATTAGTTTAGATAACGATAGTTTGAAACTCGCAAAAATATCGGGAAAAATTCATATCGATAATAATTGGTCTGCTACTGAAGCTGCGGGAATCTGTACGGGGAACGGCACCTATTCCGATCCTTATGTCATAGAAGATTTGGTAATAGATGGCGGAGGCTCGGGAAGTTGTATCGAGATTGAAAATTCCGATGTGTTCTTTAAAATTGAAAATTGCACTATCTACAATTCAGGAGATAATCCTAATGCGGGAATCCGATTATTAAATGTTACTAATTCCCTATTAATTAATAATACTTATTCATCTAATCATTGTGGGATACGGTTATCTTCTAGCAGTTATAACAACATTTCGGCAAACACTGCAAGGAACAACGATTTTGTTGGGATACGGTTATCTTTTAGCAGTTTTAACAACATTTCGGGAAATAACCCAAGCTACAACACTTATCATGGGATATATTTATATTATAGTGATAATAATATTATTTCGGGAAATAACGCAAGCTACAACACTTATCATGGGATATATTTATATTATAGTGATAATAATATTATTTCGGGAAATAACGCAAGCTACAACACTAATTATGGGATACAGTTATCTTCTAGCAGTTTTAACAATATTTCGGGAAACGCTGCACAGAACAACGAATATGGTGGGATAGGGTTAAGATCTTCTAGTAATTATAACGACATTTCGGGTAATAACGCAAGCTACAATACTTATTTTGGGATAAATTTAATAGAAAGTGATAATAATATCATCGTCATAAACACAATTAATAATAATTCGGTTGGTATTAAGCTATATCATTCTATCTACAATGAAGTATTAAATAACAGTTTTAGCGGTAATGGAGAGGATATTCAAGAAGTTTCCAGTAATATCAATGGAAACCAATTTCCTCTTGGAAGTGTAATAATAGTAGTAGTGATTCTCATTGTTATCATAATGGTTGTAGGTGGGATGCTAGTAGTAAGAAAGAGAAGAATCCCTAGAAAGCAAGTTATTTCAGATAGAAAATTGGGTGTAAGGTTAAAAATGACTGAGATTGCACCAAGAGAAAAGGAGCGGCAGTTTGAAATTGAACCAGAACCAATTGTTCAAGCGGAGGTAGTAGAAGAAATAGTACCACCTAAAGTTGCACCTGAACCTATCCCCCAAGCGGAGGTAGAAGAAGAAGTAGTACCACCTAAAGTTGCACCTGAACCTATTCCCCCGCCAGAAGTAGTGGAAGAAGTAGCTATAGAAAAAGTAATAATAGGCAAAGTTGCTAGGGTAGAAGGAACTATTATTCCTGTTCAAATTTTTGAAGGCCATGGAAAGGGTATAAGCTCGGTGGTGTTTTCTCCTGATGGTAAATATGTTGTAAGTGCTTCGAACGACAAAACTATAAAAATATGGGAAATATCCTCAGGTAAGCTCATAAAAACGCTCGAGGGACATAAAAAATACGTAACTTCAGTTGCCCTTTCTTCTAATGGAAAATATATAGTGAGTGGCTCGAACGATGAAACTATAAAAATCTGGGAATTTTCCACGAGAGAGTCTATTCGAACGCTCAAAGGGCATTCTTGGTTCGTTACCGCCATAGCTGTTTCTCCTGATGGTAATTATATTGTCAGTGGTTCATATGATAAAGATATTAAAGTATGGGATACAAATACTGGCGATATCGTGAGGACACTCGAGGGGCACAAAAAAGAGGTGAGTTCAGTTGCTATATCTCCTGATGGTGAATATATAGCTAGCGCCTCGAGTGACCGAACTCTAAAGGTCTGGAGTCTTGAGACTGGTCAGATTGTTAGAACGATTGATGCTCACAAAAAATACATAACTACAGTTGTATTTTCTCCTGATGGGAAACATATCGTTAGTGGTTCGAATGACAAAACTATAAGAGAGTGGCATGTTGCAACTGGAAAGCTTATGAGGTCTTTCAAAGGGCATTCTTGGTTTGTTACCGATGTAGCTGTTTCTCTCGATGGTAATTATATGGTCAGTGGTTCATATGATAAAGATATTAAAGTGTGGGATTTAACTACTAACGAACTCGCTTGGATACTCGAAGGACATAAAAAATATATAACTTCAGTTGCCTTCTCTCCTGATGGGAGGTATATAGTCAGTGGATCGAATGATAAGACCATTAAAATTTGGGACATCTTACAAGAGCCATAGATTTCGCTTTGAATAAATTTACTTCTATTTAATTTTCTAATTATGATTTAGTAAACGGTAAGTTAATGTTCTGTATCAGTAATTTCGAATTCCAATTTATCTATTATCTCAATCAAATCGATAACTTCAAAATTCATACCAAATTTATCGTTGGCATCGCTCAAATTCGTTCTACAAAATGGACACACGGACGAAACAACGGAGGCTCCAGTCGCACTTGCTTCCTCAAGCCTTTCCTTAGAAATCTCAACTGACCATTCGGGATATCCTATTTTTACTCCACCTCCGGCGCCGCAACACCAAGCGTTTTCTCGATTTCGTTTCATTTCTACAAGATTAATACCGGGAATTTGCTTATACACTTCTCTTGGAACTTCGTAGACATCCATATGTCTTCCAAGGTGGCAGGGGTCGTGATAAGTTACTATTTTGTTGTATTCTGATTGAAATTTTAATTTTCCTTCGTCTAATAGCTCTTTAACTAATTCTACGGTGTGATATAATTGGAAATTATAGTCGGCACCATATTTCAACCAATCCTTTTTTAACGTACGATAACAGCCCGCACAAGAAGTGATGACTTTTGACGCGCCTGCATCGTTTATTTGAGAAATATTAAAATTAATGAAGTCTTTAACAGAATTTGTTTGACCAGTTCGCATTACCGGGCTACAACAACAATGTTCGTCAATCAAAGTAAAATCAATATTAGCTTTCTTTAAGAATCTTAAAGTAGCGTCTCTTAAATTTTTTTGACGATAATTTGATGTGCAACCAATAAAAT
>SOKP01000060.1 GCA_004375715.1 Promethearchaeota archaeon | reverse complement strand
AAGTATTGCAAAAGCAAGATATTTATTTTTATCGCTAATTTCTTACCAACTATCTTAAAAAATCACTAATAATCTATTAAATCAAGTAATAAAAATAATAAATCATTTAAATTAATAGCAGATGAACTAGATTTTTAATTCTTATTATACCATAGAATAATAAAATGGCTTTTAATTGTAAAAAAAATCTTAAAATAGATAAGCCTGTTGAACAGTGTGCCGTATTTGGTGTTACCTGCGACGATAAAACCTTTACTATCTCAAAATTACTTTACCTTGGGCTGATTTCTCAACAACACCGAGGTCAAGAATCCACGGGGATTTCTATCCTTAAAACAGGTGGCTCAATTGTAACTTATAAAAATAAAGGATTAGTTTCTACAGTATTGAATGATAACGCTCTCTCTAAATTGTGGGGTAATGTAGGGATTGGTCATAACAGGTACGCTACAACCGGAGCTCAAGAATATAGTTCACTAGAGTATATTCAACCCTACCATTTTAAAAATAATGAAATAGAATTTTCATTAGCTTTCAACGGAACAATTCCGAATTACCATGAAATAAAGCAAGAGTTAGAAGCTAATGGTCGAATTTTCATAACTAACACAGATACAGAAGTTATCGCCCATTTATTAGCTTATACTGCAAATGAAACAGATAATTGGCCCGAAATCTTGAAAAGGATGAGTAAATCTTTAGATGGTTCCTATTCGCTTATAATACTAACAAGCGAAAGCGATATTTACGCTATTAGAGATCCTTTAGGTTTTAAACCTTTATGCATAGGAGAAATGATAACTAAAGAAAGAAAACATTACATAGTCTCTTCTGAATCTTGTGGCATTGATGTTGTCGGAGGTAATTTGCTTAGGGATGTAAGACCCGGGGAGATTATCCATCTAAGTAGTGAAAAGGGAATTCATTCAGAAATGGTTGTAGAAAGCGAAAGAACTGCGCTTTGTCAGTTTGAATTCGTATATTTTGCTCGTCCTGATTCTATTATAGATGGTGTTTCTGTTGCTCAAACTAGGCTGCAACTAGGGATTAACCTTGCCAAAAACGATCCAATGCTGACTGATGCTCATTTTAGAGAAAATGCAATTGTGGTTCCAGTACCTGATTCTGGACGAAGTGTCGCCTTAGGTTACGCACAGGAATCAAAATTACCCTATGTAGAGGGTTTAATGAAAAACCGCTACGTGTGGCGCACTTTTATAATGCCTGGACAAAAAAAAAGAGAAGCGGCAGTTAAAGAGAAATTAAACCCTATAAAAATTTTTGTTGAAGGGAAGAATGTAATTCTTTTGGACGACTCGATTGTAAGAGGTACTACGACAAAAAAGATTATTAGCTTAATTAGAGAAGCAGGTGCTTTATCCGTGAATGTAAGGATAAGTTGCCCTCCCGTGATAAGACCGTGTTATATGGGTATCGATTTTCCTACAACTTCTGAATTAATTGCGGGAAGCTTTAAAAATCTTTATGGAGAAAAAAACTATATCGAAGAGATTAGAAAGAAAATCGGAGCAGATTCTCTGAGATATCAAACTATTGACGATCTGGTTAGTGCGATCGGAAAAAGTAAAAACCAATTGTGTATGGCGTGCCTAACGGGGGAATATCCTCTAAAATCTGTTAATAAAATAATAGAAATGGAAAGAGCTATATCATCAGATAGAAATTAGTATTATTTAAAATTACTGTTCTACACCATCCCAACAATAGGTACAAAGTTTTTCTTTAGGTAATCCAATAGCTTTAACTAGGTTTTCTAACTTCTGATATTTTAACGTCGTTAAATGCAACTTTTCGCGTATAACA
>SOKP01000142.1 GCA_004375715.1 Promethearchaeota archaeon | reverse complement strand
GGAATTTTTAAAGCTTTTATCTCTTTAAAAAGAGAATCATTCGGTTTAACACCTGTGGCATAATAAACATAATCAACATCGTTAATTTGTTGTTCGGCATCGTTAGCATCGATGTAAGAAACATAATCCTTCCCTATTTCAGTTACTTTTACACTGGTAAGTTTTTTCACTCCAAGATAATCGCATTTATCTAATAGGACCCATTTAGTAGTCTTACCTAATGCGGTTCCTAATTTTGGTAATTGTTCTAAAACAGTTACTTTATTCCTTCCTTCGTGCATCATTTTCAATGCTACATCTGGCTCTAGTGCTTTATATCGTGTGAGAAAATTAAATGAATCAATATCCAATGTTCCATATTTTGCTATGTATATTGCTAATTCTATTCCAGTAGCACCCCCACCAATGATTACATTGTTTTTTCCTATTGGAGCATCACCGTAGAATACATCATTTGCCCAAAATACATTATCTCTTTCAATTCCCGTAATAGGGGGTTTAATTGGAGTGGAACCAGTTGCCACTAATACAATATTCGGATTAATTTCTTTAACTTTGTTACTTGTTATTTCTTGTTGCAGATGTACGTGAATATTATATTTCTGAATCCAATAAGTATAGTTTTCAATCATCCTCTTAAATTCATTCCTTCCTGGCGGTATCCAAATTATATTTAATAGCCCACCTATTCGATCGTCTTTTTCATATAAATGTACTTCATGACCTCTCATAGCCGCAACACGTGCAGCTTCTAACCCTGCTGGACCAGCTCCAATTATCATAATTTTTTTCTTGGTCTCAAGTGGTTTTAACTCAGTCTTAGCTTCTTTTCCGGCTCTAGCATTTCTCAAACATATTACAGATTTCATAGCAAAGATTGCATCAAAACACCCTTGATTACAACCGATACAATGCATAATATCCCTTAATTCACCTTTCTTTGCCTTTTCAGGAAGGTAGGGATCCGCGATTAGAGTTCGACCCATGCATATAGCGTCAGCTTTTCCAGCCATTAAAATCTGCTCAGCCAGCTCAGGTGTATTTATTCTATTGGAAGAAAATACTGGTATAGAAACGTGATTCTTAATATTTTCTGCTAAATATGAATAACAACCCTCTGGAACATCCATTGTTGTTTGAGGTGTTTTTGTTTCATGCCACCCTCCAGTCACATTGAGATAATCTAAATACACAGATAATCTTTCAGCAATTACAGCTTTTTCTTTATAAGTGTTACTTTGAGGGACAAAGTCATCTCCAGAAATCCTATAACCAAGAGGTATTTCTTCTAATTTAGATTTCATTAACTCCAAAGTTTCTAAAGGGAATCTAAGTCGATTTTCTAAATCACCGCCATATTTGTCGGTTCTCTTGTTTGTTTTTGGAGAGAGAAATTGAGTCATCAAATAGCCTGCATTTGCACAAACTTCAACGGCGTCGAAACCAGCTTTTTTAGCGCGTACTCCTGCGTCAACAAATGCTTGCTGTTCCGTTTTAATATCTTCAAGAGTCATTTCTCTTGGAGTACTTTTACTAAATTTACTATATACAGCCGACGGGGCAATTTGTGTTTTACCAATTACAAAAGGCATAGTATAGGCACCACCGTGATACAATTGAGCACATACCTTTACATCGTCCCTCGCATTATGGATTGCTTGCGTTAATTCGGTTAAGGCTGGTAAATAGTCATCACTGTCAATAGAGATCATCATTGGAATCCCTTTTGCATAAAGGTCTACGTAGCACCCTCCTACAACTAATAATCCCGCACCTCCTTTTGCTCTTTCTACATAGAAATCAATTAACTGTTGACTGACATATCCATCACTAGCCATATTTAGGTTAATAGCCGGCATAACTATTCGATTTGAAATAGTCATATTCCCAATTTTCAGAGGTTCAAACAATTTGAAAAATTTCATATTAGTCCTTTTTCACTGAATTTAAAGTTATATAATTTAATAAATAAAAAATATCCTTACCATAATAAATTTTAACTTTTGGAGGATTCTAAAAAGAATTAAAAGCAAATATTAACGGAAATAAGAATCTGAACTGTGTATATCTTGAGGACCCTTCATAAATTGATTTGCTTGTTTTTTGTAAGAATCAATAACTTGTTCCATTTCTTCGATCTGTTTGTTTAATTCATCGAAGTTCATTTCAATATCAAAATAATTCATTAATAACACAACTAATGCCTTAGATGCCCGGGGATCCAATGTCATCATAGGTAATGGTAAAGTTTCTGCTAGTAAACACACTCCAGGGGCGAATCCTTTTTGTCCTGCCCAAGCGGGTAAAATTCCATTTGCTCCAGCAATTACTCCACCATTCATTAATGTAGTGTCTTCATATTTTAAGAAAGATTCATTTATTTTGTCGTTTGTTCCACAAATGTGTATTATTGGCTTATCTCTTACTCTATCAATTACCATTGCGCCAGCACTGATGTACATTTTAATTTTACTATTTGTAATTTTATCCATAGCTTCACAAAATTTCTGAGAAAACTCAAATACTCCTTGTGAAGTCTGAGGTTGATAATTAGCCGTTAAGATAAAGAGATCAGGTTTATTTTTCTGTTTTCTTGACTTATAATATACTTTTGCAGACGGAATCTCCAATTTTCCCTTTTCAACCGTTGATTTCGGGGGAAAATCGAAATATTCAATGTCCAAGAATTCTTTTGCTTCAATAGAATCTTTAATTGAAGTTATCGCTAGTTTTGCGACCAAAGCAATCCCTGGCCAACCAATTAAGACAATTGGATCGTTTAAATCATCTGGATTTAACTCAAATCTCTGATTTATGTTTATATTCATTTTATTCTACCTTTCCTAATATTTTATATTTCAAAATTTATTTTTTCTCCGCAGTGGACGCAGAATTCGATTCTGGGGGTACTTTTCCCACAGAATGGGCAATACATACCAGAGGTAATATCTTTAGAAACCTCAGTATTAGAAGCGTCAAACTTTTGTGATGGTTGATACGATGGTGATAGATATTGAAGTTGTTGTTCTCTATTAGTTTTTAAAAAACCATACAGAGAAGTTAAGAAGCAAATAAATAATGGAGTAAGTAAGATTTCAGGTAAATTATAAAGCAGATCATATAGTATAATTGAGCCGTAATTTCTCGTGGATGGATTGTACCATGAAGCGTCATACATTTGGATTAAGAAAGGATTAGCAAACAATTGGAAAATGATATCGCAAATAAAAATAACTAAATTACTAAGTATAAAAATACCAATTAATTTTCCAAATGCTCCTCTTGCTACTTCTCGAGCCTTTTTTAAGGGTTGAATTCCTTCTTCTGAATGATAAGTAAATACGTAAAAAATATAAAACCCATAGATAATAATACTTGGGATAAAAAGAAGAAATGACCCTATTGCTATTCCTACACCTAATAAAAGAACAACAAGTAATAATCTCCCATTAAGGGCTTTTTTTAATTCAGTTACAAAGTTCGAAGGGTTACTTGAGAATTTATTGAACATATAATTACTTACTAAGCACAGAGCAAGCACATTGAAGATAGATGATGTTAAATTATTCAGAAACTCAGCACTGAGAATTAAAGATATGTATTCAAACATAACACTAAGATCGGCGTTATTGAGGGCCGAGGGATCTTTCTGTATAATAACTTCAATTGCAGGAGATATCAGGTTCAATTGCCAGTTCAAATCAATACCTAACAAGTTTTTTATTATTAACGATATTATAAAAATTAAAGCTAGAGGTAATATTATTGTCTTGTAGCTTTTGCGGAATAAGTAAAATCCTTCAGAGATGACGTCCTTAAACCGTTTATCCGACATAATTTTAATATTCGCTTAATTATTAATAATATGTTAAAAAAAATATAATTTAAAGGTTTATTCTTTATTCTTCTAGTAGTTATACAAAAAATTAACATAAGAAATAAAATTTCATATAATATTTGTTATGTACGCACAACAACCACCAACACGCCATATTCCCGGGATAATATCTTATATGAATTATTTTGCATCTAAGAAATCAGCATATGTTCTCTTTTTTAGCGTACCTGCTATTCTTGCTGTCTTATCGTTTATACTAAATTCACTTTATACCAATATTTGGAACTTGTTTTACCTTTCAAATGTTTTACTAACATTTTACTTCACCTCTGGAGGAGGTATCTTAATATCGATATTTATCTACTCAAAACGCGCTCCACTACTTGCTAAGCCACCGAAGGGATGGTCTTTTCAAATGAATACATTTTTTACGGCGATAATGGGTTTGTCACTTTTAATTGGGGAAACTATTACGATATTCCTTAGAAATATCACATTTCAAGAAGTATTTCTCATATTGGGTACTATAATTTCCTATATCTTCGCATATGTTGTATATTTTTCATTCACTACCGTTGGTAAATATGGAAATTTCATTTTAGCGTTTGTTCAACCCGTAATTGTAATAACGCTCTATAGTATTTTCGCATCTCAACTTAAATTTCTATTTTTTATCAGAGCAATCCTTTTTTTTACAATTTGTGCTTTTATTTTTGCGATTCCATATGCAAGAAGTATGGCCCGAGTAAGTAATATATACAGACAAGCGACTGGCATAGGAGGATATCCTTTTATTAGAGCTTTCGTACTCTCGATGCTAACAGAGGATAATGACGATTTACTCGAAGGAATTTTTGATAAAATAGGGGTCAACTCCAATGTTTTCATACAATACTTGGCAATCAGAAGTAAGGCTACACAAAAAGTAAAAGGTTTATTTGTCGTACCGCACGTTCATTTTGGACCTTTTAAAACTTGTGGATCTTCAGATTTACCAGCCCATATCTACAAGACATTCAATAAAATTCAAGGTACGACAGTTTATCACACTACAAATGATCATTCACAAAATTTAACTTCTCAGAAAGAACTAGAAAAAGTCTTGAGTAAAATTAAGAGCGATGTGAAGTATATCCAAGAAGATAAAAAAGTAGAATGGATAGAAGAAATTAATGGCACCACAAGAAGCATGTCGAATTCTGCAAAGTTAATTGGGATTAATATAAATAATGTTGCTATAATGTTCTTAACCAGACATCCTTTACCTTCTGATGATATCCACGCTGAAGTTGGCAGCGAAATTAGAAAATTTGCAAAAGCCAAAGGTTATCGTGAGGCTATCATAATAGATTCGCATAATTCTATCATAAAGGATGAAGTTTTAATAAGAAACAAATCGATAGAAGCCAACGATCTCATATCAGTTTCAAAAAAATTTCTCGTTTCCAATAAAGCTAAAGGAAATGATGAAAAAATTGTAGTACAATATGGTGTTGCAAAAGATCTAATGACGGAGTACACAGAAAGAGATGGTATTGGTACAGGTGGAATTGTCGTTCATTTATTTAAAGACATTGAATCAAACCAAAAAACGGTGTTTATTCACTTCGATGCAAATAATGCGTACGTTGATATTCGATCGTTCGTTTTAAACATGCTACAAAATAGAGGAATCGAAAGGGGGGAAATTACGACTTCAGATTCACACACTGTAGCAAGACAATTCTCTGCTCGGGGATATTCTCCCTTGGGAGATAGGATCACATTAGAAAAGATTCTAGAAAAAATTGATGATTTGATAATTAAAGCAGAAAGCAATTTAGAAGATGTAGAATTTTATTATCACGATTCTATCGTCGAAAATGTAAAAATTTGGAACGATCCTCGCTACTTTGAGGTGATAATGAATACGTTATTCAAATGTATTAAGGTTTCTCATGGACTATTCACATACAGTCTGATAATCCCTGCTTTATTTTCAATAATTTTACTTCTATTTTTCTATAACATCCAATTCTCCGCTATTTTTTAGAATCAAGACGCTTATCTTTGTTGATATGATCCATATATTACCTATATATATCTATGTAATTTGACCTTTTTTCTTTAAAAATATTCTTTTCTTTTCGTAATTGCATAAGAAATGTTGAGTTCAGAAATTTCAAAATTGATGAAGGTGACATTCATAGGTTCGCCGGCAGTCGGAAAAACGACTATGCTACGACTTCTCTCAAAGGACACGATTAGCAAATTTTATTTCCCTACCCATGGCTTTGATTTAAAAACGATCAAATTAGACGACTATAATATCCGCGTTTGGGATTTTGGTGGTCAAAGCTCGTATTTAAAAACATATTCAAGAGATTATCTTCTAGGTTCAGATGTTCTTTTTGTTGTTACTGATTCTACGCCCCGAAACGTTTTAAACTCGCGAGAATTGATTAAATTCGCAACACATTTTATCGATAAAGATTGTCCAATAATTGGTATAGCAAATAAACAAGATTTAACAAAGAATGATGGAAGAATGAGCCCAGATCGCGTAGAACAATTACTCCACATAAAAACATATGGGCTTACGGCGATAAATCCAAACGAGAGAATTAAATTATTAAATATTATGAGAAAAGAATTAAACCAAGTTGTATTAAGGAGGAGGTCAAAAGAAGATGAACTTTAATGAAGATGAACTTTTTGGAGCAGCCCTTATAGGTTTTGATATGATTGATGGTCC